>JANMAX010000078.1:0-13542 GCA_031360075.1 bacterium | reverse complement strand
GTCATCCTGCCGGACGGCGCGGAACTGGTGGTGCTGCTGCCCGGCTGGCCGCCCACTCGAGAGGCGCTCGGGGCGTGGAACCTCGTGGGCGTCAAACTGAGGCTCATCATGGTGGTGGGTGGTCCGCCTGCCGACCGCGCGTTGATCGGCGAGCTCAACCGCCTGCGGCCGCTCGAACGCGTCATCGTACAGATGGAGCACCCGTCGCGTTCAGGATTCGAACGCCTGCAACGGCCGCTGTCGTTTCGAGTGGTCAAGCCCTAGCCCGCAGAAGCCCAGCGCACCAGTCCGCGTGGTCCGGCCTCGAAGCTCGGCGTTGCAGCGCCCCATGCGAGCTTCCACTCCGCACTGCGCGACCATCACATCCGCAGGTACACCCACAGCGCTCGTGCGAACGTCACGATGCCGACCAGCCACGGCAACGCGCCGACCGCGAACAACCACGGGTAGTCCGGGCTGCGCAGCGCCCAAGCGAAGATGAGCGTGCCGAGTACGGCGAGCAGACTGGCGCTCGCCATGCTGGAGATGGTGCGCTGGCGGAGCTGGGAATCGATGTCGGAACGCCCGGAGGCGATGTCGGGTCGCGTGCGCTGGGCCATGACTGGCCTCCCGCGGGCGGGGGAACCCGTGAATGATGGTGCTCGAATGGGGGATTCGAACGCCGGCCGAGGGGGGTGGCCAGCGAAAACCATATCAATATGAGAATACGCTCGCGGTCGCATGGACCGCAAGCGCATTTCGGCCCGCCCGCTCGGGTCACACCGGGCGTGTTGGGCCACACATCTCGTGACAGCGCCCAGGGACCGCTGCTCCTACGCACTCCGGAGCAGAGCCTGAGCGCCCGGGACCGGCCGGGCACGGCAGGCGCTGGTTCCCGGCTCGCGAGCTTCGCTCACGTGCCGGGCACGGCCGGCGCTGGTTCCCGGCTCGCGAGCTGCGCTCACGTGCCGGGCACGGCCCCCACGACCTGCTTCGTCAGGTCGACTTTTTTTTCGTTGAAGATGCGCATCTCGCCGCGCTTCAGTTGCGGATCGTCCTTCAGGTCGACCTGGAGCTTGAAGCGCTTCTCAAGTTCGGCAAAGCGTCGCGCCTCAGTCTCGACGAAGTACAACGCCACGTCGGGCGCCACCTTCACCGTGATGCGCTTGTTGCCGGACAGTGCCGCGACGCGGCGCAGCGCGCGCTCCAGCTTGACCAGCATGGTCTCGTTGCTCGGAACCTTGCCCAGACCACCGCACGTCGGGCAGTCCTCGGTGTAGTAGTGCAGCAGCGACGAGCGCTCGCGCTGCCGGGTCATCTCGATCAGGCCCAGGTCGCTCACCGCGAACGCTTTGGTGCGCGCGCGGTCCTTGCGCAACTCACCGCGCAGCGTGTCGAGCACCGCGCGCTTGTTGGCCTCGGACTCCATGTCGATGAAGTCCACCACGATGATGCCGCCGATGTCACGCAACCGAAGCTGGCGGGGCACTTCGACGGCGGCTTCCATGTTGGTGCGGAAGATCGTCTCCTCCTGGTTCTTCTTGCCGGTGAACCGCCCGGTGTTGACGTCGACCGCGACCAGCGCTTCGGCGTGATCGATGCAGATGTAGCCGCCCTTCTTGAGCCAGACCTTGCGCTCGAACGTCTTCTCGATCTGCGACTCGATGCTGAAGGCGTCGAAAATGGGGTCCTTGCCCTGGAAGTGGCGGACGCGATCCGCCAGTTCGGGGCTCACCGCCTTCAGGTAGGACTGGATCTCGCCGAACGAATCCGGGTCGTCGATGAAGACCTCCTCGACGTCCTCCGTGAACAGGTCGCGGATCAGGCTCGCGGCCATCTCGAGTTCGCGGTGGATGAGCGCCGGCGCACGCGCGCTCTGTGACTTCTTCTCGATCTTCGCCCACAGCCGCGACAAGTGCTTGATGTCGGCGGCGTACTCGGCGTCGCCCTTGCCCTCGCCCACCGTGCGTGCGATGACGCCGACACCCTTGGGCTTCAGGTCCGAGATGATCGCCTTGATGCGCTGACGCTCGGCGCGGTCCTCGATGCGGCGCGACACGCCGATGTGCTCGACGCCAGGCATGAGCACGCAGAACCGTCCCGGCAGGCTGACCTGCTGGGTGACGCGCGGTCCCTTGGTGCCGATCGACTCCTTCGTGATCTGCACAAGGATCTCCTGGCCCTTCTTCAGGTGGTCCTCGATCTTCGGGACCGGGGCGCGTCGGCGGCGCTTCTGGTCGCCGTTCGCGTCGTCGGCGTCCGACAGGTCCTCGAGAGCGTTCAGCGACTCCGAGAGGTCCGAGGCGTGCAGGAAGCCCGTCCTCGGCAGGCCCATATCGACGAATGCCGACTGCATGCCGGGCAGCACCGCGTTGACGCGGGCCTTGTAGATGTCCCCGACGCTGCGACGCTGCTCGGCACGCTCGACGAACAACTCCGCCAGCTCATCGTTCTCGAGGATGGCGACGCGGGTCTCGTAAGTGTCCGCGTTGATGATGATGCGCTGCTTCACGGGCGTCCTTCCCGGACGCGCGATTCGTGCGGCCTCAGTACGGGGTGAGCAGGCGGAACGGTTCCCACCGTTCGCCACCCCGGTCCGCCCACAACGCCGTGCGTTCGACATCCACGGTGCGGGGGTCGGCTTCGGGGACCAGCAGGCCGAGGAGGTCGTCGGGCCGGGCTGACGCGCGCAGAGTGAAGCGCAGGTGCAGGTCCAGCACCGCCGGGCTCTCGTCCAGGCTGGGATGCATCGCCACGATCGAAGGCTTGGCGTCGAATTCGCGTGCCTTGTCCTCGCTCTTCCGCCGCACGATCACCACGTCCTGCTCCAGCAGGCGCGCGGTGCGTTCATGCAGCAGCGACTCCAGTTCGCCGGGAGCGATCCCGGCTTCGAAGAGGTAGCTGACCGGGAAGCGTACTCGGTAGCTGGCCCCTTCCATCTGGCTCATGAGCGAGGGGTTCTTGTAGAGGATGGGCCGGAAGTCAGAGACATGAAGTCCGTCCGGCAGCACGGCGTTCAACCTCTCGGCGAGGTCGAAACCGGGCGGGCGGGTCAGCTCCAAGTCGAACACTTCGGCCAGTGAACGGAATCCAAGTGGCAACGGTGGCCCGAACGACATCTTGAGATGCGGGTGATGCCCTTGGGTGAAAGCGAGCGGCAGCCCGGAGCGGCGAAGTGCCCGCTCCCAGGTGCGCATGAGGTCCAGGTGCGAGAGGAAGCGCATCGACGCGCCCTTCTCGAACGCCACCCGGAAGCGTGTGCTGGTGGCCACGCCGCCCGCGGTCGCGGACGCGCCATTGCGGCTCGCGGAGCGAGCGCGACGGCCGAATGCGGGCGCCGGAAGCGTGGCAAGAACCTGTGCGAGATCCAACGGTGCATGCGGCTGCTTCACCCACGGCCGCTGATTGCAGTCGACGACTCCGCACGAGAAACAGATGTCCTCGAGACGGCAGTCTTCAAGGGCCCCCGCTCGGTTCGCGCGCTCGAGATCGCGGACCAGGAACTTCTTCGTGACCGGGGACTGCACGACGTCCCACGGCTGCTCGAGCGCGTGATCACGCCCGAGCAGATAGCGCTCGGGATCGACGCCATGCGTCGCGAACACATCGAGCCAGGTCTTGTAGCGCAGGTGCTCGCTCCAGGCGTCGAAGCGGCAGCCGCGGCGATAAGCATCCTCGATGAGCGCGCCCAACCGGCGGTCGCCACGCGTGAACACACCCTCGAGCAGGCTGGTCTCGGCGTCGCGGTACTTGAGCGTGATGGGCTTGCCCTTCACGGCTTCGCGCATGACGCCAAGCCGCCGGTTCAGCTCCGGCGTGTCGACCTGCGCGGCCCACGCGAACGGCGTGTGCGGCTTCGGTACGTGCGGCGACACGCTGACGACGATCCGGAAGGACTTGTTGCCCGCTTCGCGCGCCGCCTGCCACGCTTTGTGCCCCAGATCGAGGATGGCGCGCAGGTCGTCGTCGGTCTCAGTCGGGAGCCCGCACATGAAGTACAGCTTGGCGCCTGTATACCCCTCGCGCGCCGCGGTCGCCACCGAGACGAGCAGTTCGGCCTCGGTGTGGTTCTTGTTGATGACGTCGCGCATGCGCTGGCTACCGGCCTCGGGCGCCAGCGTGATGGTGCCCTTCTTCTGTGCTGCGATGCGGCGGGCCACGTCGACAGGGACGTTGTCCGGCCGCGTCGAGGGCAGCGACAACTGCACGCGCGTCGGGCACAGCAGGTCGGCGAGCGCGTTGACCTGATCGACGATCTGCGTGTGGTCGGTCGTCGACAGCGAGATGAGCGAGACCTCCTCGAGGCCCGTGCCCTGCAGCCCTCGCAGCACTTCGCTGACCACCTGGTTCGCCGGCTTCTCGCGCACCGGACGGTTGATCATGCCGGCCTGGCAGAAGCGGCAGCCGCGTGTGCAGCCGCGCATGACCTCGACCGAGAGCCGGTCATGCGTGATCTCGCCCACCGGCAGGAGTGGCATGGGCGGGTAATACTCCGCCTTCAGTTCCTTCACGTAAGTCGAATAGATGCGCTCGGGGTAACCAGGCCGCGCATGCGGGACCAGCCAGCCCTCGCTCGAAACCACGGTGTGGTAGCCCGACGGCACGTACGTACCGGGCACGTGCGCGAGCTTCCGCAGCAGCGTGGCTCGGGCCCAACCCTCGGCTTTGCCCTGCTTCACGAGGTCGACAATGTGATGGATGACCTCTTCGCCGTCCCCGATGGCATAGGCGTCGATGAATTCGGCCATCGGCTCGGGACTGAACGCCTGCGCGCCGCCGGCGATGACCAGCGGGTGAGAGGCGTCACGATCGACGGTCTTGAGTGGCACGCCGGCCAGATCGAGCATCATGAGCACGTTGGTGTACTGCAGCTCGTACTGCAGCGAGAAGCCGAGCACGTCGAACTCCGACGCCGGCGCATGCGAATCGAGCGAGAAGAGCGGGATGCCGAGCCGTCGCATCTCGGCCTCGGCGTCGGGCCACGGCGCGAACGTCAGTTCGCAGGCAGTATCCGCCCGGCCGTTCAGGATGTGATGCAGGATCCGGATGCCGAGGTTGGAGAGACCGATTTCGTAGGCGTCCGGGAACGCGATCAGCACGCGGACGTCGGCCGCGGTGAGCGGCTTGGGAGACTCACCGAGCGCGTGCCCCAGATAGCGGTTGGGCTTGGAGACGCGCGGCAGCAGCTGATGCTGGATGAGTTCCTGGACAGAGACCGACATGGGCGGTGCGTGACTCTCCAAGGGCAGCGGGTCTGCGGAGGAATCGACCACCGAAGGCTCTCGGCGGCGCGGCGGCGCCCGGGAGAGGCCGTACGCGCCTCCCTCCTCGCTGCCGGATGACGCGTCACGGTAGCATGTGTCCAGCTGGCAGCGCCACCCCGCCGGGCACTGCAAATCGTTGCGGGAGAAACGGTCAGCAGGCCCGGGCTCGCCCGACCGCTGGCACGCTGGCGCGCGTGTCTGTTAGGTTCGCTTGGACTCCATCCAGCCACCCACGGTAAAGGGTCCTACCATGAAGGTCAGCGACCGTCGGTATTTCGCGCTCAAGCGGCTGCATTCGCTCACGGGCGTCGTCCCCATCGGGCTGTTCCTGCTCGAACACTTGTTCACCAACGCTCGTGCGCTGCAGGGCCCGGCCGCGTTCGACGACGCCGCTGCGGAACTGGCACGGCTGCCGTTCGTCGTGCTGATCGAGGCCTTGGGTATCTGGCTCCCGATCGCGTTCCACATGGTGGTCGGCGTGCTGATCGCCACGACGTCGCAGGCGAACGCCGGCAAGCACGGCTATGCGCGCAACTGGCAGTACACACTGCAGCGCGCCACCGGCATCCTGCTCATCTTCTACATGATCTATCACACGTGGGCACTGCGCTTCGACGCCCACTACCTGAATTCGGCGAGCGCATACGACTATGTGAACCATCACCTGCGGAACCCCGCCGTGTTCGCGTTCTACGTGGTCGGCATCCTGGCCGCCTGCTACCACTTCGGCAACGGCCTGTTCGGGTTCGCCATCCACTGGGGTATCGCCACCGGCCGCGGCGCCCAGCGCATGGTCGGACACCTCGCGATTGCCGTGTTCCTCGCGCTATCGGTGATCGGCATCGCCTCGCTGTTCGGATTCCTCGGCTTCCGCGCGGACTTCCTGCAGAAGCCGCACGCCGCCGAGCACGGCTCCGTCGTCATGGAAGGAAGGGTGCGCTGATGGCCTCCCCCCGCGTCGCGGTGGTCGGTGGCGGGCTCGCCGGACTCATGACCACGATCAAGCTGGCCGAAGCCGGCATGCCGGTGGACCTGTTCTCGATCGTGCCCGTCAAGCGCTCGCACTCGGTGTGCGCGCAGGGCGGCATCAACGGCGCGGTGAACGTCAAGGGTGAGAACGATTCGCCCGAGATCCACTTCACCGACAGCTGCCGGGGTGGCGACTTCCTCGCGCACCAGGCGCCCGTCAAGGGCATGTGCTACGCCGCGCCCGGCATCATCTACTTGTTCGACCGCATGGGCGTGACGTTCAACCGCACACCCGAAGGCCTGCTCGACTTCCGGCGCTTCGGCGGCACGCTGCACCACCGCACCGCGTTTGCCGGCGCGACCACCGGTCAGCAGTTGCTTTACGCCCTGGACGAACAGGTCCGCCGCCACGAGGCCGGAGGCCTCGTGACCAAGTATGAGGGCTGGGAGTTCGTCGGCGCCATCCGTGACGATTCGGGCCGCTGCGCCGGCCTGACTGCACTCGACCTGCGCTCCATGAAGCCCAAGGCGTTCGCCGCCGCGGCGGTGGTCATGGCGAGCGGCGGCCCCGGCCTGATGTTCGGCCGGAGCACGAACTCGATCATCAACTCCGGCTCGGCCGCGGCTGCGGCCTACATGGACGGTGCCGACTACGGCAACGGTGAGTTCATCCAGATCCACCCCACCGCCATCCCCGGACTCGACAAGCTTCGGCTCATGAGCGAGTCCGCAAGAGGTGAGGGCGGGCGTGTCTGGGTGCCCAAGCAGAAGGGCGACCACCGACCGGCGCGCAGCATCCCCGAGAACGAACGCTGGTACTTCCTCGAGGAGCGTTACCCCAAGTACAAGAACCTCGTGCCGCGTGACGTCGCGAGCCGCGAGATCCACAATGTCTGCGTCGACCTCGGGCTCGGGGTCGGCGGCGGCATGGGCGTCTATCTGGACCTGACGCACATCCCGCGCGAGACGCTCATGAAGAAGCTCGAGGGCATCCTCGAGATCTACCAGAAGTTCACCGGCGACGATCCGTGCGTGGAACCGATGAAGATCTACCCCGCCGTGCACTACTCGATGGGCGGGCTGTGGGTCGACTACGAGCGCACCCCCGAGGGCTTCCTGAACCTGTCGAGCCCGAAGAACCAGAGCACGAACATCCCCGGACTCTACGCGGTCGGCGAATGCGACTACCAGTACCACGGCGCCAACCGGCTGGGTGCGAACTCCCTGCTGTCCTGTGTCTATGCCGGCCAGGTCGCAGGCCCCGCCGTACTGGCCTACGTCGGCGGGCTGAAGGGCGCGGCCGAGACGCCCTCCTCGCTGATCGACAGCGCCGAGCTCAAGTGGAACACGCGCTTCAGCGACCTCGCCAAGCGCGATGGCCCCGAGAACCCCTACCAGCTCGCGGAAGAACTGGGTCAGTGGATGCTCGCGAACGTCACCATCGTGCGGCACAACGGCAAGCTGCGCGAGACGGATGCGAAGATCCAGGAGCTCCAGGCACGCTGGCACAAAGCCAGCGTGCTCGACCACGGCACATGGGCGAACGCGCCGTTGTCGTTCCTGAACCAGCTCTGGAACATGCTGCACCTGGCGCGCGTCGTCACCCTTGGTGCGCTGGCCCGCGACGAGAGCCGCGGCGCACACTACAAGCCGGATTTCCCGCTGCGCGATGACGCGACCTGGCTCAAGAGCACGATCGCCTCGTTCGCCCCCGAAGGCCCGCGTTTCCGCTACGACCCCGTGGACGTCTCGCTCTACGCGCCGGTCGAGCGCAAGTACGACTAGGAGGCGGCGATGGTCCGTCAGACGATCGAGCTGAAGATCAAGCGGCAGGACTCGCCCACGAGCTCGTCGCGCTGGGAGGAGTTCTCGCTCCCCTGGCAGCCCAACATGAACGTCATCTCCTGCCTGATGGAGATCCGCAAGCATCCCGTCACGAAGCAGGGCCAGAAGACCACGCCGGTGAACTGGGAGTCGTCGTGCCTCGAAGAGGTCTGCGGCTCGTGCACGATGATCGTGAACGGCAAGCCGCGCCAGTCCTGCACCGCGCTCATCGACCCACTCGGGGACGGCATCGTGACGCTCGAACCACTCACCAAGTTCCCGGTCGTCCGGGATCTCCAGGTCGACCGCACACCCATGTTCGATGCGCTGAAGCGCGTAAAGGCCTGGATCCCGATCGACGGCTCGTATGATCTGGGACAGGGTCCGCGCCAGTCCGAAGCCGAGCAGGAGATCAGCTACGCATTCTCGCGCTGCATGACCTGCGGCTGCTGCATGGAAGTATGCCCGCAGTACAACGACGCTTCGGACTTCATCGGCCCGGCGCCGCTGGCGCAGGTGCGGCTGTTCAACGCCCACCCGACTGGCCGCATGAACGCCGAGGAACGGCTCGAGGAGATCATGGGCCGCGGCGGCATCGCCGACTGCGGCAACGCCCAGGCCTGTGTCGAG
The DNA here is from genome assembly GCA_031360075.1 of bacterium. GTDB lineage: Bacteria > Eisenbacteria > RBG-16-71-46 > RBG-16-71-46 > RBG-16-71-46 > JAIOPA01. Next base: position 4,876 of record JANMAX010000078.1, on the reverse strand, counting down.
GTGTGCCCGAAGGAGATCCCGCTCACCGAAGCATTCGGCGAACTCGGTCGTCAGACCACGATCCTGTGGCTGAAGCAGTTGTTCGGGAAGTGACGTCATGGTGACCCGGCGCACGGCCGCCGACCGTGTGTCCGGCTCCGGCGGCGTGGCTCGGGGTTTCCTGGACGCACTCGACCGCTGGCTCGACACGAACCGCTCCGTCGACACGCCTGCCCTGCGCGCCGCCCTGCTCGTGTGGCTGCGAGAAGCGCAGGCCGCGCAACCGAGCATGGCGCTCGTGCACCAGTTCGCGGCGCGCGCGCTGTCGATCGCCGACACCGGGGTGGCGCGCCGCGACAGCCCGAGCGAGCTGCGCGCCCACTTGAATGAGAGCGGTGCCACCGAGCGCCGTGATCTGGACCTGGCGGTGCGCGACGCCGCCAAGGTCGCCGCGCAACTGCTCCCCACTCGCCAGCCGTGGATCGCGACGCTGTCCGCCAGCGAATGCGTGCTCGCGGCCATCCGCGAACTCACGGTGGATGGCCGCAAACCGCGTGTCATCATCGCCGAGAGCCGCCCGCTGCTCGAGGGGCGCGACACCGCCCGCGCGCTGGCCGATGCCGGCATCGAGGCATGGCTCGTCGCCGACGCCGCGCTGCCGCTGCTGCTGTCACAGGTCAGCGCGCTATGGATCGGCGCCGACGCCGTCACCGAGGCCGGCGTGCTCAACAAGATCGGCTCGTACACGGCCGCGTTGGCCGCACGCGAGCACGGCGTGCCGGCGTGGGCCATCGGAACAAGGCGAAGGATCATACCCAGTGCCACCCCCGCACTCGGCATCGCCGAGATGCCGCCGGCCGAGATCTGGGAGGACGCACCCGAGGGCGTCCGTGCGCGCAACGTCTATTTCGAGATGGTGCCGCTGTCGCTGCTCCGTGGCGTGGTCGTGGAAGACAGCGTGCTGGGAATCACCGAGTGCGGTGTCGCGGCCCGCGACCGCGAACTGCCCGCCGAACTGGCCGCCGCGACCGCGCGGTGATCCGGCCGTGAATACGGAGCTCTGGATCGGTCCGATGGCAGCCGCGGACGCGGGCGCGGTGCTGGCGATCTATTCCGAGGGCATCGCCTCCGGCGATGCCACGTTCCAGACCGAGGTTCCGGCGTGGGCGGACTGGGATGCCGGCCATCTCGCCTCCCCGCGGCTCGTCGCCCGCGATCTCGAGGGCCGCGTGCTCGGCTGGTGCGCGCTGTCGCCGATCTCCGAGCGCGCCGTGTACGCTGGCGTCGTCGAGGACAGCGTCTACGTCGCGGCGGACGCCCGCGCCCGTGGGGTGGGCCGGGCATTGCTGGAATCCATGGTGCGCGAGTCCGAATCCGCGGGCATCTGGACGATGCAGACCGGCATCTTCCCCGAAAACACCGCCAGCCTGGCGCTGCACGAGGGCTGCGGGTTCCGCGTGCTGGGAGTGCGCGAACGCATCGGACGGCATCAGGGGCGCTGGCGCGACGTGGTGTTCCTGGAGCGGCGCAGCCGCATCGCGGGCGGCGAATAGTCGGATTGGGCGGTGACCCCGCCCTCGCTCCGATGGTACCGTTGGGCTACGGCAACCCCGCCCACCCTGACGCCCGGAGACCGCCATGCCCCGTCCCATCCGCCTGCTCGGTGCGGTCGCTGCCCTGCTGATCCTGGCCGCCGCCCCGGCGCTCGCCGGCCTGCACGCCGGCGAACTCGCGCCGAATTTTCGCGGCACCGACCTCGATGGTGTGTCACACAAGCTCAGTGATTTTCGTGGGAAGGTGGTCATGCTGTTCGTGCTCGGGAGTGCTTGACCCGAGTGCGTCACGGACGGTCCGTCCGTGCAGACCAACGTCTGGTCCCTGTTCCACGAGAGCCATCCCAACGACTTCGTGATGCTGGGCACGGACGTCATGGCGTCCGGTCCGAACGGCGTGCAACTCGTACAGTTCCGGATCAATGCCGGCGGACTGACGTTCCCCCTGCTCCGGGATTGCGCCGACGGCAGCGCGCTCTCCGACACGAACCTGATCAAGCCATACAACCAACGGGACAACTACGTGGTGATCGACGGAGACGGCATCATCCGGTATCACGCGGACGACGCTTGGGACTACGGCAACCGCCTGCACCTCGACGAGCTCTACCCCGCGATCAACAGTGCGCTGACCGCGCTGACGTTGTCAGCGCCGCCGCCGCGCACAGGCGGGGGCATGCAGCTCGAAGTCTCGCCGAACCCGTTCTCGCGCCGCGTCGTACTGAGCCTGGCGGGCGCAGCCCGAGCGCGAGCGAACTTCCGGGTGCTCGATCTGTCGGGCCGGCAGGTGGCGGCGTTCTCGGCCGCGGGCGGCGACGCGGTCACGCGTGTGACCTGGGACGCGCTCGGCAGCGACGGACGCTCACTCGCTCCCGGGCTCTACCTGATGCAGGTGGAGTCCGGCGGCCGGCGGCTCACGCGCCGGCTCGTGCTCACCCGGTGACGCCGCCCACGATGGGTGCGGAGCCGTCCCGGAGCGCGAGCGGTCTGTCCCACGCTGCGCCCATGCCGCTCGCGCGCGCCCGTGCGCGCACACGGCGAACCGGCATCGCGTTCGCGCTCGCCGCGCTGCTGTGCGCGGGACTGGCTCACGCCGGCGGTACCGCGCCCGCGTTCCGGCTGCGCGACCTCGACGGCCGTACGCTCGAACTCGAGCGGCTCCGCCACAAGGGTCCCGTACTGCTCGAGTTCTGGGCCACGTGGTGCGCACCGTGCCGGGCAGCCTTTCCCGAACTGGAGGCCCTGCAGCGTGCGCACGCCGATTGCGGGCTCACGGTGATCGGCATCTCGGTGGATGGGCCACGCAATGCCGCCAAGGTGCGCCCGTTCGTGGCGCGCGAAGGGCTGACGTTCCCGGTGGCACTCGACCTCGATGGCCGCATGCAGCAGGTCTACCAGGTCACGCAGATGCCAACCGCCGTGTTGATCGACACGAACGGCGTCATCGTGATGTCGCGCGTTGGCTTCCGGGCCGGCGAGCGCGCGCTCCGCGACCGTCTGGCGGCGCTCTGCCCGCATCCGGCAGGGGCCGACACGGCAGCGCGCCGGCCGTGAGCATGCCGCAACCCGCTTCCCGGGTGCCCGCGCCCTTTGCGTTCGCACGCGCGCTTGGGCTCACCCGCTCCTGCGCGCGCGCCCCTGAGGCCATGCCGGTCGCACGGGCGGGCATTCGTGTCGTCGCGCGCGCCGCCCTGCTGGCGCTCGCCCTCACGCTGCCCATCCCGGCCGACGCCCAACTCTCGGGCTCCAGTCTGCTGTTCGCGCAGGCGGGCAACTGGCCCGAGACGTTCGCCGACCGCGGCTCGCCCAACCGCGAGAGCAGCTACGCGCTCGTGAACCTCCAGTACTTGTCGGGCGATGGACTCGTGGGCTTGCGCTTCGAGACCGACCGCAACAGCGACCAGCTGAACGAGTACCAGGGCCTCAGCCAGCGCTACGTGGACTGGAGTCACGACGGGCTGCACGTCCGCGTCGGCAACTTCTACACCATCCTGGGCCGAGGGCTCGTGCACCGGTCGTTCGAGCTCACCGGCGTCGTGCTCGAGAACACATCGTTCCGCACGCGCTGGTCGCCATCTCGTGACGTCGATGGCGCGCTGCTCGAGTACGAGCGCGGGCCCGTGCGCGCCAAGCTCCTCACCGGCTCCCCCAGCGAAGGCACCGTGTCGCTGGCCGAGGAGCAACTCCTCGACCGGCCGCAGCACCGCGGACACCTGAGCGGCGGTGAGCTGGCGCTCGCGCTGCCGCGTGGCGCCCGCATCGGCACCACCTACCAGCGCACGGGCGGCGGCATCGACCCCTCGACGCTGCTGCCGCGACAGCAGGAAGCCGGTTCGGGATTCCTCGAGCTGGATATGTTCCAGCTTGCGGCCTCCGACCGCGGCTCCATGCCGGTGTACTTCGAGTACGCCCAGCAGGACCGCACCATCGGCGAGTGGTGGCGGTTCGACCGCCGTGATCACGTGCCGCACGCGCTCTATGCCTCGACCTCGCTGGCGTACGGCGACTGGGGGCTGGCCGCCGAATGGAAGGACTATGCGAAGTTCGCGCTCGGCACGAACGACCTGCCTTCGCTGGTGCGCGAGCACAGCGCGCTGCTGCTGAACCGCAGCACGCACGTGCTGCTGGCGCAGCGCGAGCAGGGCTACCAGATCGAGTTGTCGTGGTCCCCCCGTCCTGGGGCCACGCTCATCGGCAACCTGTCCCAGGCCGACAACGCACGCGGCGACCAGTTCACCGAGCGCTTCGCCGAGTTCCGCTGGATGCCCTCGCCCGGCGCCGCGTGGGAGACCTCGTTGTTCTGGGACCGTTCGGCGGACAGTGCGCTGTCCGTGATCCAGCGCGACACCTACGGCGCTGGTGGCCGGCTGGGCTGGCGTGGCATCTGGTCGGTGGCAGCCGAAGTCGAGCGACAGACGGCCGCCCGGGTCGGCTTCGACTTCACGACGTTCGGGATCGTTCGCCAGCGCTACGAGAACGTCTTCGCGTCGCTGGCGGTGACGCGCGCGGACGTGGGCAGTCTTGCCGTGTCCTGGGAACGCACCACGGACCCGCTCGATCCGTCATGGGATTTCGGCCGCGGCCGGCCCCTGCACTTCGTGGGCTGGAGCGCGAGCGCACGCGTGGCGGAGCGGCACGAGGCCGTGCTGTTCGCGGGCCAGCGCCGTGGCGGCCTCGCGTGCACGGCCGGCACCTGCTACCAGGTGCAGCCGTTCAAGGGCATCGAACTGCGGCTCTCGAGCCGGTTCTAGCGGCGCGCGGATTCCACGCTCAGCCGTCGAGCCGCTGCGCGGGTCACCCTGCGCAATCGCCTTGACCGCGCTCGACCATCCGGCGGCGATCAG
>JANMAX010000076.1:0-1747 GCA_031360075.1 bacterium | reverse complement strand
CATCCCTGGAAGGGCGCGTTCCACCTGTTCTACATCCGGGTCAAGACCGCCAACTCCGCCGACAGCATCATCGCGCACGCCTGGTGCGACACGCTCGGTGCCCCCTGGCACGTGGACCTGAACGCATTCCGTCCGAGCGGCCAGGGCTGGGATGCCGCAAAGGTGTGGGCACCGTCGATCCAGCAGATCGGCAACCTGACGTACATGTTCTACACCGGTGTGGATTCTGTGGGGAACCAGAGTATTGGGTACGCGACGACGCCGATGCTTGGCACCACGAACATCAGTTGGACGCGTCGGACGACGCCCGCATATACCGCCGCGGACACGAAATGGGCAGACATAACCGGCCACGAAATCTCCGGCAGGACCAGCTTCCGCGACCCCTTCGTGATGCCAGACCCCGACCAAGTGAAGTACCCCGGGCGCTATCTGCTGTTCAACGCGGGCGAGGATCTCGTCCTCTGGCCGCGGTACGCAATCGGTGTCGCTCGGAACAAAGCGGGCACCCTGAATGAATGGGAGGATCGCGGCAAGTTCGTCGCGACCGATCGCCAGCATCTTGCCGTGGTCACCGGCGCACTCGAATCTCCGCTGGTCGTCCGGGACTCGCTCACGGGTGCGTGGCGGATGTTTGTCGCCAATGCGAATTACGACTTTCAGGGGTTCAGGTCGACGTACTTCCTGACGCAGGCGCCCGGGGACAGCGTGACCAACACGGCCGCCTCCGCGTGGCCGAAGCTGGACTCGCTCTACGCCTACACGGGTAACGATGCGAGCGTGATTGGATGGCAGGCGGCTGAGCATCTCCAAATAGGCGATGTTCACTACTTTGCATCCTACGTCGGGCCGACGGGCATCGGCATCACGCGCATGCACTGGAACCCGGCGGCGCAGAAGTTCTTCTTTGTGCATCCCACGAACGCCAGTGTCGGCAATCAGCCTGACGCGGGTGGCCTGCGCTTCTTTCTCACCGAGTTCCGCCCGCGAGCCGATCTGGTGCGTTTCGCTGTTGAGTCCGCTGACGCGATAACACCCAGACTCGTGATCTACGATCTCTCTGGGCGGCGAGTTCGGAACCTCAGTGACGGTCGTGCGACCCAGGGGCGCCACGAGTTCGTGTGGGACTGCCGCAAGGACGACGGCGAGCGCGTCTCGACGGGCATGTACTTCGCTCGGCTCACGGGTGGGCGCCGAGCCATGGTGGTCCGTGTTCCGATGCTCCGATAGGCGCTCGATGCGCGCGCAGCGTGCTATCTCGACCGGCTGGGGACCTATGAGTACTTGGGCTCGATGGGCCCCGGCTGGTCGAATGGGGGAGGGCAGTGTGAGCCAGAGTGGCCTGGTCGGAATCCGGGTGCTCTGTCTCTGGCTTGGATTGCTGCTCGGCGTGCACGGGACCGCGCGTGCTCAGGCGGTGGATACCACGCTCTGGTGCTTCAGCCCCGGCGATCGTGTACTTGCCATCGGCAAGCTTGGTCATATCATCTACCTAGGGGGCAGCTTCCTCCATGTGGGGTCCTCCACAGGTGGCGGTGTGCCGTGCGATGTGCATTCTGCGGCTCCGCTCGCGAACTATCCTCGCGTCGTCGGCCGAATCTACACAGTGGTCGCCGACGGGCAGGGCGGGTGGTACATCGGCGGGCTGTTCACATATGTCGGTGGGCAGCCGCGAACGAATCTCGCCCACATCCTCGCGGATGGGAGTGTGGCTGCCTGGGCTCCCGATCCGGACCAACAGGTTTCG
>JANMAX010000051.1:0-2754 GCA_031360075.1 bacterium | reverse complement strand
GCAGCCAGCGCACACCACTTCTTCGCCAACCCGCGCAACAAGAAGGTGCTCGACCGGCTCTTGAAGTCGGGCGTGAAACCCGTGGTCGAAGCCCGTCCGACCGGGCCGCAGGCGCTCGACGGCGAGATCGTCGTGTTCACCGGCGGCCTGCAGACGATGCCGCGCCCCGACGCGCAGCGACTCGCCGAACGCCACGGCGCACGCGTCTCGGGCACGTTGTCCAAGAAGATCACGCTCGTGGTCGCCGGTCCGGGCGCCGGCTCCAAGCTCGACGACGCCCGCCGACTAGGCATCACGGTCATCGACGAAGCGGCATTCCTGAAGCGCATCGGGCACAAGGGGTAGTGCCGCGGTCGGCACGGCGCCGACCCGGCTCGCTCGCGGCCCGCACTCCATCCATCGCGATCCGAAGGAAGCACTTGCCATGACCAACGCCGAACTCGCCCGCACGCTCGCCCGCATCGGCACGTTGCTCGAGATCGACGGCGCCAACGTGTTCCGCGTCCGCGCCTACAAAGAGGGCGCGCGTGTCGTCGGCGACCACGGCGAATCCCTCGCGTCGCTGGCGGGTACGCCCGGCGCACTCGAAGCCCTGCCCGGCATCGGCAAGGGCATCGCGCAGAATATTCGAGAGCTCGTGGCCTCCGGCCACACGGCGATCATGGACGAACTGCTCGCCAGGTATCCCGCCGAGGTGGTGGGCTTCACCGAGTTGCAGGGCCTGGGCCCCAAGCGCGTGAAGACTCTGTTCGACACGCTCGGCATCACGACGCGCGCGGGGCTTGAAGCCGCCGCCAGGGCCGGTCAGCTGCGCGACCTTCCGGGCTTCGGCGAGAAGGTCGAGACCAACGTCTTGAAATCGCTGGCCACCGCGTCGCAGTGGTCAGGGCGGCTGTTGCTGGCCCAAGCCTGGACGCTTGCGCACACGCTCGCCGAACGGATCGGCGCCCTGAAGGGCGTACAGCAGGTGGAGCTCGCCGGCTCGTTCCGGCGCCGCAAAGAGTCGGTGGGAGATCTCGATCTGCTCGTGTGTGGTGGCGATGCCGGGCAGATCATGCAGGCGTTCACCACTCACCCCTCCGTGGTCGACGTGCTCGGACGCGGCGACACCAAGTCGAGCGTGCGGCTGGATATCGGTCTGCAGGTCGACCTGCGCGTCGTGCCCGAGGCCAGCTTCGGTGCGGCACTGCTCTACTTCACGGGCTCCAAGGAGCACAACATCGAGCTGCGCAAGCTCGCGATCGAGAAGGGCATGAGCCTGAACGAGTACGGGCTCACGAAGGGCGAACGCACCGTGGCCGCACGCACCGAGGCCGATGTGTACCAGGCGCTCGGGCTGGCATGGATCCCCCCCGAGCTGCGCGAATCGCGCGGCGAACTCGAGCGGGCTCGCACCGGCACGCTGCCGAAACTCCTGGAGCTGCAGGACCTGCGCGCCGACCTGCACATGCACACCACGCGCAGTGACGGGAAGGACAGCATCGACGTCATGGTCGAAGCGGCCATCGCTCGCGGTCACCAGTACATGGCGATCACCGAGCACAGCAAGGCGCTCGCCATGGCCAACGGCTTCAATGCCGCGCGCGTTCGGCAGTCGGTCACGGAGATCGCCGGGGCGCGCCAGCGTCACCCGGACATGCCCATCCTGCATGGGCTCGAGGTGGACATCCTTGGCGACGGCGAACTCGACCTGGACGACGACACGCTGGCGCTGCTCGACTGGGTCATCGTGTCCATCCACTCGCGCTTCGAACAGGCTCCCGAGGTGGCCACCGAGCGCGCATTGCGCGCCGTGTCGCACCCGCTGGTGAACGCGTTCGGGCACCCCACCGGCCGGCTGATCGGCTCCCGCGAGCCGGTGGCGTTCGACATCGAACGCGTGGCAGCCGCGGCCGCATCGAACGGCGTCGCCATGGAGATCAACGCCTCGCCCGACCGGCTCGACCTCTCCGACGTGAACGCGCGCATCGCGCTCGGTCAGGGCTGCAAGTTCGTCATCGACACCGACGCGCACGCCACGTCACAGCTGGACAACCTGCGCTACGGCGTCTTCCAGGCGCGCCGCGCGGGACTCACGAAGCGCGATGTACTGAACGCGCTGCCGTACGAGCAGTTCGAAGCGCAGCTGGCGGCCGGGCGGCGGCGGCCCCGCAACGGCCAGTCGCGACCGGCGCCTGCGGCGGCCCCGTCCGCCGCCAAGGCCCGGAAGCCCGCTCCAGCGCCCTCACGCGCGGCGACAAGCCAGAAGGCCGAGCGCACTGTCCCGGCCGGGCCCAAGCCCCGCTCGGCGAGCAGAGCCAAGCCGCGCGCGGCGACCAAGGTAGCCCCGAAGCGGTCTGTGAAGCGCAGGAAGGGCTGAGGCACGCGCGGAATCCGCCTGCTGCACCGCGTGTGAGACTCATCACCGGCGCAAAGTGGTTCCGCCGAATTTGCCATTTCGTTCGAGATCACTGGGACAACTGTCACCGGTGACAATTTGGCCGCAATGTTCGCAACGACTTGCGCGGTTGGTGACGATGCGGCATTCGGAACGGTCAGCGGGCGGACCGATTCTGGAACGTCGCGCCTTGGGAACGGGCGGGCGAGGATCAGTTCCACTTCGGCCTTGCGCTCGTGCGTCGCTCCCGACAGGAGCAATGCCAGGTTGTGCGGCCTCCGGTGCGGTGCCAGCAACGACACCGCCGACAGGTGCAGCTTGAGCTCGGCAATCATCGGTAGGGCGATAATCGGTAGGGCGATCATCGGACATTGACG
>JANMAX010000112.1:0-29810 GCA_031360075.1 bacterium | reverse complement strand
CGCTTCTCGATGGCCTCGAGGTTGGCGATGAAGTCGCGACCCTGTTGAACGTGCCGCACCGGATGGCGCACTGACTAATGATTCCGAACCAAGCATGCATCCGGTTGATCCACGGCGTTCAGGCCGCCGTGTGGTGCACGTGGAGCGTTTAGCGCGCGGCCGGCCAACGTCTCACCCTGCCAAGCTTGTTCGTGCAGAAGCTGTCTAGTCGTTCGTCGAATCGCTCTCGTGGATACCTGCCGCTTCCTTGAGGCAGCACCGGAACAACGCTGACGCCTCTTCGTGGAGAATACGCAATGCTTCGCCTGTCCCGAAACGCCAGTGCGCTTTGCTTCGCCGCCACAGTCCTGGCAACCGAGCCAGGGGCCGCTCAAGCCGACTGGCCTACGAGCTCGACAACCAATCTGCCCGTCTGTACCGCCACCAACGCTCAACAGTCTCCCCGGATCGCCCCTGACATGGCCGGTGGCGCGATCATCGTTTGGTATGATCTCAGAGGGACGTCGGGCGACATCTACGCCCAGCACGTCTTCTCCAACGGGAGTGTTGATTCGGCGTGGCCTCAAAATGGCATTGTGGTGTGCGATGCCATCAGCAATCAGACTTCTCCTGTGCTTGTGAGCGACGGGGGTGGCGGCGCGATCATCTGTTGGCAGGACTTTCGCAACGGCACAAACTACGACATCTACGCACAACACCTTCTTGGCACTGGTACCGTGGACCCGGCATGGCCCGTGAACGGTTCCCCAATGTGCTTGGCGTCCGGAGACCAGACGGCACCCGTTGGTGTTTCGAGCACCCCCGGATCTGCCATATTCATATGGCAAGACAAGCGCTCAGGTTCTACCGGTGACATCTACGCGCAGCGCATACAATCCAATGGGGTGGTGGCATCTGGCTGGCCGACGGACGGCTTTGCGGTTTGCACGGCGATCGGTGTGCAGCAGCGGCCCAGCGCTACCCAGGACGGCCTCGGCGGAGTATTCCTCGCCTGGCAGGATGACCGCGATGGGGCAGCCAACACCCAGATTTACGCCCAGCACCTCCGAGTCGATGCAGCATTGGGAACCTCATGGCCATCGGGCGGAGCCTTGGTTTGCGGAGCACCCGGTGCGCAACTATTCCCCGCAGTGATCGGAGATGGGTTGGGCGGCGCCATCGCAGCGTGGATTGATCAACGCGTAGGGAGTACAAACGGTGACATATTCGCCCAGCACCTCCTCGCGGACGGGGGGGTGGACCCCGCATGGCCCGCCAACGGGGGTACGGTGTGCAACGCTCCCAGCAATCAGCTGGCTTGTGCGCTTGTAGGCGATGGTGCGCACGGTGCCATCGTCGCGTGGGGTGACAATCGTTCATCGAACCTGGATATCTACGCGCAGCGCATTCGGGCTGACGGGACACTTGACCCTGCTTGGCCTATCAATGGACTACCGGTTTGTACGGCCGCGAACGCCCAAAGCACGCCGGCGTTGGTTACTGATGGAAGTGGGGGCGCTCTGATTGCATGGCTGGATTTTCGGGCAGATGCCTCAGCTAGCGACCTCTTCGCACAACATGTGCTTCAAGGAGGAGCCGTCGCTCCCGGTTGGCCAGTCGACGGAGTCGCCCTCTGTAGCGCAGTAGGCACTCAGGCCAGTCACAGCCTGATTTCGGATACCGCAGGTGGGGCCATCTGCGCGTGGTTCGACTTGCGCAATGGCGCTTCCGGAGACATCTACTCTCAGCGCGTCCTGCCAACTGGCCTGCTCGGCGGTTCGACAGTGGGCGTTGCTCCTGGTTCGGAGCGCCCCGCACGCTTCGCCGTAACCCCGAATCCAAGCCCAAGTCGGTCCCTGACCCTGACAATCGGGCCCAATATCGGGCGCACCAGCCTTGAGCTGTTCGATGTCACGGGGCGCTTGGTTGCGGCTCGGGAGTTGGACATGACTGACCACCATTCCCAGCAGGTCCAGTTGAACTTGGAACCGAACGTCATTGCAGGAACCTATCTTGTCCGGTTGCGCGAAGGTACAACCGTGTCTTTGATGAAGATCGTGCTTCTCCGGTGACTTTGTGGGAGACGCATGGAGTTGCCCCCGGTTGCGTTGACGGTTGAGGACTTCCTATGCCGAATCAATTGAGGGTGCCGGTCGAGCCGCCTTCACGCGGAACCAGCGTCGGGACAATCGCACGTCAGGCACAGTGGAGTGTTCCGGCTGTGTTCCTGATGGTCTACCTGGTCACGCAATACGCATGGGCTGCCCAGGCGCCATTCATCAATGAAGACTACGCGTTCCTCGACACGACCCGCTCCAGGAGCCTGTTCAATCTCTGGCTCGATCCCGCACTGCGCACAGGCCCGTGGTTCCGCCCATGGTCGCAGGGATTCCACTACTGGCTCTGCCAACGCATGTTCGGGATCAGGGTCGAGCCGTGGCATGCAGTCAGTGGCGCGCTCGCGCTAACCATCCTCGTTTCCTACTTCCTGTTGATTCGCCGCGCGATTGGAAGAAGAGGGGCGGCCATTGCAACTGCTGGGGCGGCCGTCATGGTGGCGTGGGGGCCTTTGGTGACGTGGGTGGCCGGAGTCCAGGACCTCTGGATGCTCGTCTTCGCGCTTGGCATGCTCCACTCCTTGGTGAATCAAAGGCCAGGGTGGGCTACCGCCATGTTCGTGCTGGCGCTTTGCAGCAAGGAAACCGCTGCAGTGCTTCCGGCTCTGTCAGTGTGCTGGCTAGTCACCAACGAACACCGGACAATGAGACGAGCTCTGCTCAGTACGCTGCCCATGTGGATACTGCTGGCAATCTGGGCCACGCTTTACCCATCACACGGCGGCGTCCTGTCAAGCTTCCACCGAATCAGTGAGGTGCCAAGCGCTGGTACGAGAGCCAGAGAGCTGCTTGTTGCCGCACTGCTTGCGGTCCTCAACCTGGACATTCGACCGCAGCCCGCGGGCGGGTGGCCCGCGGCCGCCACGCTCGCGGCCCCCGGGTGTGCGGCGCTCATTGGGTTCATAGTCTGGTGTTACCGTGGGAATCCGAGTGCAGATCACTCGCTCGACGCACCGGCCACCCATCCGTCGACCAAAAATGTTCAGCCACGGACGGGGCATCAGGTTGCATTCGGGACATGCTGGGCGTTCTTGGGCTGGGCACCACTCCTGAGCCCTGCTCTGCATTGGCACTCCTACTACTCGCTTCTCGGCGGCCTCGGTGCCTGGTATGCGATCGCTCCCCTCCTGGCGCGATGGCCTGCGGTGGCTTCTGGTGTGGTTCTCTGTTTAGGCACACTGCGGGCGGGTCGGAGCACGACGGTCATTCACGACTGGGGGGAGGAGTCCTATCTTCGTCGTGCCGCGGGATGTCTACGCGGGATGCACGCGGACTTGCTTGCAAAGTGTCCTGCGCCAGCGCCGCACACGCGATTCTACTTCCGCGACGTGCCGAGCGAAGTCGGATTCTTGGTCAGTGATGGCCCAGTGATACGCGTATGGTACGAGGATGCGACACTTCAGGGGTGGTTCTATCGCGACTTTCGTGCACGCGAGATTGTTGCTCCGCCCGGGGTAGATCGCTTCTTCAGATACGACCCATCGGTGGGCTGGGTTGAGATTGTCGTGGGGGCAGAGGACGTTCTCGCAGCGCAAATGCGCAACTCGAGATGGGCGGACGATCACAGACGCCTCGTCTTGACGCTGGCCAAAGGTGGAGACTGGACCGCGACGATGGCCGAATACTCGAAGTTGGCTTCATCATTTCCTGATAGCGCAAGTTACCCATACATGGCTGGGCTGGCTGCCTTGGCTTGTGGAGACTCCGCCGCTGGCGAGCGCTTGATCTCCCGAGCCGCCAAGCTTCGTTCCGCCGACCCCGAGATCCAGTCGGCAGCCAGAGCCATCGCACTGCGCTCGCGTCGGTGACCGGGAAATAGAACCGCGGGTGCTTGACGGCGCGGTCGATCCAGCGGGCGTTCACGCGGGCGACGCGGTGTTCGCGTCCCCGGCGCGGCGACGGCCGCAACCCAAGCGCAAGAGAACCTTACTGCGCAGTTGTGCAGTAAGACAAGGGCCAAATGATGTGACCTTGGCTCGACCTGTCCATGAGCACGACCCGTTTGCGACGGGTACCCCCGCCAGGACTGGCTGTCCATGAGCAGGTCGGGCCGGTGCCATGCACCGCCGATACCAGCCTGAACCGTTGTGGCCATGTCCGGTGCGGTTCACGAGCAGGGGGCGGGCCGCAACCGTCGGCCCGCGCCCGCGGGCCAGTGGCGGCCGGCCGGTATGGGGTGTAGAAACGAGCCTCGATCCTTGATCCCGCCGAGGAGGCACCCGTGACGTTCCGCCACCGCCGCATCGCTTCGTTGTCCGCCATCACCGCGCTTGCCGCCTGGCTCGGCCTCGCGGCCGTCGTGCACGCCGAGCCGGTGGTGCTCAAGACCACCGAGCTGGGCCACGGTCCCACGATCGTGTTCGTGCACAGCCTGGGCGGCAGCCGCAGCGACTGGATGTCCACGGCACGCAAGCTCATCGGGCACTACCGCGTCGTCATGGTGGACCTGCCGGGCCACGGCGAGAGTGCGCTGCCCGAACCGTTCTCGTTCGTCACGGTGGGCGAGGCGCTGGACGGCGTGCTCGCCAGGTTCAATCCCGACAGCACGATCATCGTCGGCCACCAGATGGGCGGTCGCGCCGCACTGGCCGCACTGGCCGCGCACCCGACGCATGCCCGCGGCGTGATCCTGCTGGACGTCCCGGTCGGTATCCCGGTGCAGATCGACGACCAGCAGAAGAAGCAGTTCCTGGAGTTCATGGAGCGCTCCTACGAGGGCGTCTCCAAGATGATGTTCTCGAACCTCGGCCGTGACACCACGCAGAGCAAGTCGATCTACGCGATGTTCACGCAGACGCCCGCGGCCACGGTCAAGGCGTTCGTGCGCGAGGGCTTCTACAGCGACGGCAACAAGGACGCCAAGTCGCTCAAGGTGCCCATGCAGGTCATCATGACGAGCCGCGTCTGGAAGCCCGAGCTCACGTCGGGTGTGGCGCTCAAGCAGCTCGGCTGGGAGGACACCACCGCCGCCGTGCGCCGCCTGCCGGACTCGGGCTACTGGGCCATGAAGGACCAGCCCGACACGCTCGCCGCGATCATCAGCGAGTTCGCAGCGGCACGTTTCGCGGCGAAGAAGTAGGCGGGGCAATCGTGGGTTTCAGGCTGCGTCGAAGTGTGAGACTCATGCCCGGCCTGCGGTTGAATATGGGTCTTGGCGGGCTCAGCCTGACGGCCGGCATGCGCGGCGCGAGCGTGAACATCGGGCCGCGCGGCCTGTACCGGAACCTCGGAATCCCCGGCACCGGACTTTCGCACCGTAGCCGCATTGTCCCGCCCGGCACTGCACTAGGGCCGGGGGAGATGCGAGTCTCGGCGACGCTCGATCTCGACGCGAGCGGACGGCTCACGATCATGGGCGCCGACGGTACGGAGCTCGAGCCGGGCATCGAACGGCGCATTCGCCGCGAGCAGGAACCGCAGCTCCGGGCGTGGCTCGATGAACGTTGTGCCGGCATCGAGGGCGGTTTTGACGCCATCGTGAATATCCATCTCAGTACGCCTGCGCCGGGCTCGCGCACGGCGTTCACACCCATCGCATTCACGGACCGTGGGCCTGAGCGCCCGGGCGAGCTCGTCGTGGGGTTCTGGGACCGTCTCTG
The DNA here is from genome assembly GCA_031360075.1 of bacterium. Lineage (GTDB taxonomy): Bacteria > Eisenbacteria > RBG-16-71-46 > RBG-16-71-46 > RBG-16-71-46 > JAIOPA01. The sequence goes on along the minus strand of JANMAX010000112.1, from coordinate 24,115 downwards.
GCCCGGCCGCCGCCACGACCTCGAGCGCGCTCACGCCTACGAGTGCGAGACGTACGAGCGCCTGCACGCGGCCTGGGATGGGCGCCGGCAGGCACATGCTTTGGCGCAAGAGGCCGAGCGCGTCCGGGTTGAGGAGCGCATGCGCACGGAGCCGGCGATCATGGAGGACGAACTCGAGCGCGCGCTTACCGAGACAAGATGGCCGCGTGAAACGCTCATCGAGTTCGCGTTCGAGGAGGGCGGTGCGCGGCTGGTGCTGGACATCGACCTGCCGGAACTGGAGGACCTGCCGGTGCAGCGTGCGGAACCGGCTGCGCGCGGACTCAAGCTGAACATTCGCGAGCGCACCGCGGTGCAATTGCGCCGGGCCTATGCGTTACACGTGCATGGCATCGCGTTCCGCGTTGTCGGCATTGCGTTCGCCGAGCTGCCGGCGCTGCTCGAGTTGGTGTGTTCAGGCTACTCGCAGCGCCGCGACCGGCGCACGGCGCAGGAAGGCGACGAGTATCTCTACAGTGTGCGGGTCGTGCGTGATGCCTGGGCCGCAATCGACTTCACGGCGCTTGAGCATCTCGATCCCGTGGCATGCCTCGAAGGTTTCGAACTGGTGCGCGAGTTGTCCGCGACCGGGGTGTTCAAGCCGGTCGAGCCACTCGTCCGCCTGCCGCGCCCACAACCGTCTGCTCCGGCGCCTGTGCCGCCCGCGCTCCCGGAGGGAGCATGACGCACCCTGCGCAAGATCGCGCCCAACGCTACGCCGAGTTCGAGCGCCGGGTCGGGCCTTGGATGGTGGCGCTGTCGATCGCGTTCGTGCCGGTGTTCCTCATGGGGTTCCTGCCCCGGGTGCCGGAACTCTGGCGTACGCTCTCCGACGAGATCTCGTGGGGCATCTGGCTGGTGTTCGTGATCGAGTTCGCTATCCGTTTGATGCTGGCGCCGGACCGGCTGCGCATGCTGCGCACGCACCTCTTCGACGTGCTCGTACTCGTGCTGCCGTTCTTGCGGGCGTTCCGCGGTGTGCGTGCGCTGCGCAGCGTTGCGCGGGCGATGTTCGCCATCGGCGGGATGACATTGTCGGGGCGCGCACTCGAGACGACGCGCCGCGTCGCGCGCGGCAAGGGTGTGCCCTACGTGGTTGGCTTGGTCGCGCTCGCAGTTGTCGCGGGTGCGCTCATCGTATTGCACGTGGAGACGGGTGTGCCTGGCAGCAACATCGGCACCCTCGGGGATGCAGTCTGGTGGGCGCTCTCGACGGTGACTACGGTTGGCTACGGTGATCGCTATCCGACCACGACCGAGGGACGCGTCGTTGCGTTCGCACTGATGTTGCTCGGACTCGGTCTGTTCTCACTCGTCACCGCCCGCATCGCGGCGTTCTTCGTGGGCGACGACCAATCCAGCGAAGAAGCCCGGCGTGCGTTCGAGCAGGTCAACGCCCGGCTCGAACGTGTGGAGCGGCTGCTGCTCGAAGCGAAGGGCGAGTCTGCGACGCTTCCGGGCGGCTCTGCGTCCCAAATAGAGCAGGAGTCCGCCGGGGAAGCCGGACCTCCTGCCTCGACGAACCAGTAGGTTGGCACGGACTGAGCCGCTCGGCCCACGCGAGCCGGTCGGGCGCACCCTGAGAATCGCACATGGGCGGCGTGGCACGGCACCCCGCAAGTGGCCCCAGCAGTGAGTTGCCCTCTGGCTCTCGCAGGGCCGCCCCGGACTGAGCACCAGCCGCAAGTCCCAGCCCATCCCTGCCGATGACCCAAGGGTCCTCCGGGAGGGAGCCCCTTCGTGGTCCGTCGTTCGATGCTCGTGGCCGCTGCGGTCACGCTCGGCTTGCTCATATTCCGTTCCGCGCCGACACCGCCGCCGTCGTCGGCCGCGGTGGGCGCGATGGGCCATGGCCCCACGGTCGTGCTCGTGCATGGCTTGGGCTCCGATGCGAACGACTGGCTGCCCGTGGCGCGCGATCTTGCACGCGATCATCGCGTCGTGCTCGTGGAACTGCCGGGGCACGGGCTCTCGCCCATGTCGACGCCATTCGCGCTCGAGCAGGCCACGCTCGCGCTCGACCGCGCCATTGCCGAGCAATCGCGCGAGCCCGTCGTGCTGGTGGGTCATTCGGTCGGCGGGCTCGTGGCCGCTTCGGAAGCGCTGCATTCGCCGTCCCGCGTGCGTGCCCTCGTGCTCGTCGAGACCGCGCTCGCGCCGCAGATGACCAGGGCCGAGGCCGACACGCTGCTGGCACAGATCGATCGCGACTGGGAGGGCACGCTGCACAGCGTGTACTCGAGCTTTGGCCGCGACTCCGCACAGGGCGAGCGGTTGTGGGCCGGGGCGTCGCAGATGAAGCGCGCCAACATGCGAGCGTGGATCCCCGTGGCACTGGGATCGGATCTCTCCAACGAAGTCGCCGAACTGCGCATGCCGGTGCTGGCCGTGCTGGCGGCGCGCTCGTGGGCTCATGGCGAACCGTGGGTCCGCGCCGCACGCATCCTGGGCTACGCACGCATCCAGAACCTGAAGGGCCTGCGTATCGACGATTGCGGGCACTTCGTCATGCTCGATCAACCACGGGCGCTGGCGGCAGCCGTGCGGCGCTTCGCCGCTTCGGACGGCACGACGATCGCACTGCGCTGACGCGCGGCGGTTGCGGCGACCGTGTCGCGGCTACCGGAGCGCGACTGCGGGCAGGCGGTGCCGCTGTGCTGGCCCCCGGTGTTCCGCCCCGCGGCGACGGGTTCGTCAGCCGGCGTGCGGCAGGTGTCGCCGGCCATGCCGGCTCCCTGCGCTTCACGGGCATCCGACCCGCTCGGCTCGCGGTTCATGAATAGGTCGGGCTACGGGAACTTGAACTGCACGCCACCGCGTGGCGTGCCGCCGAGCCGTGTCTTCATGCTGGTCTCGGAGATCCACTGGATGGTCCGCTGCGCTCCGGGGTAGCCTTCGATGTGACCGGCGGGCTTGCCATCGGCACCCACCACCACGAGCGTCGGGAACGCCTTGACGCCATGCGCGCGCTGCAGCGAGTCGACGAGCGGCGTGTTGCGGCCGTCCTCCTGCATGCGGTCCACCACGTGAACCGGGATCACAAGCGATGACAGCGCGCTCGCCTTTTTCTCGTCGCTGAAGATCTCGTTCGCCATGAGCTGGCAGGGTCCGCACCACTCGGCGCTGTAATCGTAGAGGATGGGTTTGCCGCTCGCCGCACTCAGCGCCGGCGCGTTGGCCGCGGGCACCCAGTTCATGAAGTCGGGTTTCGCGGGCGGATGCTGCTCCTCGATCACGCCGGTGGCGATGCGCGCCACGAGCAGCGCGGCGGCCAGGATCCACAGCCAGCGCGCCACACGCCGCGTGGGGCCGCGGCGAGGGGGCGTGCCTTGCGGCGTGACGTCAGTCGACGGCATACGAGAGCTCCCGACGGTTCATGCGCAGGTTGGCGAGTGCCAGGGCGAGTGTGACGGTCGAGGCCCACGATGCGATGGCGAACCACGACGGCGGCGTGTGCTGGAAAGCCCAGGCGAACGACAGCTCGGGCGACAACACGCGCTGGACTTCGCCGCAGGCGCGCGTGAGCCACGCCCACTGCTTGAATTGCGCCAGTACGGTGAACATCTGGATGACCACCATCGAGCCGAACCACAGGCCGACGTCACCCAGGCCGCCGGCGAGCGTGGAGAGCATGATCATGATCGCCGCGCTGCCCGCGGTGGAGGCGACCGCCGCGAGCGCCAGTTGGGTGAGCGCGGTCGCTTCCGGAGGCGTGCCGCGCAGCAACAGGATGAACGTGGCGAGCAGGTAGGTGAACAGGCACAGCCCGAGTGCCCCGAGCGTGGCGGCGATCCAGCGGCTCAAGAGGTACTCGAGCCGCGTGACCGGGCGCACGAACAACAGCGTCAGCGTGCCGGACGACAGGTCCTGGCCCACGGCACCCGCCGCGAGGATGAACGCAATCGGCCCGGCGATGCCCGAGAGCAGCGACAGCTGCCCCATGATGGCGACGCCGCCCAGCGGGATCAGCGTCATGAGCACGATGAGCCCGAGCCGCATGGGGCTCGTGAGGCGCTGGCGCAGGAACGCCGTGATGAGCGTGGGGTTCACGCCGCACCTCCGGGTGAAGCAGGGGGTGGCGGCGCATCGGGTATCCGGGCTGCTGGCACGGGCGGCATGTACGCGGTGTGTGGCGTGGGTGGCGGACTCGCCGGGGCGCCTGCCTGCCCGCTCGTCGCGCTGTCGCCGACCGTGCCGCCTGTGAACAGGCGCTCGAGCCGGCCCTCGTCGGGCATGGCTTCGATCACCGCGACGCCGCCGTTGACGAGTGCCGCGATCAGACGCGTGGCCCCGGCATCGTCGGGCACCACGAAGCGCGCATCGGGTGCCGACCAGCCGCGGAACGTCGCGCCCGTGCTCGCCGCGAGCGTGGCGAGCCGTTCGCTCGCGACCGCGGCCTGCTCGGTCGACAGCCGCACGCGCATGACGCGCGCATGCGCCGCCCCGGCGCGCGTGGTCTCCATGGCCTCGATGCGGCCCTGCTTCACGAACACGACGCGCGTGCAGACGCGCTCGACCTCGGACAACTGATGCGAGTTGATCAGCACCGTCGCGCCGGAGGCCGACAGTTGCGAAAGGATCTCACGGAACACCACGATCCCCGCCGGATCGACGCCCGAGATGGGCTCGTCCAGGTACAGGAAGCGTGGGTTGCCGATCAGCGCCTGTGCCAGCGCCAGCCGTTGCAGCATGCCGCGCGAGTAACGGCCCACACGACGGCCGCCGGCTTCGGCTCCGAGCCCCACGCGTTCGAGCAGCGCGTTGCAGTCGGCGCGGCGGCGTGCCGCAGGCAAGCGGGCCAGCGCGTGGTGATACTCCATGAACGCCATGCCGGTCATCCAGCGGTCGAGCACGAGCCGTTCGGGCAGGTAGCCGGTGGCCGCGCGCACGGCCAGATCGTCGACTGAACGGCCATCGATGCTGATGCGCCCCGAGTCGGGACGCAGGAAGCCGAGCAGGCAGCCCAGCAGCGTGGTCTTGCCGGCGCCATTGGGCCCGATGATGCCCACGGTCTCGCCGGGTTCGATCGCCAGCGACACGCCGGCCAGCGCGGTCACCCGACCGCCCATGCCGCCGATGCCCTTGGCGTAGCTCTTGACCAGATGCTCCACGACGATGGCTGGCACGCGTGCTCCTGGGGTGGCGGGTGGGCTGATGCTACGCCCGCGAGGGGGCTCGGGTTGCGACGGCGGTGTCAGGTGCTGGGGCAGGGCACGCCCCAGTGTTGCGGCCCCAGCCCAAGCGCGGACCCAGCCCAGGCCGTCCCGGACCGCGGCTCACTTCCCCAACTGGTCCTTGTACACTTTGCCGCCCTTCATCACCCACTGCACGCGCTCCAGTTCGGTGATGTCCTTGATCGGGTCGCCGCTCACCGCGACCATGTCAGCGTACGAGCCCTTCGCCACGACACCCACCTTGCCACCCCAGCCCATGAGCTCGGCGGCCGACGTCGTGGCCGTACCAATGGCCTGCATCGGCGTCATGCCCAGATCGGTGTAGATCTAGTAGTCCTTGGTCTCAGTGCCGTGCGGGAACACGCCGGCATCGGTGCCGAACGCGATCTTGACGCCGTACTTGACCGCGGTCTGGAACGCGCCGCGCATGTGGCCGCGCACGGTGCGCGCCTTCTCGAGGCTCTGCTCGGGGATCTTCAGCGGGTTGCCCGGCGCGATGATCGGCTCGATCACGTACAGCGTCGGCACGTACCACGTGCCGTTCTTCTTCAGCACGGCCGCGGCCTCGGCGTCCATGTACGTGCCGTGCTCGATCGAGCGCGCGCCGGCGTTGCTCACCCAGATCATGCCTTCCTTGCCATGGCAGTGTGCCGCCACGAACCGGCCGAGCCGGTTGGCTTCGTCGCACGCCGCGCGCATCTCGTCCCGCGTATACGTGGTGTGGCGCGGGTCATCGTTGGCCGACAACACGCCGCCGGTGGCGAGGATCTTGATCAAGTCGGCGCCCTGTTGGATGTCGAAGCGCACTTTCTTCCGCACTTCATCGGGCCCATCGGCCACGCCCGAGGCGAGGTCGTTGCACCAGTGATAGTCGACCTGGTTCTGGTCGTCGCCGTGGCCGCCGGTCATGCTCAGGGACCACGTCGCCACCTGCATGCGCGGCCCGGGGATCTCGCCGGCCTTGATCGCGTCGCGCAGCGAGACGTCGACCAGTTCGCTGCTGCCCACGTCGCGGCAAGTGGTGAAGCCGGCTTCGAGCGTGGCGCGTACGTTGTTGACGCCGGTGATGGCGCTGCGCGCGGCCGGGCTCTTCATGCGCGCCATGCGGTCGATGCCGACACGGCTCGCGAGGTGCGTGTGCGCGTCGATCAGGCCGGGCAGCAGCGTGGCGTCGCCCAGGTCGGTGACGGCCAGGCCCGCGGGCGCGGCGTTGTCGACCGACTCGACCGTGTCACCATTCACCACCACCCACACCGGCCCGCGCACCACACCCGCGCGCACGTCGACGAAGTGCGCCGCACGCACGGCGAAGCGCTCGGCATGGACGGGTGTCGCCGCGAGCAGAGCGGGCAGCACAAGTGCTGCAGCCAGGGCGGCGATGGGGAACAGGCGCATGGGACCTCCGGAGTGTGGACGGCAGGGGGGCGAGCGAAACAGACAGTCTGCCGGAACGGGGGGCGCCGCCACAAGCGCGGCGGTTTCTCACGTCCCGGCCATGCTCCGGTCACGCAACCGAAACAGCCGCCGGGCCAATTCGTTCAGCCCGACGCACTCGGCACGAGCGCCCCGCACGGTGTCATCCACGTGTTCACGTCGCGGGCCGAGTCGGCTCCCTGCGACTGGCGGACATCTGCTCAGGCGACCGCGCCAACCAGTTCCAGCACCGGCCTCACGCCGCGCGAGCGCAGCGGCTCGCCACCGTGCCCGTCGTCGCCATCGCGCGCCGACGTCAGGTGCAGCGCGAAGTGCCGGTCGTGCCGCACCATCTCGCGCAGTGCCAGCCACAGAAGTTCGCCGCGCCGGGCTTGCCGCCACGGGGCCAGCCCGGCGGGGACGTCGATGACCTGTCCCCAGCGGAACGGCGGCATGGCGCGCAACGCCATGTGCGCGCCCAGATAAGCCAGTTCAAGGTCCAATAGGATGTCCCCACGCGTGTGCAGGCTGCCGCGCGCGGGTTCGGCCGGCCGGCCCGTGGCCAGCTCCTCGATGCGGCGGACGTGCCCGGCGAAGTCCTGCGCCAGCTCAGACGCCGAGCGATTGCACTCCGGGTGCCGGCTATCGAAACGCGCGATCGGATACGCCCGCACCAACCGCACCACCTTCTTGATCTCGTGCTCCAGCACCTCGGCGAAAGCCTGGCGTTCGGAAGTCATTTCGTAAGCCACGAGAGCCTCCTGTGCGTGCCGCCCGCGGGGGCGCGGGGCGGGCCGGGGGCGGATTCCCAGCGACAGGAGCTTCGCAGGCGCCCGGCAACGCGGCGGTGACACGCGTGTGACGGCGGTGGAACAAGCAGCTACTCGTCAGGTTCCGGGGTCATGCGGAGTGATCGGGTCGGAGTGTGCATGGCCGGCTGACCGCGATCTTTCCCTCGCGTTCCCAGAGCTCAAGTGTCAAGCGCCAGACTTCCGCGACTCTTTCTGCTGGAGTCATGCCCTCGCATGGATCTTGGTCCAACTCAGTGCCGCAGCAGCGTCAGTGCGATCTCGAACATGATCAGCAGGACGATGATGACCTCGAGCGTCTCGGCGCGGCGGGCCACAGACTCGGCGTTCAGCATGTCGTACGTGTCACGCACGATGGCGAGCTTGCGGTCGATGCCCTTGCGCCAGGCGCGCTCGCGGAACTCCTCGAGCGCGGTCGCGTAGACGCGCGCCAGGAAAACGTCGTCGGTGACCCGCAGCGAGTTCTCGAGCCGCTCCATGAGATCCACGGAGTCGGCGACGCGGCGCTGCAGTTCTTCGAGCAGCCGGCTGTAGCGCCGGCCGAGCAGCCGGAAGCCCTGCCGAGCCTGCACGAAGCGGTGCTGGATCGCGGGCACCTCGGAGTCGAGCACCGAGTCGTACCAGCGCAGCTCCAGCAACTGCGCGTTCGCGAACTCGAGCACGTACTGGACGTCGGTGTCGGCCGCCACCGGTTCCACGACGAGTGCGGTGCTCCAGGTCAGCACCGCCAGGTCGTCCTCGAAATACGCGAGCCTCGGCGACAGCAGTTCCTTGCGTGCGTCCGCCGTGAGCGGCCGGCGCTCGCCCAGGAGCAGCCGCGAGATCTCGCCGTCGTGCAGGTCCTCGGGCGGGAACGCGCCGCCGCTGGCGTCGAGCAGTTGGTTCACTCGGAACACCGTGTAGTCCTCGGTCACCGGCGAAATCTGCGGTTGTTCGACCGCCGGCGCGATGCGTGCCAGCAGCCGGTCGCGCGCGCGCACCATCAAGTCGTGCCAGGAGACGGCATTCACCGCCGCACCCCAGTGCGTAAACGCGTCCCAGCCGAGTCCGGTATGCGCCGCCAGCTTCGCGCGCACCGAGACGACGCCGAAATCGAAAACGCGTGCCGACAGTTCGGCTTCGACCAGACGCCCGCCGATGTCGACGTTCTCGCTGCCGAGGCTCACCGTGACCGGCGGGTTCGGGATGCGGATGGTCTGTGCTTCACCGCGCGACGGCAGCCGGCGTTCGGGCGCGCTCGAGGCGAGCAGGTCGAACGCGCGGTCGAGCGCGATGGCATAGCCGACGTCGAACAGCCGGTAGATGATGGCTTCGCCATGAACACGCGGCTCGGTGGGATCGGGTGCGGGGCTCATGCAGCGGAGCATACGACAGGGCGGCGTGATCAGGCAGGCCTGCTCAATGGCCCGATGTAGCGCAGCGCTGCTCGCCGGGGTGTGGCGGCGCGCGGTGGTCGTGCTATAGCTCCGCTTCCAGTCGCAGCGCTCCGGGTACTCGAGCTTCTACCCACGCATGGACCAGCCAGTACACCGGTGCGAGCGGTTATGGACGGGCGGCCAATGACCGCCCATGGGTCACTCGCGCAGGACGAGGGGGCGAGTGGTGGTCGGATATCCCGGCTGAGTCAGTCGGAGCCAGTAGACGCCTGGAGCCCACCGGCCACGAGGGGCCAATGCGATGTCGTGTGCGCCGGCCCCGTACGCATCCAGCGATATCAGCTGCACGGGCCGACCGCGCACATCCCACAACTCGAGCCTCGCCCCCGGAACACCCGTGAGTGTGACGCTCACCCGGAATCGTCCCGATGAGGGATTCGGGCGCGGGGCGGACAAGTGAAGTCCGGCTGCGGGAACATCCACCCATACCTCCCCTCCCAACGCGGCACCGGTCAGGGCCGAACGGATCCGATACCCGAGCCGTCCACCGGTGGGCACTGCGCGGTCCACGAAGCTCACCCATCCGGTTCCGTCCTGGCCTACGTCGGCCAGTGTCCGCCACGATCGCGTGTCCGACCGCCGTTCCACCTGCAGACGTTCGCTGCCGCGGTCGGCGACACTCCAACGCAGATGCACATCGCCATCGCGCACCTCTGCGCCGACCACCGAGAGGACGGCGGTCGTGGGCGACTCCGAGGCAAGGCGGGTGAGCCAGACCTCCCCGGGGCCGGACCACGCATCACCCCAGCAGACATAGGCCCCCCCCGAACCATCGCTGCCCGTGGTGGCGCCTGCCTCGTGCGCGGTCGTCGTTGCGATCGGGGTGCCCTCGGACCAGCGCATACCTCCCGTGCCATCGGCCCGCTGTCCGATGAGATCGTAATTCGAACTCCGCACCTCGCCCCAGGCAAATGTCGCTCCGCCTTGGCCATCACCGGTGACGCTCAGCCCCTCCTTGTGCGCCGCGGTCCCCGAGACCGTCGCGCCATTGGCGACCCACCTGCGATTGCCCAGGGCGTCCACGCGTTGCGAGATCCAACTGTTCGAGTCGGCGCTGAAGCTGGTCATGTGTGACCAGGTGACGATGCCCCCGCCACTTCCATCCGACACCACGTTCTGGACGGAATTCACTCCCGTCCCGAACACGAGCGGCACTCCCCCCGCACCCCAAGCGAGGGCCCCCGCTGCATCCACACGGTTCGCCAACACGGTAGCGGAGGTGCTCGATGACCAGGCTGCGATGACGCCATGCGATCCATCCGGAACGATCGAGACATAGTTGCCGTTCGAGGTCAGGCTCACGCCATTCGGCGCCCAGAGTGCTTGCCCCGTCGCGTCGAATCGTTGGACTCGCTGCGCATTGCCGCCAACCCACGAGACGACCAAGCCCCCCGCGCCATCGCTGACCGCACCGTTCGCGTACTGGGCGCCGGGAGCGGCATCGACGGGCAGGCCCTCGGGGCCCCAGCGCAGGTCTCCAGCGGGCCCGATGTGCTGCAGCGCGACCCGGTACCAAGTGAAGGTCTCATCGTTGCGCGCGTGCACGACGAATAACCCACCTGCGCCATCCGCTACCGCCATCGTGGCGAACAACAGCACGGTGGGGTAGCTGAGAAGCACAACGCCATCACCCCAGAGCGGAAGCCCGTTGCGATCGATGTGCTGCGCATACCGCGCCTGGCTCGGGTTCTGCGTGTCCCATGAGACGAAGAGCCCACCCGCACCGTCCGGGATCGCAGAGGCATCGTCGATGCCGGTGACGGTCGCGCTCAGTGGCGCGCATGCCCAGCGCGAGTTCCCCGCTGCATCCAACCGATCGACGCGGAGCCTTCCGCCCTTCGACCACAGGATGATCGCTCCGCCCGAGTCGTCCGGGCAGACTTGATGCGCATATTGGACATCGGGGTCGGGACAGACTTGCAGCGTTCCCGGGGGGAATCCGGCGGCGCTGTGCGGGGAGGCCGGCGCGAGCAGCAGGCCCAGCACCAGTGCGGATGCAATCCGTGGCGGCGCGTGCATGAAGCCTCGCGGGAGTCGGGGTGAAAGCAGGGGAAAGGGGCCGACACCGTAAGGCTACGACTCAGGCAAACCCCGTGCAATGCCTGAGTGCTCGGGCCAGCGGGAGGTGATCGACTCCAGCATGCCCGCCAACTCGGCATCCCCCACGCGGTGTGATGACGCCGGGCTCGAAGCTTCGGTGGTCGTCGAGGCCGTACGGAATGCGATGAAATACATGGGGTTACAACGCACATGTGGCTACCATGTGCATGGGGCTGCGGGCCGCGTGGCTTGCGATTCCGAACATCGCCATGCCCGCGGTTGAACTGGTGGGGGCGGCTCGCGGTCCACCTCGGCACGCACCTGTCGATGCCTCCCGGAATGCCACGCCGGTGATCGCTCAGCGAGCGTGCCGCGCGACTGGGCCTGCGGCCTCCCCGCTACCTGAAGCGTTGCTTCAGCTGGCCCCAACTGGAGTGCAGGGTCGGGACGAGGCTTCCGGGGATCGTCTCCACAAACAGCACGTGGTCATTGAAGTCGTGGTCCGATCCCGCGAGAGGTTGCTCCTCGAACGCGATCCAGGCTGTCCCCGCGTAGAGCCCCGTGCCTCGGTAGAACAGGCTCTGCGCCGCGCCATCCGGATTGCGGGAGTCTTGCGAATAGAACGTGCCGCGGGGTCCTGACACGTAGAACCCGATCGCACTCTTGTCCGCACCGAGGTACGTGCTGGTGCCAACGGGCGTGGCATTCCCATCGAACACGTTGACGATCCCGCGAGTTGGCAGGCTCCGGAAGGTCGCAACCGCGAACCAGCCGGTCGTCGCATTCGCCGGGAACACCGGCATCAGGGTGGGCGTGGCGTCATGGCCGTTATAGAGGCCCACCACGGCCCCGGTGGTGTCCCTGGCGAGTTCGAACTGGATCGTGTACGTCGAGTTGTACGAGACGCTCGAGCTCAGGAGTTCACCGATGAACTGATCCTGCCCGACCACGATGTTCTCGCCGGTCAGGTTCAGGAACGTCTGCAGTGCCGAGCCGCTCACCGGGACCTGCGGGCTGCGCAGGGTGGCCTGGCCGATGGGCAGTGGCACCGCGTCGGCGGGGTCCGCGATCACGATGGCGGAGACGACGGCAAGTGCGATGGCCAACAACGCTGCTCGAGTCGTGAGCAAGGGTGCAGTGTCCATGTGTCCTCCGGTCTGTTTCCGAATGTGCATTCGCGCGACCGGGGGACCAGCGCTGCGGTACAAAACGCCGCGGGCCTTGCCGCGAGCGAATCACGACAAGGCCCTGATGTGGAGCGGCGAGAAAACTACTTCACCAGCACCGCATCCTTCATCGCCTTGGCGATGCGGAACTTCAGGACGCGCTTGGCCGCGATCTTGATGGCCTCGCCCGTCTGCGGGTTGCGGCCCATGCGAGCCTTGCGGTTCACGATCACGAGCTTGCCGACGCCCGGGAACACGAAGCCGTTCTTGGCCTGCTTGGCGGCCAACGAGGCGAGCTCTTCGAGAATCGCCGTGCCCGTCTTCTTCGTGACTTCGAACTTCGTCGCGATGTGCGCCGCGACCTGCGTCTTCGTCATCATCTTCGCCATGGGGTCCTTCCTCCTTGACTGGAACCAGCAGGTTTCAATGTGGACGGGCGTGAGTCGCACGCCCTGACCGCTGGTGGGTATAGCAGTGCCGGGCGCGGATTCAAAGGGAAAATAATGGGGCGGTACGATTTCGCGCAGGCCTGACGCGGGCCGAACGATTGCCAGCCCGACCGCAAGTGCCCGAGGGTGCGGTTCGGGCGGGTCCGAGCGCCTCAGTCGGTGAGCACGAGACGCTCGGTCCGGGTCACTGAACCGTCGCTCGCGCGCACGAAATAGACCCCTGAACGGACCCTCGCACCACGCTCGTCACGAGCGTCCCAGGCGAGCGTGTGGCGCCCGGATTCACGTGCGCCGTGGGCCAGCGTGCGAACCCTGCGGCCTGCCGCATCGAAAACAATCACATCGACTTGGGCGCGTGACGCGAGGCCAAGGACGAGGCTGGCCGCGCCCCGCGCGGGGTTCGGCGTGGGCGCCGACAGCGCGAGCCCGGAGGGGTTCGCGGAGGGCGGAGCAGACAGCGAGATGTTGTCGAGGTTCAGCTTCCACCCCGAGCGTCCGTGCGTGAACGCGAACAGCTGGCGGGTCGCACCGTGGAGCTCCAGGTCCCAGACCGCGACCACCGGCATGGCCCCCCCGAGAGACACCCAGGTCTGCCCCAGATTCCGGGTGACGAAAACTCCCAGGTCGGTCCCGGCATAGATCGTCCCGGGGACGGCGGGGTCCAGCACCAGGTCGTTGACCGGGGCGTCGGGCAGGTTCCCGTTGATGCTCGCCCACGTGGTGCCGCGATCGGTGCTGCGGAACACGCGCGGGTCGTGCAGGTCCTGACCGAAGCCCGAATGCGCCACGTAGATGACATTGGGATCGGACAGGTCCGCGGCCACGCTCGTCACGTAGCGGCCTGGCAAGCCGGCCGAGATGTCCTGCCACGCGCCGCCGCCGTTCTGGGACCGCCACACCTTGCCGTCATCGGTGCCGGCGAGGAACAGGTTCGAGTCGGCGTTCGAGATTGCGACTGTCGAGATCGTGCCATAGTTCACCAGAGCGCCGGGGTTCGTGCTCAGGTCGGGGCTCACAGCGGTCCAGAAGCCGCCGGTGTTGATGCTCTTGTAGGCGCGCTGGCTGCCCGCGAGCATGGTGTTGGGGTTGCGCGGGCTGTGCACGAACGGCGTGTTCCAGTTGTAGCGGTCGGTGACCGACCAGCCGCCGGTGGCCGCGAACGAGGCGCCGCCGTTGGCCGAGCGCCGGATGCCCGATTGGTCGCAGCAGTACTGCCATTCGGCCAGGATGATGCTGGGGTTGGTCGGATTCACCAGGCAGCGGAAGCCGTCGCCGCCCAGGATGCTGCCCCAGGCCGACGCCCCGCCCTCGGTCTTCAATGTGCCGTTGTCCTGCGTGCCGCCCAGCACCCGGCTGCCGTTCTGCGGGTCCACGTGGCCGGCGTAGAACTGCGTGATGGGCAGGTTGAACGCGACCTGCCACACGCCACCCGACTGGGTATAGAAGCCGCCGTCATTGCCCAGATACACGCGGTTGGGATCGGTAGGGTCGATCCACAAGGCGTGCTGATCCACGTGCGTCGTCAGCGTCACGTCGTCCAGGTTCACGCCGCCATCGATCGAGTGCAGCAGCCGCACCCCGCACACCCAGACGTCGTCGGGATCGAACGGTGACACCACGACACGGCCGAAGTACCAACCGAAGCCCCCGAACGCGTTGCGATGCACGCTGCCCAGGTCGACCTTGGTCCAGCTGTCACCGCCGTCGTCACTGCGATAGAGCCCCAGTCCCACGTAGCCGCTGATCGCACCGCTGATGACCGACGCATAGACGCGCGACGGCTGCGTGGGTGCGACCGCGATGGCGATGCGGCCGAGGTTGTCGCCCGCTGGGGGCAAGCCGTTCACGACCTTGGTCCAGCTCGTGCCGCCGTCGACACTGCGCCACACCGCGCAGTCCGTGCCGAAGGCGCGGCGGTACTTCAACCGGCGCACGCGCTCCCAGGTGGCACAGAAGATGGTATCTGGGTGCAGCGGGTTGATGGCGATGTCCGACACACCCGTGCTGTCGTTGACGAACAGCGTCCTGGTCCAGGTCTTGCCGCCGTTCAGGCTGCGGTAGAAGCCGCGGTTGGGGTCGGTGGTGAACGCTTTGCCCATGCCGCCGACGTACACCTTGCTCGAATCGAGCGGGTTCACGACCACCGACGAGATGTGCGCGACCTCGCGCAGGCCCGAGTAGCTCCAGACCTGGCCGCGGTTCCGGCTGACGTACAAGCCCCGGCCTTCGTAGCCGTCCACCGTGCCGTTGGCATCGCCCGTGCCGCACCACAGCGTGTGGTTGTTCTGCGGCGTGAACGTCAGCGCGCTGACCGACGAGAATCCCGCCGGGTCGCTGATGGGCACCCAGTTGAAGCCGAGGTCGTCCGAGCGCCACACGCCGCCATTGGCCGCCCCGAGGAACGCCGGCGTGCCACCCGGCACCGCCACGATGGTGTTGACGCGACCGCCGATGTTGAGCGGACCCACGGGCGTCCAGTCCTGCACAGCCTGCGCGCCGAAGGTCGCGCTCTGCAGCGTGCGCTCGAACTGCAGTTGCTCGATGGCGGCGTGGATGCGCTCGCTCGGGATCGTGCCGTCCGGCATGGCGCGCTGCAGGTAGAACGCGTCGGCCGGGTAGTCGTGCTCCTCGGCGTCGTGCCCGCCGGCGCCAGGCAGGGTGCGCGCGTGCGGCAGCATCGCGAGGGCGGCGACGACCGGGAGCAGGGCGAGGTGTCGGAGGCGAAGGCGCATGGTCAGGTAGGGAGCTCGATCGGGTGGGCCAAGCGTCACTCACGAGCGTCCCTCTAATGGTAGGGGGCCGGGGCGGGGGCGTCCACCACTGATACCGGGCAGTACTCGCCAGGATCCGGGGTGTTTTCAGGCCTTCTTGGGCGCGCGATCGGCCTTGGGGATCACCAGTTTCACGGCACCATGCGTGTCGGAGACGCGCACGATCTTGACGTCGACCAGGCCCACGCCGCGGGCCGCGCTGCGGATGGTTTCCTCCGTGACGGCCAGCCGGCCGCGCGGGTACACCGCCCAGATGCCGCCATCCGGCGCGATGGCCGGGATGAGCTCCTTGAACTTGGCGTGATCGTTCTCATGCACCATCAGGTAGAACACCAGGTCGCAGCCCGGCACCGGCTTGACCTTGGGCTTGACGCCCAGCGCGTTCATGATCTCGGTGCGGAAGTCGGTCTCGAAACGGCCCACGATCACCACCTCGAGCCCGGGCTTGACCCCCATCTTGTCCATCAGCGTCTTGGGGTTGGTGATCGCACGCGCCCACTTGTCGGCCTCCTGCCCCAGCGACAGCGACAGTTTGCCGCCCGGCCACTCCACGATGAGCGCGCCATTGCGCGAAAGCACGGTGGTGATGTCCTGCAACGGGACCCGCACCCGGAACTCACCGCGGAAGATCAGTTCGTCGGATTCGAGCAGCGCCTTGCCCTCGCCGGTCTTGCCACCCGAGCGTGCGCTGCACATCGCTTCGCGTCCCATGGTCCAGATCTCCCGCTTCGGGGTGACGTGTGCATCGGGATCACATCCTCATTCGCGCCGGTCAGCGTGCCGCGCACTGTGCATCGAGAGGGTGGCTGTTGCAATGGCCAGCGCTCCGGAGCCAGTGCGTGTCGCCGGTGCGTGCTGTGCATGACGCTTTGATGAGTGGATGAAGTAGCTCGGCGACCACGGGTGTCGCCAACACGGCAGGCAGTGACGGCCATCAGAGCGCCCGCTCAGCCCGCAAACTTCCGCGCCACGGCCGGAACGGATCGATCGGCGCCAGCAGCGAGGTGCCTCACGGGCGTCAATAGTAGAGCTTCGCGAGCCCATCATCTTATGTCTTGACTTACTCGTTTGGCGCTATATGGTGACTTCATACACGACCTCCCGTCGTGTGCATCGCACGCCGTGACTCTGTGGTTCGGCTGTACGGCCGGGCCTGCCCTCGTGCGTACTTGCCGAGGGCATGGGGTTGTATTGCTCGCAGGGGGCTTGGTGTCTACTGGTCGAGGGCGTTTCAGCACTATTCGGCGCCAGATTGGCGAAGTCGTATCAGCCGGCTGCGCCAGGCTGGATTGGCCCGGCATGGTTGCTCCGACTGGTTCGACCTGCACTCGGGGTGCGAGGCTCCTGCGAACTGTCCTGATCGCGGGGCTCGCGCTTGCTGGCGTCAGCGGTATCATGTATGCCGCGACACCGCAGTGGATCCAGTGCATCGGTTGTCGCGATGCCAGGACCGGGGCGGAGTTCTCGATCCACGGCGCGCGATTCACCGCGGATGGCTCGCCTGCGCTGGATTCACTGGTCGTCGCGAGGCTCTGCATCGGCTCTGTGAATGGTGTGTACGCCGTCCCCGTGAGCGATGGCGCCGGCGGTGCATTCATCGTGTGGATCGAATCCGCGGGCCAGGATTGCGATCTGCGCATGCAGCACGTGTCCGCGAGCGGTGAGCCTTCGCCCGGCTGGCCGCAGGAGGGGCAGCCGCTCTGCGTGGCCGCAGGCACGCAGACCCAGCCGGCGATTCTCGCGACCGGCGCTGGCAGCGTCCTGGTCGCGTGGAAGGACTACCGCGACGCTCAGCATCCAGCGGTCTACCTGAGACGCGTGCAGGCGAGTGGGTCCCCGATCATCGGGAATGGTTCCGATGAACTGTTGATCAGTGACGCCGTGGCCTCGGATCCGCGGCTCTGCTCCGATGGCGGGAGCGGAGCATGGCTGCTGTGGCTGCAGGGGGCCGCAACCGCCCGCGAGCTCAGGTTGCTTCATCTGCTGGCGGATGGCACACCAGATCCCGCGTGGCCGCTCCTGGGGAGAACCGTCGCCACGGGAACGGGTGAGGTACAGGACCCAGTCACGATCGCCGGCGGTGACGGCGGGTTGTTCGCGATCTGGAGGCTCCACGATGGCTCCGTGCAGTCCTTGAGACTCCAGCACCTGGATGCTTCGGGTTCGCCGGCCGCCGGATGGCTGCCTGGTGGCGTGGAAGTGGCGTCATGCGCCACCACCATCAAGGTCGGCTCGATCGGCGCGGACTCCGCCGGCATCGCCGTGGCCTGGACAGCGGCGCCCAGGGATTCAGCGCAGGCACGGATCCACTGGTTCAGTCCCGGCGGTGTACTGCGCGCGACGTGGCCCGCCGACGGGTTGCTGCTCGGGGACAGGGGAACAGAGTCCACCGATCCCGTTCTGGCCCTTGGCCCAGACGGCAGCCGCTTCGTGTCATGGATCGGCTATGACTCGCTCAGCGTTGCGGGTGTCGTGCGCCTCTCCCGCCTCTCGAGTAACGGCACGATTTGGCCCGGTTGGCCAGAGGATGGCATCCCGGTCGCCGCTTCGGCCGTGGACAAGCACAACCCGCGATTGCTTCCGGCCACCGACGGCGTGCTGGTCTCGTGGAGCGAGAGTGACGATCGCGGCCAAGGGGCGGTGATCGCGTCGGCCTCCGCACTTCACAGCACCGCGCCAACGCTCCTGACGATCGAGCGCTGGCCCGATCTGGTTCGGTTGGCATGGGCCGGGCCGCCCCGGCCGGGCTACGAGGTCATTCCCGAGCGCCAGGGTGCAGATGGTCTGTGGCTGCCACTCGCGCGACTCGAGCTGGACCCACGGGGCCGTTTCGTGCTCAGCGATGCCGAGGTACAGGCGGGCGAGCAGTTGCGGTACCGGCTGCATCTTCGTACGCCGACTCTGGACGCGGTCCTGCCCGAGATCGAGGTCACGGTTCCGGCGTCGGCTCCACTCGCGCTCCGCGGGCTCAATGCCCGCGGAGGCGTGCTGCGGCTGTTCTTCTCGGTGCCCGTGCGTGGAGCCGCACGATTCGAACTGTTCGACGTGCAGGGGCGGCGACTGTTGCTCCGGGAGCTGACCCCCGAACACGCAGGGGAGTCCCGAGTCGAGTGGTCGGCTCCTGAGGGCGTGCGTGCAGGGGTCTACTTCGCGCGACTCAGGCAAGCGGGTGACACCAAGAACCAGCGCTACGTGCTCGCGAGGTGATGACCATGCTCCGACGAATCGTACTCGTGTTGCTGCTTGGAGCACTGGCTTGGGGCATGGCGAGTGGGCAGACTGCTGGCAAACGGGGAGCAGGGCACTTCTCGTTCGGAACGACGTGTGCGGACACGGTCTCCGTGCGCGCAGTGAAGCGATACGCCATCCCGACGGGTGCAACCACCGCGACCTACTCCGATCCTTGCACCCTGAGCGTGGTGACAGGGCGCCGCTACCTGATCGAGATGCTCCGTCCGACTGGGGGGCCGTCGGGGAACTACGCGCGGGTCTCATTCATCGGGACGGAGTACTTGGGGACCGCTGACATGGGGGCTCCAGGTGTTCTGGTCAGCCGAGTCTTGACTCCTGCGGCAACCGGCACGCTGCAGGTGACGCTGAGCGGTACTGCTGGCTTCGGCGTGGACATCCGACTCACCCAGGTCGCCGAACCGACGTTCGCGGTGACCACCGCCGGCTTCCAGCGGGGGAGCGGGGCCCCGAAGTGGCAGACCAAATCGTTCGCCTTCGATCCTGGGCCACCGCCGACACCTCACGTGCTCATCCTGACCAACGGCAATCCAGATGCAACGGCTCGAACCCAGGACACCGAGGTCGTGCTGAACGGCGCACAGGTGATCTTCCCGGGTGAGCTCACCAGTGGGATGGCTCAGATCACCCGTAACGTGATGCTCGCCAACGAGAATCTGCTCGAGGTCAAGATCGTGAGCGCGGTCGGAACCAAGGTCTCGATCAAGATCCGCGCGACCGACACGTCGGCCCCCATCCTGTCGGTGACGCAACCGAATGATGCGGTGGTCATGAGTGGGTCGAAAGTGGCGACCGCCGGTTCCGCGAACGACACCGAAACCGGCGCGAGCCTCAAGGTGAACGGGCCTGCCATGCCGCTTGTCGCGGGCGACTTCGCTGACTCGTTGAACGTGCCCTTCGATGGGCTCTGGACGTTCATCTATCAGGCCACGAATGGCGCGTGCCAGACGTCGACCGTCACCCGGCGGGTCATCCGAGATACGCAGCCCCCTGTGCTGACGGTGGACTACCCGCCTGCGCCCGTGACAACACTTACGCAGGCGACAGTTGACGTGACGGGGGCGTGGAGCGACACGAGTCTTACCGTGGTTACCGTGAATGGCGCTCAAGTAGGCGCCGATTCGTCCGGGAGATTCACTGCGACCGTCCTTCTGGACATCGGGTCGAACGGAATCCTGTTCAGGGCCCGGGACGCTCTGGGACGAGAGACCAGCTTCAAGCGGTTTGTCTATCGCCCAGCCACGGAGGTGGCCGCGATTATTGATACGAGCGAGCTTGCCGTGGGGGCCACGCCGCTCTCGGCCACGGAGCTGACTCCCTTTGCGGCCTCAGTGGCGTTCATCTACTCAGGCACGAGCCCGGTCCAGACCGGCTTGCAATCGAACCCGATCAAGTCCGACCGCGTAGCCGTGATCCACGGCCGCGCCATCGCCAGGGATCTCAACCCATTGCCGAACGTCACGGTGCGCGTGCTCGATCATCCGGAATACGGGGAGACACGGACGCGTAGGGACGGGAAGTTCGATCTCGCGGTGAATGGAGGCGCAGCCCTGGTCCTGCGCTTCATCAAGGAAGGGTTCCTCGAGGCTCAGCGCCAAGTCGTGCCCCGAGTGCAGGACTACTCGAATGTCGACGACGTCGCGCTCGTTGGCCGCAGCTCCCTCAGCTTCCTGGTGAACACCGCGACCCCGAGCCCGATCGTCAGTCGATTCGAGAACGACTTGAATGGCGACCGCAAGACGACGCTGCTGTTCTCTCCGGGGACCATTTGTACGGTGACCACCGCGTCTGGTGTCGCGACGACCTTTACCTCGTTCCACGTTCGCGCCAAGGAGTTCACCGTAGGATCCAATGGCGATGAGGCGATGCCCGCCGCACTTCCACCGGCGACTGCCTATGCATTCTGCGCGGAACTAACCGTCGACGAAGCGCAGGAGACGGTCGCCCAGGCTGGCGATCCGGAGCCGCGGGTGGGCTTCGACAAGCCCGTGTCCGTGTACGTGAAGGACGTTCTCGGGCTCGGAGTCGGGCACTTGGTTCCCCTCGGCTTCTACGACAAGACGCTCGGACGGTGGATTCCGGCGGAGGACGGCCACGTGTTGACGGTGCTTTCGACCAGCGGGCCTCTTGCCATCCTGGACACTGATCTGAACCCCGGGGCCGACCCGCAGACGAGGTACGACGAACTCGGGCTCGACGACGCCGAGCGAGCGCAGATCAAGCTGGTGTTCGCACCGGGGGACACCTTGATCCGGGGACGCCTCACCCACTTCAGCACGCCGGATCTCAATCCCAACGTGGCCGCGATCGAGCGAGCGCAGTCGGACGTGGACCAAGGCTTGTTCGCGTACCTCAAGTCCATCATCGACAAGTTCTTGAGCAACTCCTGCGGTTGCGTGATCGAGAATGAGAACCGGGTGCTGGGCGAGTCGATCCCCGTGGTGGGGACCCCGTATTCGATCAACTATCGGAGCAGCCGTCAGCCCGGGGACCTGGCGATGCGGACCATTCGTGTTCCCATCACCGGAGCCGTACCGCCGCCGGACCTCAAGGCTGTTCAGGTCATCGTCGATGTCGCTGGCCGCAGGTACGCCCACAGAGAAACGGACCCGATCAAGCTTACCGCGCCCGGTCAGTCGTGGCTCTTCGACCAGTGGGACGGCAAAGATGTCTTCGGTCGGCAGATTCAAGGGTCCGTGACGGCGACGGTCCGATTCGGATTCGAGTTCGCGGCCAAGTATGCGCTCGCGAGTAGTGGTGGCTCCAGGTATGGCAACGGCACGGGGGCCGGTACGGGTGGCGGAATGGTCGCCTCAGGCGACCGAGGCGTCGGTCGAACGGTCTGGCAGACGCAGACCGTGAGCATCGGCGCGCCGAGCATGGCGAGCGGGGGTCTTGGCGGCTGGACGATCTCTCCACAACACTTTTACGACACGAACGGTCAGGGCACGCTCTACTTGGGCGATGGCAGCTATTGGGCTGGATCGAGGGTGTTCCCCACGCGCTCGATGTTCGCAGGTCAAGGAGCGACATCTGCGGTCATCGCGATCCCACCGGATGGAGCTGACGTTCGGGGCGGGAGTGCGGGCGCTGTGAGCCCGCAAGACATTGCGTTTGGCCCGAACGGCGACCTTTATTTGACCGATGCCACGGCAAACGCTCGCCTGGTCGCGCGGATCACACCGGATGGGCGCTACTTCAGGGTTGCTGGCAGGGGAGCTACTCCCTATGCAGCGGACGGCTTCTTGGCGACGGACGTCCAACTCGGAACGCCTGGAAGTATCGACGTGTCTGCAGACGGAAACGTCTACTTCACGAACACCGGCGGCAGCGGGTCTCGAGTGTTCCGGATCTCGCCTGCTGGCCGGCTCTATCTGGTCGCCGGGAATCCGTCCGGCTCGTTCACCGAGGGGATGTTGGCCAAGGACGCCCCGCTGGTGAATCCAAGGGGAGTGGCGGCCGCCAAGGATGGCACGATCTTCATCGCGGACGCCTTCCGGATTCTGCGCGTCAGCGCGGACGGGCGCATCACGACCTACGCGGGCAACGGTGGGTCGACCAACCATGGCGCTGCGAATGGCTACCTGGGACGCGCGGACTCACTCGCGATGCAGAACTCCACCGACATGGTCGTGGACGACAACGGGAACCTGCTAGTGCTTGAAGGTCAGGGTCGGATCGTGAAGATCAGCGTGGACAACCGCATGTCCGCGCAAGAGCTGAGGACACGTGACAATCTCCTCGTTTACAGCGTCAACTCGTTGGCGCGAGGTCCCGAGGGCTCCATCTACGTCTCCCAGAATGTCGGAAGCGGAGCAAGCACACCAAGTCGAATGAGCGTGTACCGCGTGGAGACGGACGGAGGGCTCACCATGGTCGCCGGTGGGCTGGCCTCACAGGCAAGTTTCCGTGAGCAAGAGGGTGTCCCAGCGCTGGCAGCGAGATTCGGGATTCTCGCCTGCATTGCAGTGGATCGAACTGGCGTACTGCATGTTGGCGAGGCGACGAACGCGAACGACGCCAACGGCATCACCCGCTACGCTCCGGAGCTTCCGAGCCCGCTCTTCGGTGAGATCCAAGTCCCCAGTACGGACGGCCGGGAGAAGTACGTGTTCAACGCGAACGGCCGCCACCTGCGCACGCTGGACGCGCGCTCCGGTATCATCCTGTTCCAGTTCGACTACAGCGCGACCACCGGGGAGCTGACGACCATCACGGATGCGGACGGGCTCACCACCACGATCGATCGCGTGGGTTCCACGATCAGCATCCATGCGCCGGCACCGTTCGGTCAGACGACGACGCTCCAGCTGGATCCAAGCGGCAAGCACCTGGGGACGATCTCGAATCCGAACAGCGAATCGTATCAGATGACCTACGCTCCCGGCGGGTTGCTGCAGACATTCAAGAACCCGAGGAACAAGACGTGGACCTATGGGTACGGGGCGCTGGATGGGCGACTGGAATCCGAAGTCGCGCTCGGCGCACCTCCAGGCAAGACACTCCTGTTCGCGCAGTCCGAGACGGGCACCACTCGCGATGTCACCAAGACCTCACCAGAGGGGCGCGTCACCAAGTACACGATCATGCGACTCCTCGACGGCGTGCGGCGACACGTGCTCCTGCGGCCCGATGCCGTGCGAGAGGTCGCCGTGGACAGCATGTTGACGACGGGCTCTGGCGGTGAACTCGAAGCGCTGGTGGCCGCTACGGGCGAGACGACCACGATGGAGAAGTCGCGGGATCCGCGGTTCGGATGGATTGCGCCACTCGATTCCGTGGAGAAGACGACGCTCCCGGCCTCGAACACGTTGCGCACCATCACGCGCAGTGCGGCCGTGTCGGGAGCGACGTTCCAGGAGAGCGTCGCGATCAACGGCAAGCGCTACCTGTCGGTCTACGAAACGTTGGCTAGAACGCTGGTCGAGAGAACTCCCGCCTCGCGCTCCCGCACGATGCACTTCGATGCGGCGGGGCGACTGCTCGATGCATCGTTGGGTGGCGTGATCACGCCTGTCACGTTCCAGTACTATCCCGACAACAGCCCTTACAAGGGGCGCCTGAGCCATGTGGCGCAGGGAACACGCGCCTGGGACTACACCTATGATGCGAAGGGGCGGCTCTTCACCGTGAGGGACCCCGCGTTGAGAACGACCACCTTCAACTATGATCTGGCGGACCGCGTGCAGACGATCACGCTGCCCGGGAACCGCATCGTCGGGTACGGCTACAATGCGAACGGCGCTCTGCAGACGCTGACTCCGCCCGGCCGCCCGGCCCACGGATACGCTTACAGCGATCTGGACGACTTGAGCGCCTACACCCCGCCGGTGGTCCAGGGAGTACCGAGCCCGGCAACGACGTTCGTGCACAACTGGGACCGGCAGTTGACGACGGTCCATCGGCCGGATGGCGGTGACGTCGTGCTCACTTACGATCAGCCGACAGGTCGGCTCCTGAACATCTCACAGCCCGCGAGGCCACCGATGACCTTCGACTACTGGGACACCCCGCAGGGCTCGGCGGCGCGAAGCGGCCAGCTGCGGCTGGCGACCTCGCCGGACTCGGT
>JANMAX010000013.1:0-1767 GCA_031360075.1 bacterium | reverse complement strand
GGGACGAGTTCCGACGCCGCGCGGGTGCACATGCGCCATCACGAGCGTTCCGCGACGAACTGCGCGATCGCTACGGCATCGAGTTGTTCCCGCCCGGCACCGAGTAGCGCAGTACGGCTAGGAGTCTGTCCGAGTAATCGTCAAATTCCTGGCGTGGGGCGGGCCGCGCGTGGAAGATACGGGAATGAAGACCTTCCGCCCGTACCAGCCTGACCAGACGCTGCTGTTGCCGCCGTCGATCGAGGAGTGGTTGCCCGAGGGACACCTGGCTCGGTTCGTCCGCGAAGTGGTTACCACGCTGGACCTGTCGGCGATCGAGGGCACGTACACCGAGGAGCGTGGCTACCCGCCCTACCATCCGCGGTTGATGGTGACGCTGCTGCTGTATGCGTACAGCACGGGGACGTACTCGTCGCGGCGGATGGCGGCGAAGCTGATCGACGACGTGGCGTTCCGGTTCCTGGCGGCGGGTAACGCGCCGGACTTCCGGACACTGAGCGACTTCCGCAAGACGCACGGGGTGGCGCTGAACGGGCTGTTCGTGCAGGTGCTGAAGCTGTGCGCGGAGGCCGGGCTGGTGAAGCTGGGACGCGTGGCGGTGGACGGCACGAAGGTGAAGGCGAATGCGTCGAAGCACAAGGCGATGAGCTACGCACGGATGTGTGAGCGCGAGACGGCGCTGAAGCAACAGGTGGCGGAGCTGCTGGCGCGGGCCGATGCGGTGGATGATGCCGAGGACGCCGAGTACGGGCGCGAGCGTCGAGGCGACGAGCTGCCGGAGGAACTGCAGCGTGCCGAGGGACGGCTGGCGAAAATCCAGGCCGCGAAGGCCGCGCTGGAAGCACAGGCGCGTGAGCAGGCCGTGAAGGAGGCCGAGTCCGCGAAGGCGCGACTGGCCGAGCGCGAACGTAAAGAGCAGGAGAACGGTCGCCGCTTCGGTGGGAACCCTCCGCGCGTGCCGGACCCCGAGCAGGCGAAGCCGGCGCCCAAGGCGCAGCGTAACTTCACGGATCCCGAGTCGCGCATCCAGAAGATGGCAGACGGCTTCATCCAAGGCTACACCGGCATCCTGGCGGTGGACGATACGGCGCAGGTGATCGTGGCGCAGCACGTGACGCCGAACGCAGCAGAGGTGCACGAGCTGTTGCCCACAATGGATGCGATCGAGCGAGACCTCGGACGTCGACCGGAGCAGGTGCTGGCGGATGCAGGCTACTGGTCGGAGGAGAACGTCGAGGAGCTGTCGAAGCAAGGCATCGATGGTTATGTGGCGCGCGGGCGCGTGAAGCACGGGGAGTCGCCACCGCCCGCGCCACGCGGGCGGATCCCGAAACAGCTGTCGGTGACCGAGCGCATGCGACGCAAGTTGCAGACGAAGGCGGGTCACGCGGTGTACGCGAGGCGCAAGGCCATCGTCGAACCGGTGAACGGACAGATCAAGCAGGCGCGCGGGTTCCGGCAGTTCTTGCGGCGCGGCGTCGAGCGGGTCGGTCAGGAGTGGTCGCTGATCTGCACCGCGCACAACCTGCTGAAGCTCCGGGCAGCGTGGAAGACCGCATGAGCAGGGCACCTGCAGCCACCGCAGGCGGCCTCTGAAGGTCATCCGGCCGATTGAATGGTCGGCCGGTCGTCCTGCAGCGCGTGCCTGTGCGAATGGGCGCGCAAAACCCGACTGACCGGACAACGGCTTCCTCTGTTGCGATTACTCGGACAGACTCCTAGCCGGGCTATTCATGAGCTCGTGGCCTGCGTGGGCCGAAGTCCGAC
>JANMAX010000366.1:0-6393 GCA_031360075.1 bacterium | reverse complement strand
CGCGAGCAGCAGAGCAAGCACCATGGTCGTGCCCGACCGACCGGGGGCTGTCTCCGCCGGGAGCTCGGGCGCCGGCGCGGGTATCCCAGAACGCGGCGTCATCGGCGGGAAGCCAGACGGGATCGCTGGCGGCTTGCCCTGGTCGCGCCGGTTCGATGTTCCAGTGCTCTCATGAAACGATCGTCTCCAGAACGATGGTGGTCTGCATCGGCCCGAGAACCACGGCTGTCGAGGCGCGACGGAACCCTGTCCGCTCCTTGCGAGCGCACCGGCGACGACACTAACCACGAGGGTTCCCCGCCGCCAATCGAATGCGCTCGCCGTGCGACCGCCGATCGCAGTGGCGGTTGTAACCGGCCGGGACATGGCAGCGGCGCGGTCGTTCGCCGCCATCGCTCGCCCCCATCGCTCGCCGCGGTCGCTCGCCGCCATCGCTCGCGAAAGCCGATGTCCTGCCGGATCCGCTGCGGCCTCACATGCCAGAGGTGCTAGAGTGGAACTCAGCCGTACGCTGCTGTAATCACCCGAACCTCGGACGGTGTCCCATGGGCGACAAGTCCCCGAAGTCGAAAGAGCGTCAGCAGAAACAGGCGGCAGCCGACAAGACGCAGAAGCAGGCCAATGCTTACACCAAGGCGCATCCGGCCCCGGCTGAGCTCGGGAAGAAGGGCAAGAAGTCGTGATGCCCTCGTGGGTCCGAACGCGGGTCATCGCGTCCGGACCCACCCTGATCGTCTCTTTTGCACCGCATCATGCCGTCGCCGATGACGCCGGACCAGGTGTTGGCGGATGTCCCGGCGACGGTGTCGTGCGCTGCTGGCCCGACGCAGCGGAACCCCAGCAGGCCCTGCCCTCGCTCGCGTTCCCTGAGCCCCAGACCGCGCTGGGCACAGGGCTTCCAGCAGTGCGGCTATTCGTGTGCCCCCGAGTCCGATGTGATCCGAGTGTCTCGCGAGTTCCGCGCGCGCGACCTGCCGTGCGACGTGCTGGTGGGCCTGCGGTTCGACTCCGCCGCACAGGCAGCGCCGGCCCTCCGACGACGCGGCGATATCAGGCTCAGCGTGCTCGGTGGCGCCAACGCCGGGCGGGCCTAAGCACCGGAGCAGTTGGAGCGGTTGGTGTACGCGCTTCCCCAGCGCGCGGTTCGGACCGCTGCCCGGGGAGCTAGCGCACCACGATGCCGCGCGCCTGCACCCGCGCACGGCCATCCCAAAGCGTCGCGAAGTACACGCCGCTCTGGAGTGTGCGATCGGAGTCGAGTTCGAGCGTGTGGTCGCCGGAACCGAGCGCGCTCAAGTCGCGCCGGATGATACGACGGCCAGCCACGTCGAAGAGTTCGAGCCGCGCGGTCCTGCCGCCCGCCAGCGCGAACGAGGCCACGAGCCCGGCGCCCGACCCGAGTCCCGATGCAAGCGTGAGCCGTGCCCCGAGCGGCGCCCCCTCGTCCGGACCGATGCCGGCGAGCGGCTGCGCGCGCGCGTCCACGACATAGTCCTTCACTGAATTCACCTTGCCACACGTGGTGCAGTGATCGCGCCAGTCGCTTGCGAACAGCAGGCGCTTGCCGTCCGGCGAGGGTACGGCCTGCGCTTCCGAATCGTAGGTGGCCTGCGTGCTGTGATAGTGGGCGAAGCGCTGGGTCGCACCGCTGCCGTCCATCTTGATTGCCACGATCTCGCCCCAGAATCGGCTGCCGGCGGAGATCGGATCGCGCCGGTAGGTCACGTAAAACCAGCCCGGGCGGCGATAGTTGCGCGCCGAGCCGTGCGAATACGACCCTTCGTTGAGCGGGTTGGTGAGCGGCGTCACGAAGCCGTCCCGGAGCCTGACCTTCACCACGCGCCCGATGTTCGAACCGGGACATGCCCGCCCGCCGACGATGACGTCCTCGTTGGAATCGAACGGGTCCACTGCGAGGTCGGCGTGCTTCAGCGGAAAGATCCAACCATCCGTTCGGGCGGCGAACGAACCGCAGCGCAGCGATGCCACATTCATGAGATGCGGGCGGATGGTGAGGCTCGTGTCCACCTCGAAGATCCGGTGCATGTCGCACAACGTGTCGCAGACGGTGGCGCCCGCCGCGACCAGGCCGTTGTATTTGACGTCGATATACCGACCCGAGGGCGAGATCGAGACATTGTCGATGACGCCGAGCGCGGGCCGCGTGACGTCGAGACTGCAGGGTGGGAACGTATAGACCCGCCCGATGCGCACATAGGGCCACGCGGGCGCATCGGGACTCGCGGGGTCCATGTCCACCACAACCATCTGCTGCTGGTTCGCGATCGCCACGAACCGGCCGTCGCCCGAGACGTTGCCCTCGCCGGAGCCGATGCCATAGCCGGACACGATGGGTAGCACCCAACTGCGCGTCTTCACGCAGTTGATGACGTCGAACCACATGAGCTCGGTACCGGCCTGATTGACGTTGATCTGCTCGTTGTTGTGGAACGGTGTCGGGTGCCAGCGATAGTCCCAACGGTCGTAGTTGGCACAAGGTCCGCGCATCGGAACGTAGGTCTGCCCCTGCAGGATCAGGGGCGAGACGTGCGATCCGGTGTTGCGGATCGACAGCAGTGTGCCGTTCGCGTTCCACGGCTGCTGCTTCGAGTAGACATGACGGGACACGTCGGACCACGAGTCCGCGAGCGGTGACAGCGACTCGCCGGCGTCGCCCCCGATACGCATGATCCACGTGCCGAACACCGGGTCACGCAGCGGGGCCATGTAGCGGGGCTCGGGTAGCGATGGGATGTCGAACACCGCGAGCGAGTCCGTGACCATGGGCATGAAGCCGAGATAGTTCGTGGCGTGGCCGCGTCCCACCGCGCCAACGGACCACAGCAACGCGAACAGCACGCGAAGCATTGCGCGGACCGGCCGAGCCGGCCATGCACCCGCCAGCCCCCGGATCGGTGCGGGCCGGCGCGCGACAGGCGACCACAGGCACGAGGATGGCGTGTGTGAGGCGATATGGCGGGTGGGGCGCGCGAGCATGCATCGAGAATTGTAACCCGTCGTTCCGCCATCGCAAACGAATTCAGGATGGTCCCGCGGAGCGCGCCGCCAGAATCCCCGGGGTGTTGCGCAGTGTCACGCTCTTGTTCGACGGTGCATGACCTGCACCGGCACTCGCGCGTCCGTGCGGTCGTCGACAGACACGCGGTCCAGGCGCAGCGTCAGCGGCTCGCGGCCCCGCCGCTTTCCCACCAGACCCCGAAGTCAACAACCGGTTGCCCGGTGTGGCTCGCCACATGCCGGGCGATGAGCGCGAGGTCGGCATCGGTGCGGAGCGTTAGTCCCGCGAGCGGATCGAAGCCGAGGCGCTGAGTCGCGGCCCGACGGGCCGGCTGCCACGTGAGTACGCTGCCGTTCAGCACGACGATGCCGGGCTTGCGGCGCTCCAGCAGCTGATAGCCCAGGAGTCGTGTCCAGGAATCAGAATTCCACACCACGACCCCGCGCTCGAATGGCAACGCGATGAATGCGGCGCGGACGTCGTCGTCGATCTGGGCGATCGCCCGTGCGTGCGCCATCTCGCTACGCACGGCGAGCGCGGCGAACAACGCCACGATGGCGAGCAGCAGCGCGGACGGTATGACCGGCGCGGCGACTCGCCCGAGGAGCACGGCGGCGCCACAGGCCAGCAATACGACCGCTGGCACGAGCAACGGCAACAGGAAGAAGACGAAATCGCTCACGTGATAGACGGCCACGAACGCGCTCTGCAGCACGGAGCCCACGATAAGCGCGAGGAGAACCATGCCAGCGCGGCTTCCCCGCAATCGCGGCGCTGCGAGGACCGCTGCCAGTGCTGCGAACACGAATACGGGAAGCAGCGCCGAGCCGAACTGGCCGCCGCCGTCTCCGCCCGCGCCGCCGCCCAGATAGGCGCGGTAGTAGCGACCGGACGCGTGAGCGAGCACGCTCTGCGCAGTAGGCTGCAGCATGGGCCACTGGAACGCGGCCGGGTGCGCGGCGCGCCATGCGATGAACAGCTGACCGGTCACCGGCAGGCATGCGCCGGAAACCGCGGCAAGCGCCAGCGCGGGGCGCAGCCGGGCGTGTCGCGCCAGCGTGGCAGCGAGCACGATCGTCAGCGGCACCGCGGTGGCCGCCATCGTCGGGCGGTGCGCCAGGACGACGCCCATGAGCGCGCCCCACAGGAGACTCGCGAGAACCTCGCTCCGCGCACTGGCGCTGACCCGGGTCTCGATACGATCGAGCAAGGCTAGCGCGGCCAGCGCACTCAGCGCGGTCCATGCGACTTCCCAGCTGTAGACCTCCGCCTGTGTCGCGGCGCGCATGAAGACGGGGTTCACGGCCATCACCGCGAGGGCGGCCGCAACAAGAATGGCGCGCGGCGCACGGCCCAGCCGCAGCGCGGACAGGATCATCCGGTCGGCCAGGGCAGCAGTCAGCAGTATGGCCATGGCCGCACCCACAGCACTCCACAGATTGGCGGCGTGCGCCCAGCCGAAGCCCAGGCCCCGGAGTGCGTGAACGAAGACGGAGCCGGCCAGCGTGTAGAGCGGGTAGCCGGGCGGGTGCGGGACTCCGGTCAGTGCGAGTGCGAGCGTGAACTCGGCGGAGTCACCCTCCCCCATGACGCGGGGCGCAAGCGACGCGAGCACAAGGAAGGACACTGCCCCAAGCCCCGCAAGCCAGGTCCGAGGCAGCAGGACATCATCTTGCTCATCATGCATGAGCGGCACTCTAGCATCGCCGGGGACGTGAACCGCCGGCGCTGACCGCGGGTCACCCCGCGCGCCCGCCGGCCGTGCTCATGAATCCAGCCGGCCGCGGATGGGGACCAGCCGCGGGAGGCGCTCCGTGAGGGCCGCGATCCTGGAGGTCGCGGTCGTCCCGTCGCCGCCGGCTGCGCTGCTCCTCGTCGACGTGTCTCCCGGATACGGACTTCGTCGTCGCGCCAAGCCGGCGACCATGCTGGCTCGCCGATCCATGCACACGACTTCTGGGACGCGACACTAGCCCGGATCGTCCTGCCCGGCCCTCAGTGCAGCCGCTTCCGCCGATTGCGCACGAAGTCGCGGAACACGTACGTGCCGACGTTCTGCGGGTCGGTCTCGTAGATGCGGCCCTGGTTGAGTTCGGTGAGCTTGCGCACGAACTCCAGCAATGGTGCGTCGGCCGCCAGCATGAACGTCGTGATGCTGATGCGCTTGCGGCGCATGTAGGCGGCCTCTTCGAGCGTCTTGTTCACGATCTTGGGATCGAGGCCGAATGGGTTCTTGTAAAGGCGGCCATGCTCGCGAATGGCCGACGGCTTGCCGTCGGTGATCATGAACACCTGCTTGTTGACACCCTTGCGCCCCGCCAGGATGCGCGCCGCGAGTTGCAGGCCGGCCTTCGTGTTCGTGTGGTAGGGGCCGGCCTGAATCTTCATGAGCTCGCCCAGCGGCACCTGCACGGCGTCGTCGCCGAACAGCACCACGTCGAGCGTGTCCTTGGGATAGCGCGTCTGGATCAACTGCGAGAGCGCCAGCGCGATCTTCTTGGCGGGCGTGATGCGGTCCTCGCCATACAGGATCATCGAGTGGCTGATATCCACCATGAGCACGGTGGCGCACGCCGAGAGGTGCTCCTGATCGTAGACCTCGAGGTCGTCCTCGGTGAGCGACAGCTCGTCGATGCCGCTGCGCTTGACGGCGTTGTTCACCGACGCGAGCGGATCCAGGTTCGCCATGTCGTCGCCGAACTGCCAAGCGCGCGTCTCGGACAGCCGCTCGCCGCCCGCGCCAGCCACGGGTGTGCGGTGGTCACCCGCGCCACCGGCACGCAGCGCCGAGAAGATCTCATTGAGCGAATCCTGACGGATGCGCCGCTCGCCCTTGGGCGTCAGCTCGTAGCCCTGCGGCGTCTGACGCGCCTCACCCGAGTCCTCGAGCAGTTTCTTGAAGTCCTCGAGCGACATCTTGTCGCCGAAGAACCCGTAATCCCGTCCGAAGTGCTCCATCCAGCGCAACGCCTCATCGACGTCGCCGCCCGTCTGCAGCAGGAGATTGCGATAGATCTCCATGAGCTGCTTCAGGAACTCGTCGTCGCCGGGCTTGGGGCCCTGCCACTTCTGGTAGTCGAAACGCATGGCGGACCGGCTAGTCCTCGCCCAGCCCGGACAACATCTGCTTCAGCATGTCCTTATAGCCAGTCGTGCCCTCGTCGGTGCGCTCGCGCGACAGCATGCTGCTCTGGTGCAGGCCTTCCAGCACCAGCTCCATGGCCACGGCGTGCTCGTCGCCGTCTTTTGGTTCCAGGTAGCGCGCGGCCAGATCGGCCAGGCCCTTCACCTTCGCCAGCGACGCGGCGAACTCGGCCTGCGGGATGTCGTCACCGAGCTCGAGGTGGTTGCCCGAGGAGAACCACTCGAGCACC
>JANMAX010000362.1:0-1842 GCA_031360075.1 bacterium | reverse complement strand
CGGGAACGAACCCGAGTTCGAAAAACTGCGGTCGGTGCTGCCCACGCTCGATGCAACCTGGGCGGCAAAACGGGAGTTCGTGGCTGGACTGCGCCGCAAATACGCGACACTGGCCGCGTTCAACCGCGCCTGGCACATGCGTGTGCGCTCCTTCGACGAGCTGGAACGCCGCGGACTCCCCGTGACCACGCTCGCGGCGCGCGCGGACCGCGATGCATTCACCGGCCGCTTCCTCGAGCGATATTTCAGCACGGTGAGTGCTTCGTTCCGGCGCCATGACGCGAATCACCTGCTGCTCGGCAATCGCTTCAGGCCGGCGACGATCGCGAAGGAAGTCCGGCTCATTCGCATCTGTGGCAAGTATGTCGACGTGTTCTCGGTCAACTACTACGCCAACCGCATCGACCCACGCGTGCTCGATCGCGTCCACCGGGTGAGCGGGGCGAAGCCGCTGTTGCTGAGCGAGTTCTACTTCGCTTCCCCCTCCGACAGCCGCTTACCCGGAGGCGGACCCGAAGTTGCGAGCCAGGCGGCGCGGGGCAAGGCCTATCGCGCCTACGTCGAGCAGGCCGCGGCGTTGGGCTATGTGGTGGGGACCGAATGGTTCACACTCGTCGACCAGTCCCTCACCGGCCGCTACTTCGAGCGCTACAACGGGCAGAACTCGAACACCGGCCTGATCAGCGTGGCGGACCGGCCGTGGCGCGCGATGATTGAACAGATGATCCCCACGAACTACGGCATCTACGACGTGCTGCTCGGCAAGCGCCCCGCGTACCGCTGATGCGGGTCAGAAGCCTGCCCTGATTGCATGGGCTTTGGCGCTGGCGCCACCCTCCACGGCTTTGCCGGACTTGTCGAACAGCTCGAGCTTGATCGTCGAGTCGAACGACCGGCCATCAGCGGCCAGCTGGATGTGCTCAGTCAGCACGCCATGTCCTGCCGGCATCCAGCCACCACCCGCAAGCAGCGTCTTCACGTCGGCCGGAGCCTGCGTGGTGAAGAAGGTGTAGGTCGCCTCGAAGGTGTTCGCCCCGGTCTCTCGCCACGCTCCGTACGCGGGGGCCACCGGGGGCACTCCGTCGTAGTTCGACGACTCGGTCATGGTGCCGCCGGCGTTGAACACATAGAGGAACTGCAAGTCCTTCGTCGTGGCGAAGGCGCCGTCGCTGAACTGCACCTCGCCGCGCCATGGGCCGATCAGTGCCGCGGGCGTCGCGGTCGTGGCGGGCGGTGCGGGCTTCGAGCACCCGTACAGCGCCAGCAACGTGAACATGCTGAATACGCAACATAGAATTCTGGACGCGCGCGTCATGACTTCCCCCCCCCGGCTGGTGCTGGGCACCACCGCATGTTGCGGTGCGATCGGATGCTGGGCACGGACGACCTCGCCGCCATGATAACCCATGCTGAACCGGCCCTCGTCTGCGCTATGTTCTAGATGAGCGCAAGAGCGGTTCTGGAACCCACCGATCGCATCGAATGGAGCAACATGACGGATTCCACGGGGCAGGGGATTGCGACATTGTTGGAGGAGGCGCTCTCGGAGACGGGGGCGCAGGAGCGGGTTGCCCACCTCGTGTTGAATCCGGAGTGGCCGATCGCGTTGTGCGGCGCCAACGTCAGCGAGCGATTCGGCATGCAGGCCCCGGCGATGGACCGGTGCGTGGATTGCCTGAAGATCGCGGTGACACGCGGGCTCGGCCGGCCGGGCTGGAAGCCTCCCGCCTGAGCAGCGGCTAGACGAAGGGCGGAACGCGCGCGGGTTCGCCGTTGAACGGGACCTTGTACTTCTCCTCGTTGCGCGTCCCGCCCCACTTGTCTTCGTAGTAGGCCTGGTTG
>JANMAX010000349.1:0-3360 GCA_031360075.1 bacterium | reverse complement strand
CAGCCGTCGCGATGTCCGGCTTGGGGAACTGCCTCGCCACGCACCGGCTCACTCGTGGGCACGGCCCGGCCCACAAGTGAGCCGGCGCGTGGCGCTCGGACCCGCCCTGCCAGAGGGTCAGTGTGCTGTCAGGGTGTCAGCGACCGGTGGCAGGAAGTCGGATGGGTGTTGTGACTCCAGTCCTTGACCACACGCTCGAAACGCCATGATTCCAGCGGATTCCATGCTCTCGCGGGGCGCCGGAGCGAGCGGCCCGTGATTTGCAATGGGTGTCCTGCGAGCGGCAACCGATCCCTGCGAGCTGGGGCGGCCCGATCGAGAACTCGGTCAATGGGCCGCGGCGGTTGCCGCGAATATATGAAGCGGGGTCGAATGGACCTCGTGCTGATAGGCGCGGCGCTCACGTGCACGCTCACGAGCTGACGTCCCAACCGTCGCCTCCGAGCGGGGAGGATGGACCGTGACGCCGCGCCACCTATTTTACCCCCGGGGGAAGCCGAGAAGCCTCGTGGTGCCTGCTCCTCGTCGCCCAGCCGCCGGCCTGACGCCGGCCTCGAATGCCTCGGACCGCGCCCGTCGCCGGCGCGTAGCCGCCCGGCGCGTCGGCAAAGACGCCCGCGTGCTCTTGTGCGAACGGGACGCGCACGGCCCCATGCGGCACGTGCTCCAACAACTGCACTACACGCTCGTGGTCTGCCATGGGCTCGAGGAGGCGCTGCGCGAGACCGCCCGGCGATCCGTCGATGTCGTCGTGGCGGCGCTGGAGCAAGGGCATGAGGACCGCGCGGGATTGCTGCAACTGCTCCGCCGCGCGCTGCCCAGGACGCCGATGGTGCTGGTGCTCGATGACCCGACGCCGGCCGCGCGGCTCGCCACGCTGACCGTGCGCCCGTTCTACGTCGCGGTGCCGCCGGTCGGCGCCGATGAGATGGCCGCCGTGCTCCGAGACGCGATGACGGCGACCCGCAAGCAGCACTGACGCGCCTTCCGGCCGGAGCCGGCGCGCCCCTGTTCGGCGCACCACGATGCACGATGGGCCGAACTCCTTTAGTCTCGCGCCCCATGACCGACGCCGAACGTGACGCCTTCGCGAAACTGATCGCCGTCTGCCGCCGCCTGCGCGGCCCGGACGGTTGCCCGTGGGACCAGAAGCAGACCCTCGAGAGCATGACGCCCTACCTGACCGAGGAAGCCGCCGAATCGGTCGAGGCGATCGGCAACCTCGATGCCGACCACACCGCGGAGGAACTCGGGGACCTGGCGTTCCTCGTGATCTTCTGCCTGGAGTTGTCGCGCGAGCGCTGGGGCGTGGGTCTGGCCGAGGCGCTCGATCGCGCCGCCGAGAAACTCATCCGCCGCCATCCGCATGTGTACGCCGACGCGAAGGTGAAGGACGGCGCCGACGCCTACCGGCAGTGGCAGGAGATCAAGAAGGCGGAGAAGTCGCACAAGCGCCCGGCCGAGTCGTTGCTCGGCGAACAGCCCCAAGCCATGCCCGCGCTCATCGCGGCGTACCGGCTTCAAGAAAAGGCGGCGGCCGTGGGCTTCGACTGGCCGACGGCCGACGGTTCGCTCGCCAAGGTGCGCGAGGAAACCGAGGAAGTCGCGCACGAGATCGGCCGCATGGCGCCGGCCGCGGCACCCACGCCGGAGTTGTCGCGCGAGCTCGGCGACCTGTTGTTCGCGGTCGTCAACCTGTCGCGCAAGCTCGGGGTCGATCCCGAGCGCGAGCTGCGCGGCACGATGACCCGGTTCCGCGAGCGTTTCGTGTACATCGAGCAGCGGCTCGCCGAGAGCGGCCGCACACCCGTGCAATCGGATCTCGCCGAAATGGACGCGCTGTGGGACGAGGCCAAGCGGCTCCGGCGCCCGGCGGCCACCAGTGAGACACCCGGAGGGACATCATGAACGAGACTTCGAGCGACCACGGCCGCGACGCCGTGCTGTTCCTGCAGTTGGTGCTGGGCTTGCAGCAGGCCGCCATGGTGGCGCTGGGCAAGCTCATGAACCCGGTGACGAACCAGATCGATCGCAACCTGGAAGCCGCGCGCAACACCATCGACACGATCAGTGCCATCGAGTCGCGCACTCGCGGCAATCTCACGAGCGACGAGCAGCGCGTCCTGACGCAAGTGCTCACGGACCTGCGCATGAACTATCTGGACGAGGTGAAGAAGGGCTGACGCCGCGTCGCGCCCGCCGTCACCCGACGGCCGGCCCCGCGCCCCGCGCCCCTGCCCACCCCACCCATGCCCATGCACCGCCGGTTCCTCGGACTGTCTCCCCGCCTGCTGCTGTTCTTCGCCGGGCTCGCCGGCTGCGCCGCACTGTTGTTCGTGCGCGGCTGGTACGCGGGCGACATGAAGTTCAGGTTCCTGGCGTGGAACCTGATCCTCGCCCTCGTGCCCGCGGTCGCGGCTGCCGCCATGAACCGCACCGACCATCGCGGGCATCCGGCCCCGGCAATCGCGTGGGGCGCGATCTGGCTGCTGTTCCTGCCCAATGCGCCCTACCTGATCACCGACCTGGTGCACCTGCACCCGCGCCCGCCGGTGCCCTACTGGTTCGACATCGGGCTGTTCGCGGCTTTCGCGGGCGCGGGTGTGCTGGCCGCATTCTCGTCGTTCGCCGACGTCCAGCGCGTGGTGCATCGCCGCTGGAACCACGCCGCCTCGTGGGTCGTGATCGCGGTGGCGTCGTTCGCGGCGGGCTTCGGCGTCGAGCTGGGCCGCATGGAACGCTGGAACAGTTGGGACCTACTGACTCAGCCCGAGGACCTGCTGCGCGACATCGGCAGCCGCTTGATCGCGCCGTGGGGACACCCGCGCGCGCTCGCAGTCGCCGCGCTCTACGGCTCGCTGTTGCTGTTCGGTTACATCGCGGTGCGCGTGCTCATGGCGGCGCGGCTGCACGACGATCCCACTCACTGAAGCAGCGGCGCGGCGCCGTGGCTCACGACGGATCCCACCGCACACAGCCCCGCCCCGCTTCGTTCCAGGGCTGCGCACCCGACATCTGCCGATGGGGGGAGCCCGGTCCGCCGCGCCCCGGAGGCCCGCCGCGGGCGCCGGAGGACCCGGAGGGTCCGCAGCAGCGACCGGCGCGGGTGGCCCCGCGATTGCCGGCCCCCGATGGCCAGCCAAGCACGCTCGAAACCCCGCATGAGATGAGTGCTCGCCCCGGCGCCCCCGAGCTTGCTATCCTGCCCGGCACAGCATCGTAGCCCCTCACCCCGTGTTGGAAGGAGGCCCTCCCCGATGGGCCAGCAGTCCCCGATCCGGACGGCACCCCGTGCCCTCCCGGCTGCCGCCGCGCTTCTCGCCTTACTGCTGCTCGCACCGACGACGGCCTCCGCCGCTA
>JANMAX010000348.1:0-29212 GCA_031360075.1 bacterium | reverse complement strand
CTGGTCGAGCAGGCGCTCGAGCGCTGCGAACTGGTGATCGTGAACGAGATGTTCCTGACGCGCACCGCGGCACGGGCGCATGTCGTGTTCCCGGTCGCCGCGTTCGCCGAGAAGGAAGGCGCGACGCTCAACAGCGAGCGGCGCCTGCAGCGTTCGAACCGGGCGCTGTCACCGCGCCGTGGCTCCAAGGCCGATTGGGAGGTGTTCCAGTCGGTCGCACAGGCGCTCGGCGCCGACTGGCGCTACCGCACGCCCGAGGACGTCTTCCGCGAGATCGCGCGCGTCGTGCCCGGATTCCAGGGGCTGTCGTACGCCACGCTGCTGCCGGATGGCGCGCTGCTCGGTGAGGCGCGCGCCGCGGCGCGCATCCAGCCGGTCAATGGCGCAGCGGCTGCCGCGGCAGGCGAGGGTCTGTGGCTGTTGTCGGGCGGCACGCTGTTCGCCGATGGCGGACTCTCGGCGCGCTCGGGCACGCTCGCGAAGCTCGCAGGTCCGGCACGCGCGCGACTGGCTCCGGCCGAGGCGTCCCGTCTCGGGGCGTCGGCGGGCGACCGTGTGGAGCTCAGTGGTCCGGCGGGAGCGATCCAGCTGGCGCTGGAGATCGACGATGCAGTGCCCGCGGGCGCGGTGTTCGTGCCGTACGCGGGAGCGGAACTCAACCGGCTGGGCACGCCGGGCGGAGCCGGGTTGCGCGTGACCGCGCGCAAGGCTGCGGCTGTCGCCACGGTCGGGACATAGGATCAGGGGAGGGAGTCGCCAGGATGGCCGCGCTGTGGAGCATCCCTGCGGTCCAGGTTCTGACCTGGGCGTTGGTGAAGGTCCTGATCATCCTCCAAGTCCTGCTTGGACTGGTCTCGTACCTCATCTACGCCGAGCGCAAGATCTGCGGACACATGCAGGCGCGCACCGGTCCGAACCGGGTCGGTCCATTCGGCCTCCTGCAGCCGATCGCCGATGTCCTGAAGCTCCTGTTCAAGGAGGAGTTCATCCCGGCGCAGGCCAACAAGGTCATCTTCCACATCGCCCCGATGCTGGCGGTGTTCCCGGCCATCGTGACGTTCGCGGTCATCCCGATGGGTCCGCCGCCGATGTTCGTGGTCACGGACCTCAATGTCGGCCTGCTGCTGTTCATGGCCATGTCGAGCCTTGGCGTCTATGGCATCACGCTCGCCGGCTGGTCGTCGAACAACAAATACGCGCTCCTGGGCGGCCTGCGCTCCTCGGCGCAGATGATCTCGTACGAACTCGCCATGGGCTTGTCGACGATCCCCGTGATCCTCAAGTCCAGCACGCTGTCACTGGTCGGCATCGTCGAGCATCAGGCGGGCTACTATCAGGTGTTCGGCACGCCGCTGTGGCTGCCGAATTGGGGCATCTTCCACGGGTACCTGATCGTGCCGTTCATCATCTTCCTGATCACGGCGTTCGCCGAGACGAACCGCGCGCCGTTCGATCTGCCCGAAGCCGAGGGCGAGTTGGTCGCCGGCTTCCACACCGAGTACTCGTCCATGAAGTGGGCGCTGTTCTTCCTCGGTGAGTACATGAACATGATTGTCATCAGCTCGATCGCCGTGACGCTGTTCTTCGGCGGCTGGCATGGGCCGGGTCCGGCCTGGGCCGGACTGGTGTGGTACCTCGTCAAGCTGCTCACCCTGCTGTTCTTCTTCATCTGGGTGCGCTGGACGTTCCCGCGGCTGCGCTATGACCAGCTCATGGGCTTCGGCTGGAAGGTGCTGTTGCCGGCCTCGATCGTGAACGTCCTGATCGCCGCGCTGTGGCTCTATGGGAAGGGGCCGAACTGATGCTGGCATTGTTCTTCGGCTTCGCCGCTCTGCTGGTCGTGTGCTCGCTGCTCGTCGTGCTCCACAAGAACCCCATCACGAGTGCGCTGTTCCTCGTGCTGGCGTTCAGCGCGCTCGCGGGCATCTATCTGCTGCTGCACGCCGAGTTCCTCGGCATGGTGCAGATCGTGGTCTATGCGGGCGCGATCATGGTGTTGTTCCTGTTCGTGATCATGTACATGAATCTGCAGCACGATGTCGAGACCGGTGTGCAGACCGCGGTGCGCCGGGGCATCGGCTGGCTCACCGGCGCGGTACTGCTGCTCGTGGGCACGACGCTGCTGCGCCGCGGCTGGTTCCTGGGCCCGGCGAACGAGCAGATGCCCGCCATGGAGCACGGCAACGTCGCCGCCATCGGCAAGGTGTTGTACTCCCGCTACCTGTTCCCGTTCGAGATCACGTCCATCCTGCTGCTGGTGGCGATGGTCGGCGTGATCGTCATCGCGCGCGGGCGCGCGAAGCATCCCGAGGAGGGCGCGTGATCCCCACGGTCGCCATGATCCCATTGAACTGGTTGATTGCGCTGTCGGCGATCGTGTTCACGATCGGAGTCGTCGGCGTGCTTGTGCGCCGCAACGCGCTCATCATCTTCATGTCGGTGGAGCTCATGCTGAATGCCGCGAACCTGGCGTTCGTGTCGTTCGCGAGCCATCTGAACTCGCTCGACGGCCAGAT
The DNA here is from genome assembly GCA_031360075.1 of bacterium. Lineage (GTDB taxonomy): Bacteria > Eisenbacteria > RBG-16-71-46 > RBG-16-71-46 > RBG-16-71-46 > JAIOPA01. Next base: position 26,696 of record JANMAX010000348.1, on the reverse strand, counting down.
CTTCGTATTTTTCGTCATGACCGTGGCCGCCGCCGAAGTGGCGATCGGCCTGGCCATCATCGTCCAACTGTTCCGCCTGCGCGAAACGGTGTTCGTGGACGAGATCCACCTGCTCAAGGGCTGACCCGTGAACCTGCCGATGCTCTGGATCATCCCCGCACTGCCGCTCGCCGCCGTGGCGCTCAACCTGCTGCTCGGTGACCGGCTCGGGAAGCGCGGCACCTCGGTGCTGGCGTGCGGCGCCGTCCTGGCGGCGTTCGGTTTCGCCGTGCGCGCCGTGTTGCACCTTGCCTCGCTGCCCGAGCCGGCGCGCCATATCACCGAGTTCGTGTGGACGTGGATGCAAGTCGGGGATTTCTCGGTCGACGTCTCGTTCCTGCTCGACCCGTTGTCGGCGGTCATGGTGCTGGTGGTGACTGGAGTCGGGTCGCTCATCCACATTTATGCCACCGGCTACATGAGCCATGACCAGTCGTTCCGGCGCTTCTTCCTGTACCTGAACCTGTTCATGTTCTCGATGCTCACGCTCGTGCTCGCCAGCAACTACCTGCTGATGTTCGTGGGCTGGGAGGGCGTCGGGCTGTGCTCGTACCTGCTGATCGGCTTCTGGTACCACAAGCCGTCGGCCGCCGACGCCGGCAAGAAGGCGTTCATCGTCAACCGCATCGGCGACTTCGGCTTCATGCTCGGCGCGTTCATACTCATCGCCGCCACCGGTTCGCTCGACTTCGACCGCGTCTTCGCGGCGGCCCCGCACGTCTTCTCCGGGCCCGCTGGCGTTGCAGCTGTCACGCTCGCCACACTGCTCATGTTCCTGGGGGCAACCGGCAAGAGCGCGCAGATCCCGCTGTTCGTCTGGCTGCCGGACGCCATGGAGGGCCCGACCCCGGTGTCGGCGCTCATCCACGCGGCGACCATGGTCACGGCCGGCGTCTACATGCTGGCACGCAGTCATGTGCTGTTCGAGTTGGCGCCCGCGACCATGGAGGTCGTGGCGGTCATCGGCGCGGCGACCGCGCTCATGGCGGCCACCATCGGACTGGCGCAGAACGACATCAAGCGCGTGCTGGCGTATTCCACCGTGAGCCAGTTGGGCTACATGTTCATGGCGTGCGGTGTCGGCGCGTTCGGCGCCGGCATCTTCCACGTCATGACGCACGCCTTCTTCAAGGCGCTGCTGTTCATGGGCGCCGGCTCGGTCATTCACGCCATGGGCGACGAGCAGGACATGCGCAAGATGGGCGGCCTGGCTTCGAAGCTGCCGTGGACGCACGGCACCATGCTGATCGCGACCATCGCCATCACCGGCGTGCCGTTCTTCGCGGGCTTCTTCAGCAAGGACGAGATCCTGCACGCCGCCTACGCGAGCGGGCACACGGGCATCTGGCTCGCGGGCATCGTTGGCGCCGGGCTCACGGCGTTCTACATGACGCGCCTCTATGTGCTGACGTTCCGCGGGCCGTCGCGTCTGTCCCACGACGCCGAGCATCACCTGCACGAGTCACCGCCGTCGATGATCGCGCCGCTGGTCGTGCTCGCGGTGCTGTCGATCGTGGGTGGCTACGTCGGCATGCCGTTCCAGGAGGGTGGCCATCTGCTCGAGCGCTGGCTGCGGCCGGTGCTGGAGTCGGGTGAGGCCGGGGTGGTCCACCATGAAGTGTCGCGTGCCACCGAATGGGCGCTCATCTTCACGTCGGTCGGTGTGGCGCTGTTCGGCATCTTCATGGCGTTGCGCTCGTATCTGTGGAACCCGTCGATGGCGACCACGCTGCGTGCGCGCCTCGAGGGTGTGCACCGCCTGCTCGAGAACAAGTACTGGGTCGACGAGTTCTACCACGTCACCGTGGTGCGGCCGTTCGTGGGCGTCTCCGAGTGGCTGTGGCGGGTGTGGGACGTCCAGGTCGTCGACGGCCTCGTGAACGGTGTCGGCTACACGCTCGAGGGTGGCTCGGCCATCCTCAAGCTCTTCCAGACGGGTTTCGTCGGGACGTATGCGCTGTTCATCACGCTCGGCGTGATCGCGCTGTTCCTCCACTTCCTGAGGTGATGGTGAGTTCCATGCCCTGGCTGTCCTTCCTGGTGTTCTTCCCGCTCGCGGCGGCCGCCCTGCTGGCGCTGATGCCGCGCGGCGCCGAGCGCTCGGCGAAGCTGTGGGCCACGCTCGCCGCCGCCATCGAGTTCGCCGTGTCGCTGCCGCTGTGGTGGCGCATCGTGCCGGGTGCCCCGGGTTTCCAATTCGAAGAGAAGGTGGCCTGGATCCCGTCGATCGGCGCGACCTATCACCTCGGAGTCGACGGTGTCAGCGGGCTGCTCGCGCTGCTCACGACCTTCATGTCGCTCATCGCCATCATCGGGGCGTGGACGTCGGTCGAGAAGCGCTCGCGCGAGTTCTACGCGCTGCTGCTGGCGCTCGAGGCCGGTATGCTCGGGACGTTCTTCTGCGTGGACCTGCTGCTGTTCTATGTGTTCTGGGAGGCCATGCTGATCCCGATGTACCTGCTCATTGGCGTCTGGGGGGGGCAGCGCCGCATCTACGCGGCGGTCAAGTTCTTCCTCTACACCATGGCCGGCAGTGTGCTCATGCTGGTCGCCATCTTGTCGCTGTGGCAGGTGCAGAAGCAGTTCAGCGGGGTGCCATCGTTCGACCTGGCGGCGTTCTACGCCATGCCGATGCATCCCTCGCAGCAGCTCTGGTACTTCCTGGCGTTCGCATTCGCGTTCGCCATCAAGGTCCCGATGTTCCCGTTGCACACCTGGCTGCCGGACGCGCACGTCGAAGCTCCCACGGCCGGCTCGGTCATCCTGGCCGCTGTGCTGCTCAAGATGGGCACGTACGGCTTCCTGCGCTTCGCGATGCCGATGTTCCCGAACGCGCTGCTGGTGTGCGGGCCGTGGATCGCGTGGATCGCCATCGCCGGCATCATCTATGGCGCGCTGGTCGCCATGGTGCAGCCGGACCTGAAGAAGCTGGTGGCCTACTCGTCAGTGAGCCACATGGGCTTCTGCATGCTCGGACTCATGGCGCTGAACGCGCAGGGCTTCGCCGGCTCGATGCTGACCATGCTGAACCACGGTGTCTCCACCGGCGCGTTGTTCCTCTTGGTGGGCGTCATCTACGAGCGCCGGCATACGCGCGCCATCGCCGACTTCGGCGGGCTGTGGAAGGTCGTGCCGGTGTTCTCGGTCGTCTTCCTGGTGGTCACGCTGTCGTCGATCGGGCTGCCCGGCACGAACGGCTTCGTGGGCGAGTTCCTGGTGCTGCTGGGCGCATTCAAGACCAGTTTCGCGTGGGCGGCCGTGGCGGCGTCGGGCGTCATCCTGTCGGCGTGCTACATGCTGTGGATGTACCAGCGCGTCGTGTTCGGCCCGGTCACGCACGAGGAGAACAACCGCCTCGGTGACCTCACGCTGCGCGAGCGGTTGGTGTTCGCCCCACTGCTCGTGCTCATCTTCTGGATGGGCGTGGCGCCGCAGCCGTTCCTGGACCGCATGCAGCCCGCGCTCGACCGCACGCTCGAACTCACGAAGCAGCGCGCCGTCATGAGCGCGACCGCCGCCGGGCTCGAACTCCCGTCGGCGCCCGGCCGCCTGTCGATCCCGCCGGCCCCGATCGCCACGGAGGTGCGGCCATGAGCCTCGTTCCCCAACCGTACTTCCTCGCCGTCGACTGGTGGACGCTGGGTGCGCTGATCGCACTCACCGTGGGTGTGCTGGTATTGCTGCTGCTCGAGTTCATGCCGCCGCGCCCGAACGGCAACCGCGGCGCGCTGGTCTCGCTGGCCACGCTGGCGGCGGCCGGCTACGCGGTCTGGAGAGTGCGCTTCGACAAACGCGCGCTGTTCGAGGGCATGTTCGTCCATGACGGCCTCACCGTGTTCTTCACACTGTTGTTCTGCGCCATCGGTGCGGTCGCCGTGCTGATCTCGTGGAACTACGCCAAGCGCACCCGGATCGGCCAGCCCGAGTACTACGCCCTGCTGCTGTCGTCGGTCATGGGCATGATCATCATGGCCGCCTCGAACGACCTCATCACCATCTTCCTGGGGCTCGAGCTGATGTCGCTAGCGCTCTATGTGATGGTGGCGTTCCGGCGCAACCTGCTCGAGTCCAACGAGGCCGCGCTCAAGTACTTCCTGCTCGGGGCGTTCGCCTCCGCGTTCCTGCTCTACGGCATCGCGCTCCTGTACGGCGGCACCGGCAGCACGAACCTGCAGCGGATCGGCGACTTCCTCGGCGACTCGCCGATCGCCAGCAACCCGCTCGTGCTGGCGGGCTCGCTGCTCGTGCTCACCGGCTTCCTGTTCAAGGTCGCGGCGGTGCCCTTCCACATGTGGACGCCGGACGCCTATCAGGGCGCGCCCACCCGCGTCACCGGCTTCATGTCGGCTGGGGCGAAGGCCGCGGGCTTCGCCGCGCTGATCCGCATCCTCATGCGCGCCCTGCCGACCCTGAGCCACGACTGGCAGCCGGCCCTCATCCTCATCGCCATGCTGACCATGACCGTGGGCAATGTCACCGCCCTGCTCCAGAACAACCTGAAGCGCATGCTGGCGTACTCCAGCATCGCGCACGCCGGATACATCCTGGTGGCCGTGGTCGCGGGCGGTTCCGGGGGCTACGCGGCTGCCGTGTTCTACCTGGCGACGTACTCGTTCATGAACCTCGGCGCGTTCGCGGTGCTCACCCTGATGGGCCGCGGCGGCGACGAGCCGGTGATGGTCTCGGACCTGGCCGGGATGGGCTTCCGCAAGCCGCTGGTCGCGCTCGCCCTGACGCTGTTCATGCTGTCACTCGGTGGCATCCCGCCGACGGCCGGCTTCATGGGCAAGATCTTCGTGTTCGGCGCCGCGGTGAAGGCCGGACTGTTCCCGCTGGTCATCGTCGGCGTGCTCAACAGCGTCGTCTCCGTGTACTACTACTTGCGCATCACGGTCGCGCTTTACATGCGCGAGCCGGAGGGCGAGCCGGTCGCGTTGTCGCTCAATGCCCCGGCGGTGCTGGCCATCGTCATCACGGTAGCCGCGACCCTGTGGTTCGGCATGCAGTCGCAGGGCCTGTGGCTCGAGGCCCAGCGCAGCGTGCTCGGCCTGCTCTAGCCTCGGTCCTGGAACTTCCGCTTCCCATCGTCGGCCGGACCCCGGTGTGTGGCGGGCGCTCGCGCGGCTGAACCCGGGACCCGGCGCTGTGCATCCGACTGCCGCCCGGCTCGGGCGGCCGGGCCAAGCGGGCAGACCGACGCCCGGACCGGACGGGGATCCCCGGGAGGTGCCATGAAGCGAGTTGGCGTCCTGGGTTCGGGCGTGGTGGGGCAGGTGCTGGCGGATGGCTTCCTCGCACACGGCTTTACGGTGATGCGCGGGAGCCGGAATCCGGCCAAGCTGACGGATTGGCAGGCTGGCGCCGGTCTCCGGGCGTCCGTGGGGACGTTCGCGGAGGCCGCGACCCACGGCGAGATTGTGGTCCTGGCCGTCAAGGGGGACGCCGCGGAGTCCGCCATCGACCTGGCGGGCGCAGGTGCACTGGCGGGCAAACTGGTGATCGACACGACCAATCCGATCGCGCCCGTGCCGCCGGTGAACGGCGTGCTGAGTTACTTCACCACGCATGGCGACTCGCTCATGGAGCGTCTGCAGCGTCGCGCGCCGGCGGCTCGGTTCGTGAAGGTGTTCTCGTGCGTCGGCAACGCGCTCAGGGTGAATCCGCAGTTGGCCGGCGGGCCGCCGGATCGGGCCGCACTCGATATGCCCGGCAAAAGCTTCCGGGTCCACCTCCCCAGCCATCCCCCGATGGGCCAGTTCGATGAACCCGGAAAGTCTGTAGGAGCGGAACCCTTTCGCCGGCGCTCACGACTCGGTCTGCGCTCGCGCTCACGTGGAACTCCGCTCCGTAATTATACTAAGCGTAGCAGTGTTCCGGAACCGGAACTGCCAATTGTGCGGGGGCCAGAATAACCTGACAAAACGTGTATCATCCATGATACCGACATATCCGATTGAGGAAGTCCAGTCGATAGGTGAGACTTCTGCCCGGATAGTCCAACCCCTCGAGGCGTATGTCCGAATCTCAGACTGGCCCGTCGATTCCTGAAGGACTGTTGGACGAGCTCTACCAGGAGCTGCGCAACCTGGCCGCGCATCATCTGCGTGGAGAACGCGCGGACCACACGCTCCAGCCCACGGCGCTCGTCCACGAGGTCTACCTGCGCATGAGCGGGCGCGGGGGGCTCGTGGTGCACGGCCGAACACACTTCCTGGCCATCGCCTCGATCGCCATTCGGCGGGTGCTGGTCGACCATGCCCGTGCCCGGGGCGCGCTCAAGCGCGGGGGCGGCGTCACCCATGTCACCGTGGGTGAGGACAACGCCATCGGTGAGGACCGCACCGAGGACGTGCTGGCGGTGGACGCCGCGCTCACGCGCCTCGCCCTCGAGGACCCGCAGGCCGGGCGCATCGTCGAGATGCGCTTCTTCGCCGGCATGACCGAGGTCGAAGTCGCCCAGGTCCTCGGGGTATCGGACCGCTGGGTCCGCAAGCAGTGGGCGTTCGCGCGCACGTGGCTGCGGCGGGAGTTGGAGTCCGGGGGCTGAGTCACACCCCCGGCCTCCGGTCTCAGCGTGTCGGGCGGTGTGCCGCGATGCTCGCGAGTACCTGATGTTCGATGTCCAGCCGGTGGATGAGCGTCGAGTCGTCGTGCTGGCTCGAGATGATGGTGGCGCGATCGAGCGCGTTGAAGGCGGCGGCCAGCCGGGCCGGATCCCGCGTCATCTCGAAGCGTGCGCGCTCGACGACCGCCGCGGCGACCCATGCCAGTCCGGCGCGGCGGGGCAGCGCGGTCGTGGGCAGGAACGGGAGGGCGGACTGCACCCGAGCGGCGGCCGAGTCCAGCAACTCGGGCCGGCGTGTGCGGACCGCCCACTCGGCCAGTACCTCGGCGTCGAGCGCGTGTAACGCGGCCGTCGTGGCGGGTGCCCAGCCGCCACCGCGCAAGACCAGTAGCGCGGAGTCGAGCCCGGCGTGGGCCGCGTGCAGGCTCGCGATCGCGCGTGTCGAGTCCAGTCCGAGCCGGGTCCGGTCGAGTGCGAGTAGGGCGCGCTCCTCGCGCGTCTCGGCGAACACCCACGGCCGGTCGGGGCCGCGAAAGTCGCCGCAGGCGATGAGGTAGCGCTCGGACGAATCGAGCGCGGCCTGCGACCTCGCCATGACACCCAGCGTGTGGAAGGCACGGCCGCGCTCGTAGAGCAGCGAGCCCAGCGCCGGCCAGTTCTGGCGGAACGCCATGCGGCGGGTCATCGCGGAGTCGGACCACTGGACGGCCTCCCGCGCTCGCGCGGCCGACGCCGTGAAGCGCGCCCGGTCGGTGAGGACCTGCGTGAGGGCGTTGTAACAGTAGCCGTAGGGGTCGAGCGGGAGATCCACCTCCGGGACCGACTCGATCGGGGGTGGTGGCCCGTGACGGCGGAGGTTCTCCGCCATGGACTCGCGCGCGATGGCCTCCGCCAGCTCGATCGCCGTGGGCTCCCCCCATTGGCGGTTCAGCGTGATCTGGGCGTCGCACAAGAGCCCGAGGATGGTCGTGTTCGGTACCTCCAGGAGGGTCAGTTCAGGCACCTGGATGGACTTCCGCCAGCCCGGGAGCGTGTCGAGCGGGACGCGCTGGGCGTGCCTCAGCGTGGTCACCGCCATGCGCGTCGGCGCGATGTCCCAAGTGCGCTCGCCGAGCAGGAACTGCGCGGTCCCCAGCTCCTTCTCGAGCTGGCGCATGAGCGGGTCGTGGTGCGGCAAGCGCGGCACCTGCTCGATGAGCTGCCGAGCGCGGGTGTAGCGGTCGATGGCCTGCTGGAGGCGCTCGGGGGTGCGCTCGCCCTCGTACAGCAGCGGGACCGACTGCAACAGCAGGCCCTCGGCTTCACGGTAGTTGGCGAGCACGCGGGCGCGCGGCACACCCTGGCCACCACCGAGCACCCACGCCGCCACCAGCAGGATCGCACCCGCCGCGGCCGCGAGGCTCGCGACCATGCGCCGCCGTCCGCGAGACCAGCGCTGGATGCGGCGCCCCAGGGAGGGCCCGTGTGCACGGATCGTGCGGCCCTCGAGCTGGCGGCGCAGGTCATCGGCCAGCTCGCCGGCGTTGGCGTAGCGGTGTTCCGGTGCCTTCTCGAGTGCCGTGCTCACGATGCGTTCGAGCGGGCCGCGGTGCTCGGGCACGACCTCCCCGAGTGACGGCGGCTCCACCGTGAGGATAGTGACGACCGCCCGGTGCAGTGACACCGACGACGCCAGGTACGGCAGCCGGCCCGCCAATAACTCGTACGCGATGACACCCAGCGAGTAGACATCGGACCGCGGCCCGACACTCAACGGCTCGGCTTGGACCTGTTCGGGGCTCATGTACTGGGGTGTGCCCACCAGCTGTCCGGTGCGCGTGGCGAGTTCCGTCGGACGCTCCTCGCCCGTGGTGAGCCGGGCGACGCCGAAGTCGAGCACGATCGGGCGGCCGTCGGCGCGCACCAGGATGTTCGACGGCTTCAAGTCACGATGCACGACATCGTGCGCGTGCGCGTGCTGCACGGCATCGCAGACCGCGGCCAGCAGTTCGAGCCGCGCGCGCACGGGGAGTCCAGCGTGATCCGCGTGCTCCAGCAAAGGCCGGCCATCGATGTACTCCATCGCGAGCCACGGTTGCGCCATGCCACCCGGGCCCGTGAGCTCACCGGCGTCGAGCACGCGGGCGATACCGGGGTGGTCCAGCCGGCGCAGGATGTCGGCTTCCAGCCGGAAGCGCTCGCGCACTTCGGGCGAGACCGAGCCGGTGGCCAGCAGCTTCACCGCCGCGAACCTGCCGTCGCGCTCGGCCAGGTGCACCACCCCCATGCCGCCGCGGCCCAGTTCGCGGATCAGCCGGTAGGGCCCGACCCGGCCCTCGGCCGGCGTCCCCAGATCCTTCAACGCCTGCATCCCATCGAGCGGGGCGTCGAGCACGGAGTCCTGCTCACCGTGCAGGAGGAACAGTTCGAGCACTTCGCGGCGCAGCGCGTCGTCGTCGCCGCAGTTCCCGGCGAGGAACGCCGCGCGTTTCGTGCGCGGCACATCGAGCGCGGCCAGGAACAGGTGCTTCACACGCTGGTGGCGTGACTCGGGAAGTCCCGATCCCGGCGTCGTCATCTCCCGTTCACGCACGTCCCCGGCGTCACCAGCCGGTCGCCCTCGCGCATGACACGCAAGCCCACGATGTCGCAGGGCAGCGCCAGCGCTGCTGTCCGAGCACCGAAGTGGCGCGCGGACTCGGCCACTTGCGTCCCTGCCTGCGGGGTGCGCGGACTGCTCGGACGCGGCACGGGCCTCCCGGGGAATTCGGACGACAGCCGTCGTCCGGCGGGCCCCGGGGGTGCGGCGCGAGGCCGCGGGCTCCGTACGTTCACCGGCGCGTTGGGCGCCGGAGGGTGATCAGGCGATTGGCGGAGCGGGGCCCGTGGCTGCCATGGAACCGGCGGGCACCGCGTCGTCACGCTCATGGAACTCGTCCACGAAGCGGCTCAGGATACGCTTGCGCAGCCACAGGAAGCCAGCCGCGAACAGCGCCAGCGGGATCAGCGACAGCGCGATCGTGCTGGCGAAGAACGCGAACCGGTTGGCCGGATTGCCACCGCCGCACACGGCGCACGCCGCCGCGGCCTGCGGGAGCAGCAAGAGGGCGAGTGCGGCGAGTCCCGGGTGCCGCGCGCTCACCGGTACACCACCAGCCAGAGCACCGGCCACACCAGCACGACGAAGTACCAGAACAGCTGCGCTGCGCCGAACCGGGATGGCCGCAGCTTGCCGGCCATGAGCGACGCCCAGCACCACGCCAGCAGGCCCAACGAGATGACGACGTGGAGCGCGTGGCAGCCGATGATGAGGTAGAAGAAGCCGCCGATCTGGCTCGACTGCAGGGTCAGGCCCTGGTGCAGCAGTCCGGTCCACTCGAGGCCCTGCAGTCCAACGAACAGCGTGCCGAGCAGCAGCGCGAGCGTCAGGGGCAGGCGCGCCGCGGACGGGCCGCGGGTGCCCAGCGCGCGATGCGCGAGCCACGTGCACACACCGCTCGCGAGCAGGGCCGCGGTGTTGACCGCGGTGCTCTCGAACGGCAGCCGGGGCTGGCCTGCAGGCGGCCAACTGCCGGGCACGGCGGAGTGACGGACGATCAGGAACGCCGAGACGAACGCCGAGAACAGCATGACCTCGGTGAACACGAACACGCCCATGCCGAACAGCACGTGGTCCGTGAACCCACGCCGCGGCAGCGCCGGGGTGCCGGCCAGCTCAACGCTGCTCATGCGCTTTCGACTCGGCGGCGCCGTCGCCCGCACCCTCGGCGTGTCCGCCCGCGTGATGCGGCTTCGATGTCGTGAAGCTGTGGTGGAAGCCGGCGCTCTTCTTCCAGTTCTGGCCTTCGCCCTTCTGGACGTCGGGAGCGAGCGCGCCATACATGAGCACCATGAGGGCCAGCCCCGTGATCATGATGTAGTGGACGATGGGCTTCTCGATGTTCAGATGCATGAAGTTCCTGGCCACCATATAGGCCTTCACGAACGCGATACCGAACGCCGTGACCAGCGTGAGCCAGCGGATCCCGGCCATCGGACCGACGACGCTGACCACGAGCAACCCGAGCAGGATGGCCCAGATGCGGATATAGAAGCCGTCACCGTGACCCGTGCCGTGGTCGTGGCCGGCAGCCGGACCGTGCGCTTGTGCGTGAGCGGACATGCGATTCTCCTTGGTCCTACTTGGCGATTCCTACTTGGCGATGTAGAGCAGGGGGAACAGGAAGATCCAGACGATGTCGACGAAGTGCCAGTAGATGCCGACGTTCTCGACCCGGTGCAGGTCCTCGTTCTTCTTGGCGCTGTTCGCGACCCAGAGCATCACCAGCATGCCGGCGATGACGTGGACGGCATGAACGCCGGCGGCGGTGTAGTAGTAGGACCAGAAGCCGCCGGACTGGATCGTGAATCCTTCCTGGATCTCGTGCGTCCACTCGAACGCCTTGACGGTCAGGAACACCAGCCCGCCGAGGACCGTGAGGTACAGGAGATTCGCGGCCCGCTTGCCGTTGCCGCGCGAGGCCGCCTGATGGGCGAGTACGGCCGAGAGCGACGAGGTCAGCAGCACGAATGTGTTGAACGCGCCGGCCCACGTGTTCGTGTAGGCGGCCTGCTCGGCCCATTCCTTGTGCGCCAGCCGGTGCATGAGGTAGGACACGAGCACACCGCCGAAAATCACGATCTCCGACATCAGCAGCCACCACACGGCCAGACGGCCGGTGGGAATATTCATGCTCGCGCGCTGGGTGGCGATGGTCTTCGTGCTCATGGCGTCACCCCTTCTCGTTCTGCGGCCAGAAGTCGGTCTCGCGGCCCGGCGCTGCGTACTCGTACGGGCCGCGGTACACGATCGGCATGTCGGCCACCGGCCAGTTGCCGTGCGGCGGGGGCGAGGTCGTCGTCCATTCCAGCGTGTTCGCGTTCCACGGATTGTTGCCGGCGCGCTTGCCCTTCCACATGCTGTAGATGAAGTTCCAGATGAAGATGAACTGGAACAACAGCATGACCACCAGCGACACGGTCGAGACGATGCGCAACTGCTGCATCCACGGCACCGCGAGGTCGGGGAAGTTCGTGTAGTCGTAGATGCGGCGATGCTCGCCCGACAGCCCCAGCCAGAACATCGGGATGAAGATGAAGTTGAACGGGATGATCGTGCCCCAGAAGTGGATCTTGCCCCAGGTCTCGTTCATGTAGCGTCCGAACATCTTGGGGAACCAGAACGTCAGGCCGGCGATCGTGCCGATGATCGCGATGGGGTAGAACGTGTAGTGGAAGTGCGCGACCACGAAGTACGTGTCGTGGAAGAAGATGTCCGCACCCGACGCGCCCAGGTAGATGCCGGTCACGCCGCCGATCAGGAACTCGGCCATGAACGCCAGCGCCCACAGCATGGGCGTCGTGAAGCGGATCGAGCCGCCGTACAGGGTGGCGATGTACAGGAAGCACATCTCGGCGATCGGGATCGAGATGAGCACGGTGGTCACCGTGAAGACGTTCGCCATGCGCGGGTCGATGCCGGCGACGAACTGGTGGTGCGCCCACACGAAGAACGACAGCACGCCGGTGGCGATGACGGTGTAGATGACCGTCTTGTACGCGAACATCTTCTTGCGCGCGAACACGGTCATGATCTCGGCGACGATGCCCATGGCGGGCAGCAGCACGACGTAGACTTCCGGGTGGCCGAAGAACCAGAACAGGTGCTGCCACAGGATCGGGTCGCCGCCGCGGTCCGGATTGTAGAACCCGGTGCCGAGGTTCTGGTCCATCAGCAGCATCACCGCACCAGCGATGAGCGGGCCGACGGAGGCCATGAACAGCAGGCTGGCCACGACGATCATCCACACCACGAGTGGCACGTCGAACGCCTTCATGCCCGGTGCGCGCGCGTTCATGGCGGTGACGATGAAGTTGATGCCGCCCATCAGGAACGCCGCGAACTCGAGCGCGACGGCCAGTACCCACATGCTGCTGCCCATCGGCGTGAGGTTGTACTTGGCGGTCGACGACAGCGGCGGATACGCCGTCCACGCGCCACCAAAACCGCCGCCCGGCACGAACAGTGACGCCAGCAGGATGATGGCGCTGAGCAGGAAGACCTGGTAGCTCAGGCGGTTCAGCCGCGGGAACACCATGTCGTCGCAGCCGCACATGAGCGGGATCAGGAAGTTGCCGAACCCGGCGAGCAGCACCGGCATCGCGACCCAGAAGATCATGATGCTGCCGTGGTTCGTGATGAGTGCGTTGTAGGCGTCGGGCGAAACGTGTCCGAAGAACGGCACGTTCATGCCCGGATACGCGATCTGCATCCGGAACACGTATGCCATGAATCCGCCGATCAGCGCCATGAGCATGCCGGTGAACATGTACTGCAGGGCGATGATCTTGTGGTCCGTCGACCAGAAGTACTTCAGGAACCAGTTGGGTTCGGCGTGGGGCGCGTGGCCCGCGCCGTGCGCTTCCGCGTGAGCGTGGTCAGTCATCGGGTCCCCGATCAGTGGGTGGCGCCAGCGGACACCGCGGCGCTGGAGTCAGAGGGCATCGTGGCGCCCGCATCGGCGACCACGGAGTGCTGCTGCACCCAGGCGACATGCTGTTCCGGGCTCTCGATCTTGATGCGGCCACCCATGATGCCGTGACCGATGCCGCAGATCTCGGCGCACAGGATGTCGTACTCGCCGGTCTTCGTTGCCTTGAACCAGCCCGTGATGGTGCGGCCCGGGATGGCATCCTGCTTCAAGCGGAACACCGGCACGAAGAAGCTGTGCAGGACGTCCTTGGACTCGAGCAGGAAGTGATACGTCTTGCCCTCGGCGACATGCAGCGTGTCACTCGTCCAGACGTCATCGGAGGTATCGAGCACGCCATCCGTGCCGGAGTGCTGGAACGTCCACGTCCACTGCTGGCCGACCACGCGAATGGTGTCGTCGGGCGGGGGCAGCGTCTGCTTGACCTTCATCCACACCCGCACGGCCGCGATGATGATGACGACGTCGCAGACCAGGATCAGCGTGTGCGGGATGTTGATCCAGCGCTTCAAGTGCGGCTCTTTGCCCGTGATGTACTGCGACTTCACTCCGTCGCGCGCCCGGAAGCGCCACAGCAGCCAGAAGAACATGATCTGGGTGGCGAAGAACCACACGCCGACCAGCCATGACACCAGTGTCACGAGTCCGTCGATGTCCCCGGAGAACGTCGACAGGCTTGGCAGGCTCAGGATCATCGTTCGTTCTCCGTGCTCAGAAGATGAACAGCATCACGGCGCCGACGAACAGCACGACACCGACGACCGTGAACAGGATAGTCATCTTGGCGGTCTTGTCCGCCCAATCGCTCTCGTAACCGTCACCGGCCATGGCGGGCCTCCATCACTTCTGCAGGGTACGGATGAAGGCGACCACGTCCTGCATCGCCGTGGTATCTGCGAGCGTGCTTGCCATGGCCGCCATCTGCGCGCCCATCGCGTCGTCCGGATGCGCGCCGCGCATGCCCGACTTGAACTTGCCCAACTGCGTCATGAGGTACCAGTCGTGCTGGTGTGTGAGCGGCGGGGCGCCGTGCGCCTCGCTGCCCCCGCCATCCGCCTGGTGGCAGGTGATGCAGATGCTCTGGAACGCCACGCGGCCCGCGGCCGTGTCGCCCATCGCCATCATGTTGTTGAGCGGGGGGCGCGCGGGCAGGGTCGCCACGTACTCCGCCACCGACTCGAGGTCGCCGGCGCGGTAGAGCGACTTGGCCATCGGCCGCATGCGCGCCCCTTCGGCGTCCTGCGGGTGCGCGCCGCGCATGGCGCTCTTGAAGTTATGGAGCTGGTGTTCGACGTACCAGCGCGGCAGGCCGGCGATCGCGGGCGCGGCCAGCGAAGTATTGCCGCGGCCGTCCTTGCCATGGCACGGGAAGCACATGTCGAAGATCTGCGCGCCGCGGGCGAGCCCCGGACCGGGAGTCTTGGCGCACCCGGGAATCAGGAGTGCGGCGTACAGGGCCGTAAAAGTGAGGAACAGGGCCATCCGAGACAAAGCTGCCTCCGGAGACGGGGTGGTGGCGCGTGGGAAGCGCGCGGGACGGTATCGATCGGTCGGATGCGACTTCCGGCCCACTGGCGTTAGGGGCAACCGCTCGCTTATACACGAATTGGCCTGTGGCGGGCAACCGGCTGGCGCGGCAACCCCAAGCAGCGAAGGAAGTAAGCCCCGGTCAGTGAGCGGTGGGACGTGCTCCACCGGCAGCATGGGAACGCCCCGCTGCCCGGGCCCTTGTCGGGCCGGCCACCGGGGCGTCCGGAGGTGCTGCCGTCAGTTGGACTTGGCGCTTTTCCAGAGGTCGCCCGACCACGACAGCTCGAGGCCGAACTGGTGCTTGCGGTAGCTGCCGGAATCCGAAGTCGGGGCCGCACCGGTGCCCAGGTTGGCGTTGTTGTTCTCGACGCGGAAGAACGCTCGGGCGTCCCAGCGCAGGTAAGCGGCGCGCAGGCCCGCCTCGACGCCCACCAGCATGTCGTTGCGGCCGGCATGGAAGGGATCCACCGCGACCGGCAGCTTCGAGTCGTAGTTCCGGGTCGCGACGTCCACACCCAGATCGCCGCCCCAGCGCATGGCCTTCGAGCGCGAGAACTCCATGCGGCCCGTCGCGCCTGCGAGGATGCCGCCGTAGCTCACGTCGTCGTCGTCGCCGATGATCGCATCGTGGTCGTTCGCCTCCGCCTTACTCTGGCGATAGCCCGCGGACAGTGCGATTTCGCCGCGCTTGGGCAGGCCGTCCCAGCCGAGCGAGACCTCGCCCTGGTTGGCGTTCGAGGAGCGCTCGGTGAACGCGGGCACGTAGTCGCGCTTGTCGTGCCGGTAGGCCAGGCCAAGTTTCATGTTCTTGCCGGCCGGCTGACGCCAGCTGGCCGTGATCGCGTCCTGGTCGAACTGCGCCCGTGTCCAGCGCGCATCACCGAGCCCGGCCGGCAGGTCCTCGTCGCGCAGCTGGCGCACATAGAAGTTATCCATGCGCCCGAAGCCGACCGCGAGCCGGCGGTTCCCCTTGAAGCTCTCGGTCCAGCGCGCGCTGTACGAGCGGTAGTCCGCGCCCGCATTGGTGCCATGGAAGTCACCATCCCAGTGCGCGCGCAGCGCGTGGCGCCGGCCGCCGCCGTGGTCGAGCTCCCACGTCAGCGACACGCTGGGCGACAGGATCAAGTCGTCCGTGGACTCGAGCGAGAACCGCAGCGGGTTCGTGCCGGCCTTGAAGCGGTCGAGCTGGTTCGGGGAGTACTCGAGGAAGTTGTTGTTGTAGGCATTGCTCACGCCAGCCGAGAGCGACAACGACTGCTCGCTGGCGGAAGCCGTGGCCGTGGGGAACGTGCTCGCGAGCAACAGGAGGGTGACGAGCGAAAGCGCGCGAATGGACATGCGGATCCTCGTGCCGGCCACCAGGGGGAAGCGGCAGGCGTCGGGGCGAGCCGATCGGGCGTCCGCCCACGCGGGCTTGGGCGCGTGACGACTGGATGGACGCGGTAGGTTGGAAGCAGGGCGCGGGAGGTGCTCCCGGCTCCGGGGGGCATCGGCCGATGCGAGCGTCGGCCGCACCTCGCTGCGCAGGTTGCCCCCACGGATGCGCGTCGTGCAAATGACCCAGCGGCCGGGACGTCGCGGGCGGGGATCCAGCGCCGTCGCTTGCAGCATGGGCGCCGCGGGGTGGGACGCCAGGGAGGGGCGCTTGGGATATGTGTTTGAACTTTCATTGCAACGGAACGGGCGTTCTGCCCGGCGCGACGACGTCGACGAAATTTCAGGAGACAATACCGGCGGCGCTGTGTTGTATGCTTCTCCTGTGGCGCGCGCGTACATGCGCGTGGGCCTTGTGCTCGAGGCGGGGCGCAGTTCGCGATCACGAGCGCGCAACGGAGAGCAGGACGAACCCGCGACCGCACGGTTCGCACGCTCGCTCGCACGTAGGCGAAAACTGAATATTTCGGGGGACTATCGCAGGGACCCCGGCCGGAGGGCGCGTGGCGCGTGGGTGTGCTACGTGCCCCTTCGTGTATCTGGCGGGCACGCTCGCCGGCTGGTGCCACCCGGAGTTCGCTCGGCATGAGTCCAGTTGTTCAGTGGAACGCTGTGCTAACCGTGGATGACGAAACTCGTGTACCGGGTGAGGAAATCCCTTGGTGCTGCCCCCTCGGATGGGTTTGAATTGTCCCATGCGTACCTTTTGGACCATGCTCCTGCTGGTGGCCGTGATCGCGCTCGGTGGTTCGGCGCGTGCGGCCGCGGCCTGCCCGTCGCTGGTGGACGGTGCGGGAGGCATGGGCTTGGGTCGACCTGACGCCGTCTGCGTGTTGACGGCTCATGCCGAACTTCCTTGCGGCCCGGTCGCCGCAACCCCCGCATCCACGGATGCGAGTGACGACGATGGCACTGGTTCGGACTCCGAGAGAGGGAGTCCTGAAGCCTCCATCGCCGCTAAGACCGGATTCGACGGTGTGCCGTCGGATAGCGCCCTCGTGCATGCGCAACGCGTGATCACTCCGCCCGCGCGCACGACGTCGCCTGCCCAGCGCCCTCCGCGCGGCTGAGGCCTCCCCGACGCTTCGTCGGTCGCTTTCGCGCGTGCCTAGAACGCGCGGATCCGCGCACCGCGCACGAAGGTTGGCGTGCCGGTGTGCGCCGGGGAACTGCAGGGTACCCCGATGAGCGAGGGCCGCGTGGCGCATGCGCCGCGCGGTCTTTCGCGCTCCTGGGCTGCGGCGCGACTCGAGCAGCGACCGGGACGCGTGGGTGCGTGCAGCGCGGAGTGGCACGAGGGTCGGCGGCACCCCTTCGGAGTGCGCGCCGCAATCCCATGTGGGCACGGTGCCCGAGCGGCGCCTCGCGGCCGACCCAAGGGCGCCGACCCGCGGCCGCGATCGGCTGGATCTGCATGGAGCGCTGGCCAGAGGCTGGCCGGTGTTTGCCAGCGCGGGCTGCACGGCGACTGGCAAGCGGCAACATCCGTCCGGCGCGTCGTGCGAGCCGCCGCGCGCAAGCCGTTCGCAACATGTCGATTCCGCATCGCCTGCCAGCATTCGGTGAAGCCGGGGTCGAGACTGCGTATCGCGGCACGGCCCTCGCAAGGCGCAACCTGCGTTCGGACAGGCTCGTAGGTGGGCCATGCGCTGCGGTCGTGCTGTGTCCGTGGCGAGCACCCCTACAACCGTGTACCGCCGCCGCCATCCGCGCCGGCCTCGAGGAGGTGCCCATGATCCGGTTCAGCGACACGCACGAACTGCCCGAGTTCATCCAGGGGATCGTCCCGCCGCACATCTTCGCGCACATGTCACGGTTGCCCGACACGCACTGGCCAGGGCTCGCCGAACGCGCCAGGGAGAGTCTGGCATTCGCGCACGAACTGCGTGCCGAGCGCGGTGCGCTCCGGGGTGTGACGCCACTGACGACCACGCCGGCCGCGTCGGGCAAGCATCGCACCGTGTTCGATGCCGAGCACGGGTTCTCCCTGCCCGGGAAACCGGTGCGCCGTGAGGGCACGTCGCTCACCGATGACATCGGTGTGAACGAGGCCTACGACGGACTGGGCGCGACCTGGGACTATTTCTCGAAGGTGCATGGCCGTGACTCGATCGATGGGCGCGGCCTGCCGCTCGACGCCAGCGTGCACTACCGGCGGTCGTTCAACAACGCGTTCTGGAACGGCCGCCAGATGGTGTTCGGCGACGGCGACGGCGAGATCTTCGGGCGTTTCACGCAGTCGCTCGACGTCATCGGTCATGAGCTCACGCACGGCGTGACGCAGTACGCGGCCGGGCTCGACTACCAGGGGCAGAGCGGTGCGCTGAACGAGCACATGAGCGATGTGTTCGGCTCGCTCGTGAAGCAGTACGCGCTCCGGCAGACCGCGAAGAAGGCGGACTGGCTGATCGGCGAAGGGCTGTGGGCCAAAGGGGTGAAGGGTGTGGCACTGCGCAGCATGAAAGCCCCCGGCACGGCCTACAACGACCCCCGGCTGGGCCGCGATCCGCAGCCCGGACACATGGACGGTTACGTCGACACCGCCGACGACAATGGTGGCGTGCACATCAACTCGGGCATCCCGAACCACGCCTTTTACCTGGCCGCGATCGGTTTCGGCGGCAAGGCGTGGGTCAAAGCCGGCAGGGTCTGGTACCTTGCGCTCACGAAGATGCTGCACCGCGACGCCGACTTCATGGTCGCGGCTGCGGCCACGGTCGATGCCGCCGGGCGCGAGTTCGACAACCAGGGCGCGAGCGTCGTGCGCGCCGCCTGGAAGCAGGTCGGCATCGAGGTGAAGGGGGCTTCGCCACGCCAGCCGGTGAAGCAGCCCAAGACAACCGCGAGGGCGAAGTCGAAGGGGGCCGTGCAACGTGCGAATACGAGTCGTCCAGAGCGGAGGGATCGCCGGGCTTCGTAGTGAGCACGAACTCGATACCGAGCGATTGCCCGGTGACGCGCAGCAGAGCTTGGCCGATCTGGTGCAGGGCGCGGCGTTCTTCGCGCTCGCTGCACCCGCGGCCTCGCGGCTGCCGGATGCCATGCAGTATCGCGTTCGCATCGAGGACGGCGACCGCGCTCGCGAACTCACGTTCGATGACGCCTGCGGCGCGACGCCGTTGCTCGAACTGGTCGAGTACGTGACCAAGCTGGCGAAGGCGCTGTCGTGAGACGCGCAGCGCGCGCTCGGTGCGTGGCGCGTCACGCACCGTCCCCATGGCCGGAGTCGCCATGATCACGTCGCCGCTCCGGCTTTACACCAGCGCGCCACGCACGAGCGTGGTGGGCACGCCGGTCGGGCCCATCGATCCGTGGCTCGCGCGCGCCGTCAAACTCGTGCCCGCCGAGGTGGTGGCGGTCTATCTCGCGGGCCGGCCCCTGGCGCAGGAGTCCTACGCGGGTGTGTGGCCGCTCGTATGTCTGGCGCTGGTGGTCATCGTGCGCGCCTGGGGCACCGCGGACCGGCGCGGGCCGCAGTGGGTCTCGGTCGCCGTCTCAACGGTGTCGTTCGTGCTGTGGGTGTACGCGATGGGCGGCCACTTCCTCACCTACCGCCTCGACGTGAACCTGGCGTCGCTCGGCGTGCTGGTGTGGACCACACTCGTACCGGTGCTATGGCGGGGCGAGCCCGCGGTGTGAGTGATGGCTGGGAGTGGCGCGCGTTCTGGCGTGCTTCACGATTGCGCGTACCCGCGCCTCGGCGCCCGTCGCGCTCGGTCCGGCGGACGTGGCTCGGGACAAGCACTCCGTGGGTCGAACAGGCGGTCGACGGAGTGCGCCTGCGGTGCGCAGCGAGGAGGGCCCCGCCGGCGTGAGCCGCGCCGCGAACAGATGCGCGCGCCAGGGGCTGTCACACGAACTCGCGGATCCGCACTCCGAATGCCCGGGAGCGTTCGCTGGTGGTGAGGAATCGCCGAGAGTGCCTCACTCCATCCGCCGCTTCAACCCAAGGCAGGCGGCCGCCACGAGCGCGGCGACGAACGCCGGCACCGCGGTGAGCAGGGGCCACGCCAGCAAGGCGATGAGCATGCGGGGTCGGTAGCCCGAGGGTGACCCCAGGTCGTGGATGTTGGCCAGCAGCGCCAGCGCAAAGGCACCAAGCGCCACGCCCACAGACGTGTGCCATGCCGTCCGCCTCACACGGCTGCGAAGCCGAAAGTGCTCATAGGCGATGTGGGCCGCGAAGCACACGGCGCTCATGACGAAGGCGGACGCCCGCCAGAGTGTGCGCACCTGATCGGATGCGGCCCCCGCGGCGAGCGCGCCGAACCCGACTCCGGCGGCGGGGTAGAGCACCCCGACGAGTATCACCGCGCGCAGCCAGCGCCTGCGGTCCGAGTCAGCCATGCGCACAGAGTATTCCCGATCACGCCCAAGGGCGAGTGACGCGCGCGCGAAGCGAATCCGTAGTGGATCCAGCTACGAAGTCACCACGACCGTGCGCACGCCGGCGCGGCCCTGCTCGAGTGCATCGAGCGTGTCGTTGATCGCCCCGGCGTCGAGCGGCACCGTGGCGGTGACGGCGTGTGACAGGTCGAGCTGGCCTTGCTCCACGAGCGCGATCAGCTCCTGCAACTCGCCAAGCGTGTGATCGTTGCTGCCGATCAGCTCGGCTTCGGGAGCGAGGATCTCGCGGTAGGGGTCGAGCTCGAGCCGGGCGCGGCTCAGGCCCACGAGCACGGCGCGCCCCTGCGGAGCCAGCACGCGCACGGCCGACTGCATGGTCGCCGGCATGCCGACCAGATCCAATGTGACATCTGCGCCGCGCCCTCCCGTGGCCGCCCGGATGGCCGCGACGGCATCGCCGCTGCCCGCGTCGATGGCGTGCGCGCCCAGCTTTCGCGCCAACGCCAGCTTGTCGGCGGCGATGTCGACCGCGAACACTTCTCGTGCGCCCAACACTCGCGCGAGCTGCACCGCCGAGACCCCCAGCCCGCCGCAGCCGAACACCGCCACGCTCTCGCCGGGGTTCAGCCGTCCGCGGCGCAACGCGTGCAGTGCGGTGGCCGACGAGCACATCAGGACCGCGCCATGTTCGAACGGGATGCGCTCGGGCAGCTTCACGGCGTTGCGCGCTGGCACGGTGATGCACTCCGCGAAGCCGCCATCCACATGATGGCCGAGCATCACGCCGCTCACGCAGAACGCCTCGCGGCCCGCCGCGCAGTGCGCACACGTGCCGCAGGTGAGCAGATAGTGCAGGCAGACGCGCTCGCCCAGCGCGAGCGCGGTCACCCCAGGCCCGATGCGCTCGATCACGCCCGCGATTTCGTGCCCGAGCGTGAGCGGCAGCGGCCCCATGGCGGACAGCCCGCCACGGTAGTGCGCATCGGAGTGGCAGATGCCCGCGGCCCGGATGCGCACGCGCACTTCGCCGGCAGCGGGCTCGCGCGCGGTGGTCTCACGAAGTTCGAGGGGGGCTCGCTCCGCGGTCATCTGCACGGCTCTCATGGCGGGGTCCTCTTGAGACGCTGAGTGGAGACCGTGGGGTGCGCGAGGTCGCTTGGGGCGACGAGCGAGTCTGGACTCGACCCGTGCTGCAATCAACCCGTGACTTGGCCCCATGTGTGCCGCTAGCATCGCGCACCATGGAAACCACCATCGTTCCCGCCGCGCGCGCGCCGCGCCATCCGTTCGTGTGGGCCGTGCTGTACTTCCCGTTCGGCCTCACGATCGGGTTCCCCTCGATCGCACTGGGCTATCTGGCGAGCCGCGCCGGGGTGTCGGTGTCGGACATCGCGGGCGTGATCGGCATGACGTGGCTGGCCTCGGGTTGGAAATTCACATGGGCACCGCTCGGCGACTACACGCTGTCGCGCAAGCTCTGGTATCGCATCGCCATCACGCTCGTGTCGATCGGCTTCATCGCAATGGCGAGTGTGCCGCTCGGGCCGGCCACGATGCCATTGCTGTCGGGCATCGTGCTGCTTACGAGTATCTCCGGCACGTTCATCGCGTTCGCGACCGAGGGCCTCATGACATACCACTCGCCGCCCGCGATGCGTGGCCGTTCGGGCGGCTGGTTCCAGAGCGGAAATCAGTTCGCGCAGATTGCCGGCGGCGGGCTCGGACTGTGGCTCATGCAGCACCTGCCGCACCCGTGGATGGCTGGCGTGGCGCTGGCCGCGATCCTGTGGATCTGCTCGCTCGGGTTGAACGGGCTCGAGGAGCCGCCGCGCCACCTGCACCACGGCTCGCCCGCCGACCGCGCGCTCGATGCGTGGCGCGAGCTGGTGAATCTGGTCAAGTCGCGCGCGGGGCGCATCGCATTGATCCTGGCGATCCTGCCCATCGGTACGGGGGCGGCCCAGGGCCTGTTCGGAGCCATCGCGGGCGAGTGGCACGTGGGTTCCGATGCGGTCTCGGCCGTACTCGGTATCGGCGGCGGACTGGCGGTGGTCGCCGGCTGCTTCGTGGGCGGCCGGCTCGCCGACCGGATGAGCAAGCCGGCGTCGTACGCCATCTCGTGCGCGCTCGGCGTGCTCGGCTGCGTGGCGATCGCGCTGTCGCCGCGCACGGGCACCGGCTACGCCGCCTCGACGCTGTTCTACACGTTCACACTCGGCATGGCGGCGGCCACGTTGACCGCTCTCGTCATCTCGATCATCGGCAATACCGCCGCGGCCACCAAGATCAACCTGTTCTTCGCGCTCAACACGCTGTTCAGTCTGGGCATGCTGCGCGTGAACGGTTGGGCGCACGACGCCTGGCGCACGAACGGCATGTTGTTCACCGAAGCCGCGGTGGGCGTCGCCGCGCTGCTCGTGTTCGTGTTGCTGGCGCGGCGCGTGCGTGGCACGGAGCAAGTGGATCACGCCGAGGCCAGGGGCGCCGCGTAGTGGATGCGCGGTGACCGTGGAGCATGTCCGTGTGGTGGGTGTTCGGCGGGCGCGCGGCGGGTCGGGCGAGCGGCATCCCACATGACCGCAACGCCATGGAGATAGCACTTGAGGACTGCGGCCATGAGCCCTAGCGTCGGGCCCGTGTGCACCGCAATTCTCCCCGGAGGCCAGCACCCATGACCATCATGTTGGGATTCACTCTCGGATTCGTAGCGTGGTTCCTGTTCAACTACCTGGTGGCGGGGCTGTACACCGTCAACCAGAACGAACGGGCGGTGAAGACCAGTTTCGGCCGCGCCGAAAGAGTCGGCGATGCGAACACGCTACAGGACCCGATTTCCGAAGGCCTGACGGAGGAAGAGAAGGGCCGCTACTCCTATCCGCAGGTGCGAGTCATCCCGCCCGGCGGGCCGTACTTCAAGTGGCCGTGGGAGCGCGTGTACAAAGTCACCGTGGCCACCCAGACCATGAACATGGCGACCGATCTGGAGAACGCCCAGGCGAACTCGGGCGGCACCATGCTCGAGGCGGTCACGAAGGATCAGCTGAACACGGGCCTGAACGGCCAGATCCGCTACCGCGTCGCGGACAAGAACCTGTATGCGTACCTGTTCGGAGTGAAGCGCCCGATCGTGCACGTCATGGGCTACTTCATCTCGATCCTGCGCGAGCGCATCGCCAACTTCGAGGCCCCGGCGGTCGCGCACCCGGTGGCGGCCGATTCGCTGCTGTCGAGCCCCGAGGCCGCCACGGCCGCCATGGGTGTCTCGATCAACGACCTGCGCAAGAACCTGCGCGACATCAACGATCGCATGGACCACGAGTGCCGCACGTCCGCGGCGCGCTACGGCATCGTGCTGGACGCCTCGCTCATCACGGGCATCGATCCGCCAACCGAGGTCGAGTCGGCACTGGCCGCCATCAACACGGCCTATAACCAAGTGTCGTCCGACATCAGTCTCGCGCAGGCCGGAGCCGACCAGAAGATCGTCCAGTCCAAGCGCGCAGTCGAGATCGAGACGCTGCGCGCACAGGCCGAGGTGCAGCCGCTGGTCGCCGTGGCCGAGCAGTTGACCGCGCTCAAGAAGACCGGCGCAGGCGCGCTCGAGACCTACGTGCGCAATGTGCGCCTGGGGCTGTTCGGCAGCGCCAGGCGCGCCATCCTCGAAGCCAAGCATGGAGGCCAGGCGTGAGCAATTTCCAGATGTTCCTGATCGCGATGATCGTGACGTTCGTGGGGTTCTCGATCCTGGTGCCCATGCTGCTCGGTGTCGCACGCATGCTCGGTCTTTACGCCATCGTCGACGAGCGCCGCTGCCGCGTGTACGTGCTGTTCGGCAAGGTGCTGGGCGTGCTGGACGAGCCCGGGCTGCACTTCCTCTGGCCCAGGCTCGGGATCGCGGCGCTGGTGGTGAACTGGCTCGGACGCTGCTACGTGCTCGACATGCGACTCGATCAGGAGTACTTGCGCAGCACGCCGGTCAACTCGGAGGAAGGCGCGCCGATGGGCATCGGCATCTGGTACGAGATGTTCGTGGGCGATCCGGTGAGCTACCTGTTCAAGAACGCCGACCCGCGCGGCTCGCTCGCCGCCAACGTCGGCAGCGCGACCATCCGTAGTCTGTCCAACATGAAGCTCGGCGCGATGCTCGAGAACCGGCACATGATGAGCCAGACCGTGCGCACCGAGGTGTCGCCGAAGTCGCAGGAGTGGGGCTACAAGCTGGGCTCGGTGTACATCCGGAAAGTGCACTTCCGGGACATCGGCATGATCAAGGGGATCGAGGCCAAGGTCGTGAACCGCTTGCGTCAGGTGACCTCGGCCATCAAGCAGGACGGTGCGAACCAGGTGAGCATCATCACCAGCACCGCCGAACGTCAGGCCGCCATCGAGTTCGCCAAGGCCGCCGCCATGCGTCCGCAGATCGTGGGCGACGCGCTGCAGCGCATCTCGCAGGACGGCGACATCGCGCGTGCGATGTTCGAGATCCTCGAGACGCAGCGGTTGCTCGACAGCAAAGCCGAGATCACGATCATCCCGCAGCGCAGCGGCATGATCGGTGACCTGCTGGCCACCGGCGGACCCGGCGGAGCCCGCTAGGCGCGGGCCGGAGGCCCGCAAACGCCCATCAAATGTCACCCAAACTCACCGACACTCTGTGCACGCGCTGCGGCCTGTGCTGCGACGGCACGCTGTTCGCCGAAGTGGAACTGGCCGGGCGCGGCGAGGCGACGCAACTCGAGGCCATGGGGCTCGACATCGATTCGGATGGCACCGAGTCGCTGCCGTTGCCGTGCGCCGCATTGCGCGGCACGCGTTGCAGCGTGTACGCGCATCGTCCCGGCACCTGTCGCACGTTCGAATGCGCATTGCTGAAGGACGTGCGCGCGGGTGAGGTCACGGTGGCGCATGCCGGCGAGCTGATCTCCGAGGCGCGCGAGCGGCTGGCTCACGTCCGTGCGCTGCTGGCGGAACTCGGCCAGCGCGCCAGCCGCCTGCCGCTGCGCGAGCGCATCGCCGAGGCGCTCGCCCGCGACCCCAGCCCGGACGCGGCGACGCAACAGCGCCGGGACGAGCTGGGCACCGCCATGGAGGCGGTGGAGGACTCGATCCGGCTGACGTTCCTGGGCAAGCACGCGGGGAAGTAGCGGCCTTCCACCCCCATACGAAATCCATCGGCACGAGGCTGCCGGGGTGTTACGCTCGGATTCCCCAGTACTCTGAATAGTCCGCCGCCCGCCGCCGCAGGTCACTGGATGGGATCCCCGATGAGCGCTCGCCCCACCGTTCGCACCCCCCGCCGCGCTGCCGCATGGTGTCCTCGAGCGCCGCTCGGAGCGCTGCTCGCCGCGGCTGTTGCCATCGCGGTTCCCGGCGCCGCGCTCGCCGGTCCGCTGTTCACCGCGCCGTACCTGTCGTTCGACTGTGGCGGCCGGCCGTTCTCGGTCGCGGCCGGCGATCTCAATCGCGACGGCTTCACGGACATGGTGCTCGCCAACCAGACCACGGGTTCGGTCACCGTGCTGCTGGGGCTGGGAGACGGCATGGTGGCGGCCCGCGGCGAGTTCGCCACCGGTGTGGGGCCCATCTCGGTGGCGCTCGCGGACTTCAATGCCGACGGCAGACTCGACGTCGTGGCCACGAACCTCGACGGCAACACGGTATCGGTGCTCATGGGATTCGGCGACGGCTCACTGCTGCCGCGTCAGAACTACGCCACCGGCACGTCGCCGTTCTATGTGGCGGTGGGCGACCTGAACCGGGATGGCAAGCTCGATCTGGCGGTGGCCAACGAACGTGGCAACTCCGTGTCGGTGCTGCTGGGCACGGGCACCGGCTCGTTCGGCGCCAAGCGCGACTTCGCGGTGGGTCTGGACCCGGTCTCCGTGGCGATCGCCGACCTGAACGGCGACGGCAACCTGGACCTGGCCGTGGCCAACACGACGTCGAACTCCGTGTCGACGCTCATGGGCGACGGTCACGGACTGTTCGGCCCGCACCAGGAGCGACCCACCGGTGTGGGTCCGTTCTCGGTAGCGGTCGGCGACTTCGACACGAATGGACTGCCCGACCTCGTGGTCGCGAACCAGGGCTCGGGCACGGTGAGCGTCATGCTGGGCACCGGCGGCGGCGCGTTTGGCGCCGCGAGCGAGTACGCCTCGGGCGAGTACCCGATGTCGGTGGTGAGCTGTGATCTCGACGGTGACGGCAAGTTGGACATGGCGGTGGCGGACTACTTGAGCGACGGCGTTCGTGTGTGGCGGGGCGTCGGCGAC
>JANMAX010000336.1:0-3267 GCA_031360075.1 bacterium | reverse complement strand
CCAGCCCGCGACGAGTCTGGCATACGGCCAGCAGCGCCGGCTCGAGATCGCGCGCGCGTTGGCCGGGCGGCCTCGGCTGTTGCTGCTCGACGAGCCTGCCGCAGGCTTGAATCCGCAGGAAAGCGAAGAGTTGATGCGCTTGATCACCGACATCCGCAAGCGCTTCGGGCTCACCATCCTGCTGATCGAGCACGACATGAAGGTCGTGATGGGCATCTGCGAGCGCATCGCCGTGCTGGACTATGGTTTGAAGATCGCCGAGGGCCTGCCGGCCGAGATCCGCGCCAATCCCAAGGTCATCGAAGCCTATCTGGGCGAGGAGATGCCGGCGTGAGCCAGCTCATGGTGGAAGGCATCGAGGTCTACTACGGCGCCGTGCACGCCCTGAAGAGCGTCTCGGTGCGCGTCGAGCAGGGCGAGATCGTCACCTTGATCGGTGCCAATGGCGCCGGCAAGACCACGCTGCTGCGCACGATCTCGGGTCTGGTGCCGTGCAAGACCGGCAGGATCGTGTTCAAGGGCAGGGACATCTGCCGGGTGCCCGCGCACGAGATCGTGGCGCTGGGACTGAGCCAGAGCCCCGAAGGCCGCATGGTGTTCGCGAACCTCTCGGTCGAGGACAATCTCGAACTGGGCGCCTACCGCCGCAAGGACAAGGCAGGCATCAAGGCGGACCAGGAGCAGGTGTACCAGTTGTTCCCGCGGTTGTTGGAGCGACGGAAGCAGCTCTCGGGCACGCTCTCGGGCGGCGAACAGCAGATGCTCGCCATCGGCCGCGCGCTCATGAGCCGGCCGCGCATGCTGCTGCTGGACGAGCCGTCGCTCGGGATCGCACCACTGCTCGTGCGCGACATCTTCAAGAACATCGTCGAGATCAACCGCCGCGGCACCACCGTGCTGCTGGTCGAGCAGAACGCGCACATGGCATTGAGCATCGCCAAGCGCGGCTACGTGCTCGAGACCGGCCGCGTCGTGCTCGAGGACGAGGCGGCGAAGCTGGCGGCGAATGACGAAGTGCGCGCTGCGTATCTGGGCGGGTAGGGGCGCGGGACTGCGGGCTCGGATTGCAGGTGCAAGCGGCCGCCCATTTCCCAGCGCGGGATCGCGTGCGCGGTCCTCGCCGCCGCGCCCGCACCCGAGGGCCCGCGATCTGCAATGCGCGAGAGTCAGGGCGCGAGCCTGTGATGATCTGGCCGTCCACCGCTCCCGGGAGGATGCATGATGAAGTTCTCCATCCAGCTGGTTCGCGAGGATGACGGCAGGTGGGTTGCTGAACTGCCTGAGTTGTCAGGGGTCATGGTCTACGGCTCGACCTCAGAGTCCGCGGTCGCCAAGGTAAAAGCGCTGGCGCTGCGCTTGGTCGCTGACCGCCTGGAACGCAGCGAAGTTGGTTCCGATCTCGCAGGAGTGAGTTTCGCTGCTGCCTGATTCGCTTCGGGAGTGCCCTACGGCTGCAGCGGGAGTCGTTGATGAAACCCGATTGGGTTGGTACTGGTTGGACGGCAAGCACTTGCATCACACGTCCTTGACGTCTCGCTTCGGCCAAGTCGGCCCTTGACCGATGTGCGTATGTTGCCGATACTTCTTGTACGGGCTCTTACGGGAGCCCGCCATTTACCCCCCCGGGGTGCGGAGAGATCCGCACGCCGGGGTTTTCATTTAGGAGGGCTGCGTGAACCCACCCAGAGCCCGTGCGGTCTTCTTCGTTGATGGGAACAACTGGTATCACTCCTTGAGGGAACTTGGCCTTCCCGACATCGGGCGTCTCAACTACGCGAGGATCTTTGACAAGCTCGCGGGGCCCGCACGGGATTGGGTAGAGGCGCGGTACTACATCCCTGATGTAGGAGTGATGGGTGATCCCGAACTCCTACGGTCTCAGCGGGAGTTCCTACAGCAGCTACTAGCCCAGGACTCTCGAATCCGGGTTCGCCAGGGCCGGCTTGAGGAGCGAACGTCACGCAACCGTGCTGCGACGGAGCTGCTTCAGTATCTGGCGGAGCTCAAGGTCAAGATTGACACGACCGTTTACGCGGATCTGGTTGCTCTGGGCCGGGCCCACAGGGAAGTGCGAGTCTTCGTCGAAAAGGCGGTCGATGTCCAAATCGCCGTTGACATGGTGCAACTGGCAGCTTCCGGTGGTCTTGATGTGGCCTACTTACTCTCGGCGGATGGTGACTATACCCCTGCCGCTGAAGCGGTTCGCGGGCATGGCCGCAAGATCTTCTCGGCGACCCCTGCACCGTGCGCGAAGCTCGCCGCTGCGGTCGATCGGCACATCCCGCTGCGTCGAGAGTGGTTCGCGGACTGCTACCGTGGTGGTCCACCGACGGAGTGGATGGCTTCGGGCAGCCGGCACAGGTAGTGGCCTGGGGCTTCGCTCCATCGGCTCGGCTCTGATAGCGTGACGACCATGCCCCTGTCCGCGCTCCGCACGCTGCCGTCGGTCGAGAAGCTGCTCGGTCACGAGCGGCTCGTGGCCGCTGCCGCCGAGCTGCCGCGCACGACGCTCGTTGCCGCGGTGCGCGACACGCTGGCCCAAGCGCGTGCCGCGCTGCAGGCGTCGCGCGGCGGCATCGCGCCCGAGCTGGACCTGCTGGCGCAGGCCGCGGTCGCGCGCGCGCGCGCGGGCAGCCAGCCCATGCTGCGCCGCGTGCTGAACGCCACCGGCATCGTGCTGCACACCAACCTCGGCCGCGCGCCATTGTCCGAGCGCGCCCGTCGGGCCGTGGCCGACGTGGCGGCCGGCTACAGCTCGCTCGAGTACGACCTGGCGACCGGCAAGCGCGGCGATCGCGGCATGGGCCCCGAGCGCTGGCTCACGCGGCTCACGGGCGCCGAAGCGGCGTTCGCGGTGAACAACGGCGCCGGCGCGATACTCCTGGCACTCGCCGGCCTCGCGGCCGGCCGCGCGGTGCTCGTCTCACGCGGCGAGCTGGTCGAAATCGGCGGTTCGTTCCGCGTGCCCGAGATCATGGAGATGAGTGGCGCCACGCTGGTGGAAGTCGGCGCCACCAACCGGACGCACCTGCGCGACTACGAGCAGGCGTTCGAGCGCCATGGCAAAGCCGTCGGCGCGATCCTGCGCGTCCACCGCAGCAACTTCCGCATCGAGGGCTTCACGAAGCAACCGCCGCTCGAGGATCTCGCGAAGCTGGCGCGGCGGCGGAAGCTTCCCCTGATCGAGGATCTCGGGAGCGGCGCGCTCGTCGATCTCGAGGCGCTGGGGCTCCCGCACGAGCCCACGGTGAGAGAATCCTTGAATGC
>JANMAX010000283.1:0-9185 GCA_031360075.1 bacterium | reverse complement strand
CCGGCCCGCCCGTGCAGCGCCGCGGCGGCCGGGCGGGCTCGCCGCCGGTTCAGCCCGTGCGGCGGCGCCACGCGGGCCCCGGCCGGAAGGACTTCTCGAGGCGGACGAGGAATCCGCTGAAGTCTGGTTCGGGCACCGCCGATAAACCCCCCGGAGTCGCAGGGCGGCGCAGTAGCCGTCACGGATGTCGGGTGCGAACCGCTCGACCGTTGTGGCGACCCCATCCGTGTCCGGTTTCGCCGGGCACCTCGAGGCCCGTGGAGAAAGGGCGGCAAGGGGCTCCATGGGACCACCTCGCGAAGGGGTGGGGTCACCACAGGGAAGGAGAGAACCGTGGTCGTCGTGAGCTATTCAGGGAAAGAGATCAACGCCAAGTTGGTCTATTACGGCGCTGGACTCAGCGGCAAGACGACGAACCTCGAAGCCATCTACGAGGCCGTGCCCGACACCAGCCGCGGCAAGATGGTGAGCATGAAGACGCAGTCCGACCGGACGCTGTTCTTCGACCTGCTCCCCCTCGATCTCGGAGAGATCATGGGGTTCAAGACGCGCTTCCTGCTCTATACGGTCCCGGGCCAGGTGTTCTACAACGCCACGCGCAAGCTGGTGCTGAAGGGTGCCGACGCCATCGTGTTCGTGGCCGACTCCGAAGTCGGCAAGATGGAGGAGAACAAGGAGTCGCTCGCGAACCTGCGGACAAACCTCGCCGAGTACGGCCTGACACTCGACGCCATCCCGTGGGTCATCCAGTACAACAAACGCGATCTCCCGAACCTCTACACGGTCGACGAGCTGAACGCCGAGCTGAACCCGCTGAACGTCCCGAGTTTCGAAGCGGTCGCGAGCGAAGGCAAGGGTGTGTTCGAGACGTTCCGCGGCGTGTCGCACCTGCTCATGGAGAAGGTGACGAAGGACCTGCGGCGCTCGCCGAGCACCCCGGCACGGCCCGCGCCCACGCCGGCCGCCTCGGCACCGAACGCGCCGACCGCGCCCAGCATTCCGTCCATGCTGCCACGCAGCATCCTGTCGTCGGGGCCTCCCCAGGTCGCTCCGGTGCAGGCCATCCGCCAGGAGTCGCAGGTCACGCCGGAGCCCGTCGCCACGGGCGCCACCAGCCGTTACGATTATGGCGAGGAGATCGACTTGCCGTC
Organism: bacterium; assembly: GCA_031360075.1. Lineage (GTDB taxonomy): Bacteria > Eisenbacteria > RBG-16-71-46 > RBG-16-71-46 > RBG-16-71-46 > JAIOPA01. Next base: position 8,034 of record JANMAX010000283.1, on the reverse strand, counting down.
GCCGCTGCGCGATGTCGCGCGGCCTGCGCCAGCCGTCGTTCCCGAGCCTGCCGTCACGTCCACATCGGCGCACGAGGGCGTGCGCAGTGTGATGCTGCCACGGCCGGCGGCGGCCATGCTCCGGCCCGCGCTCGCTCCGGCGGTGGCGGGGCCCGTTGCGACTCCTGCACCGGAAAGTCCCGCGCCGAGCTCCACGAACCTACAGGCGGACGTGCGCCAGATTGTCGTGCCGGTGAAGCTGCCGCCAGGTGGCTCGTACGAGATCGTCATCAAGCTGCAACTCGACATCAACAGCTAGAGGGCACCAACGGCTGGAACCAGGCCCCGAGCGCACCACGGACCGGGTCCAGCCCCGGTCAAGTCCCCTTGGACCCGTGCACAGCCTCCTGTCCGCCGTTGACAGTGGCCGCGCGGGTCCATAGCTTTATGCGCGAGGAGGTTCCACCATGACTCGACGCCGTGCCGTTCTCACTGCCCTGGTCGTCATCGTCACCTCGTTTGCCGGTGCGCGCGCGAACGCGGGGCTGCTGTCGGAACCATCGCAGGCTGGCTTCGCCCCGCGCGTGCCGCTGTCGGCGTTCGCGCTCCCTGCTTCGTGGTTCGATCCGTCGCGCCTCCATCTCATGTCCACGGTCTCGATGGGCTCGGGTTTCGGTGGCAAGGCGAGCGCGCTGCAGGTCACGAATCTGTCCTATCAGTTCCGTGCTCCGATCACGATGAGCGTCAGCGTCGGGAACACATTCGGGCTCGATAAGGCGCGCCGTGGCTCGAACCCGTTCTTCCTCGAGGGCTTCGACCTGTCGTGGCGGCCGAACAAGAACTCCCTGTTCCGCATCGCGATGCATGACGTGCGTTCGCCGCTCCAGTACGGCTACTCGCCGTACGGCCGTGGCTGGAACAGCGTCGACCCGTTCTCCGCGGCCTACTGACGCGCTTGGCTGCGTCCCGGTTGTCGTCGGCGTTCGCCGCGCGTCGCGGGGCCACGGGTCTGATTCCGTTCCTCACCGCCGGTTATCCGTCGCTCGAAGTCTCGCTCGGACTGCTGCGTGCGCTCGAACAGGCCGGAGCCATGGCGATCGAGGTCGGCGTGCCGTTCTCGGATCCCATCGCCGACGGGCCCGACATCCAGCGGGCCTCGGAGTGGGCGTTGCGTCGCGGCACGGGGATCCACGACGTGCTCGATCTGGTGGCGCGCTTCCGCAAGGAGTCGTCGCTGCCCATCATCGTCATGACCTACGCGAATCCGGTCGCGCGTATCGGCGCGCGTGAGTTCGCCGAGGCCGCCCGGGCGAGCGGCGTCGATGGCGTGATCCTGTCGGACCTGCCGCCCGAGGAACTGCCCGAGACCTGGGCCGCGATGGATACCGCGGGCATCGACACCATCCTGCTCGTGGCTCCGACCACGAGCGCTGAACGGCTGCCGGCGGTCCTCGCGCGCTGTCGCGGCTTCGTCTACTGCCTGGCACGCACCGGCGTCACCGGGCAGGCAGGTGGTTACGCGGGCGCGCTCGACGAACGCCTCGCCGCCGTGCGCGCACATTCGTCGCTGCCGGTGGCGGTGGGCTTCGGGATCTCGACCGCCGCCGACGCGGCGGCACTGCGCGGCCGCGCGGATGCCACGATCGTCGGCGCGGCGTTCATGCGCCTCGTGCATCAGGATCCCGAGCACGGTGTGATCGAGCGCGTCGCGGCGCTCGCGAGCGAGCTCGTCAGCGCGCTGCGCTGACCCGGTGAGCAGTCCGAAGCGCCGTGCAGGTGCTGCGTGCGGACATGAAAAGCCCCCGGGACCCAGTCGGCCCCGAGGGCTTCGTCCTTGAACTGCGGCACAGACGCCTCAGCGCCTGATCCACCACAGCAGGTCCAGGAGGACCATCACCAGTCCGATATCCACGGCAACCTCCGATGTGCAGAGGATGCCCGCCGCGGATGCCCGCGGTCGGGGTCAACCGGGTAAGGCTCCACTCGTGGGTTGGCAGCGCGAGCGGGGGAGGCGGCTTCCTGTCGCCTCAGCCAAAACCATCGGCGTCACCAAGCCCTGACTTGAGCCCTTCGCGCAGGGCCCCTCGGGCGGTCGCGCGACTGCGCGCCAACTGCTTGAGCACCACCACGGTGAGGTCGTCCAGCGGGCCGTCGCTCCAATCGCGGACGGCGCTCATGAGTTCCTCGACGACATCGGACGCGCGGCGGTGGGCATGGCGGTCGAGCACCTGCCAGACCTGCTCGTCCCCGAACGGCACGCCGTCGCGACTCGCTTCGGTAAGGCCGTCGGTGTACACCACCAGCACGTCGCCCGGCTCGAGCACGACGTCACTCATCGGGTAGACAGAGCCGGCCTGCACACCCAGCAGCAACCCGCTCTCGGTGAGTTCGGTGTGCCGGCCATCCCGACGGCGCAGCAGGGGCGGTGTCAGCCCGGCGTTCGCGAAGCGCACCACTCCGGTACCGGCATCGACGCGCGCGCACAGGAGCCCCATGAAGTGTTCGGGCTGGTCGAGTGCGACCAGGTCGCGGTTCATGGCCCCGAGCAGTTCGCCGGGGTGGCGCGCCCGCTGCGCTTCATGGCGGAAACGCGACTGCACGCCCGCCAGCACCAGGGCCGCAGGCACGCCGTGCCCGGCCGCGTCCCCGACCGCGAGCGTGAACTCACGGCCGCCGGTCTCGACGAAGTCGTAGTAGTCGCCACCCACCGCTTCGGTCGCGAGCGTCGCCGCCGCGCAGTCGAGCGTGGGGAACACCGGTGTGTGCCGTGGCAACCGATGGAGTTGCACGACGTGCGCGGCGCGCAGCTCCTTGGCGAGCGCGCCGTGGCCGCGCGCCTCGCGCTTGAGTTCGAGGTTCTCCAGTGCGACCGCGAGCACGTGCGCCAGGCGTTCGAGCGCGCGCGATTCCTCGCGCGACAACCACGCCCCGGCGAAGCGCCGGCCCAGCACCAGCGCGAAGCGGGCATCGACCGGGAGCAGCCAGCGCGCTCCAGACTGCTCGAGCGCGTCCCGATCATCGTTCGACAGGCGCAGCTCGGCCGGCTCGCGCGGACCGCTGACATGGCGAACGGCGTCGGCCGCCGCCAGCGACAGCACGGGCTCCAGCCGCACGCCGGCGCCGGCGCGTCGCTCGCCGCGCTCGTCGACCCGGAGCGCGGCACAGCCGTCGACCCGCAGTGCGCGCACGACGGCCTCGCACGCGCCGTGCAGCAGTTGGGACTCGCTGGCGCCCTGCGGCCGCCAGTCGTCGAGCGACCACTCATCGGCGATCGGGACCATGCGCCGCCCGGCCGCCACGAGCCAACCGCTGGCCGGGCCAGCGAGCGCGGACAGCAGGGCCACGCCCGCGAGCGCCGCGCCTGCCACGCCATGCCCGGCCGGCGGCCACAACGTGGCCGCGAGCCACTCGCCCACGAAGTACAGGAGTCCCGCACCCAGCAACGCCAGGAGCGCGCGCGTGAACGCCCGCAGCGCGAGGCGCGAATCGAAGACGTTGTGCACCGCCATCGCCCATGCGAACGACAGCGGCACGAGCAGCGTGAACGGCACGGCCCAGCGTTCGCCCGGCAGCGCCGGTGCGTGCGAGAGGTTGTGGACGCCGACCAGCACCGCGAACGGCAGTGCGCCGAGCAAGGTGCCGAAAAACGCCACGCGCAGCCGGCGGCGTGCGTCACTGGTCTCGGCGCGCAGGAATGCGAGCGCGAACAGCAGCAGTCCGCCGATGAGCCCGGCGGCGAGCACCGCACCGGTCGCGATCGTCAGCACGGGTAGCAGTGCACCCGAACGCGAACCGCCGGCGAGTGATTCGATGAACACGCCAGCGAAACAGACGAGCAGCACGGTCGCCGCCGCGTAGCACGTCAGCACCCATGCGCGTGCCCGCGTCCGGCCGGACTCGGGGAAGAGTGCGAAGAAATGCGTGAACAGCGGACCGATGAACAACTGTGCGAGCACGAACAGGAACGAATAGACGAGGTTCACGGCGCGGGTGTCGAGCCGTGGGGACGGCGCCAGGAACACGGCGAACGCGATGCACAGCAGGTAGAACGTGCGCGTCAGCCGGTCGCGACGTTCACGCCACACCCAGCCACCGAGCAGCAGGAACGCCGAGGCCACCGCGAAGATGAGGGCGTAGAAGTGGCGCTCGGAATCGGGCTGAGCGCGCGGGGCCAGCCACACCGCCCGTATCGAGCCGGCCCGGTTGCGCATCACCACCAGTGGTTGGCCCGGAGTCGCCACGGCCATGGCCTCGGGCGACAGCGGGTCACGTGCAGCGGCCGAGTCCGCCCGCAGCAACAGGTCGCCGGGACGCAGTCCCGCCAGCGCCGCGGGGCTGCCGGGGTCCACCGATTCGACCATTCCGCCCGGGCGCAACGAGGCGCCGGTGTAGGCGTGCTGTTGCAGGCTCAACCCCGAGATCAGCAGCACCCAGGAGGCGGGCAGCAGCAGCCAGCGGAGCTGGAATCCAGGACCCGGTCTGTCCATTCAGATACCCCCACGAGAGAACGCACGACACGCTCTCAGCGGATGTGGCGCCCCGTCAAGCCAGCATTGCAACGTGGACGCCGCGGCTGCGCGAGGCTATTCTCGTTCAAGTTGCTTGCCAGCCCTGCCGATACGCATATCGATCCGTGCGGCTGGGCGGTCGCCATCCGCACGGCCACACCACACACCGCCACCCGAGTGGCACACAGTGCCGCCAACCGGGTGCCTTAGGGTACACGGGGTAGAGGAGCGGAGGCTCGTCCAATCATGCTGGTCCTAACAAGGAAGTTAGGAGAGAACATCCGGATCGGTGATTCGGTGAAGATCACTGTTCTCGAGGTGCGCTCCGGTCAGGTGAAACTCGGCATCGAGGCACCGCCCGAAGTGAAGGTGCACCGCGAGGAGATTTACGCACGCATCCAGGAGGAGAACCGGAAAGCGGCCGCGCAGCGGCCGGCGACCGGCACCGATCCCGGCCAGAAGTAGCGTTCCACGGGCTCCCGCGGCGGTCATCGACCGCCGTGCGGGTCCACTGAGGATCCATGACCGCTCGACGCAAGAGCAGCACCCTCAAGCTCGTGAGCCCCAAGACGGTGCCTGGCCCGTACACCGGGCTGGTGCGTCTGGCTCGTGTCGCGGAGGCCCGCCGCCGCATCGCATCCGGCTGGTACGATCGCGCCGAAGTCCGTGACCGCCTCGCCGAGGCCGTGCTGCAGGAGATCCGCAGCCACTGAGCCGGGCGTCCATCCGAAAGTCGAGTGAGCCGCTGGGGGAGTCCCTGGCGGCTCGCTGCTTTCGGCCGCGCGATGCCTCCGATATGCTGCGGTCGCTTCCGCTGCACGCCCCAAGGCTCTCGCCAGAGGATGGCCATGCCGACCCGCACGCGGCGCCGCCCCGTCGCATTCCCCATCGACGCCGCGTTCGGCGTTCTCATGGACGATGCCGAAGCCGGCGTTCTCGTGCTCGACCCCAAGCGCCGGGTCGAGTCCGCGAACCCGACCGCGCTCAAGCTGCTCGGCGTGTCCCCCGAGCGAGCGCGCGGAGCCGAAGCCTCGGCGCTGCTGCGCACCGTGGTCTCGGGCGAGGACCTGGCGCGCGATGCGTTCGCGAGCGCGACGCTCGAGCGCGAGGCGGTATTGCACACGCCGGGTGCGGGCGACGTGCCCGTGCTGCTGACGGCGCACCGCTTCGGCCGTCCGGCATGGGTGCTGGTGACGCTGCACGACCTGACGTCGATCCGCCGCATGCAGCAGGAACTCCGCCGCAACGAGCGGCTCGCCACGCTCGGGCAGCTGTCGGCCGGCGTCGCCCACGAGATCCGCAATCCGCTCGCCGGTATCGGCACCAGCGCACAGGTGCTGCTCAAGCGTTTCGAGCAAGGTGACGACCGCGCTCGCTTTGTCCAGGTCATCCTCGATGAGGTCGCCCGGCTGGACCGCATCGTCACGAGCCTGCTCCAGTACGCGCGCCCGCGGCAGCCCGAACTGCAGGCGGTTCGGCTTGCGGACTGTGTCGCGCGCGTCCTCGGCATGTCGCTCGAGAACGCCGAGCGGCAGGGCGTGCGGGTCGAGTCCGAGGTGGCGTCACGGCTGAACGCGGTCTACATTGATGCGGACCTGATTCATCAGGTCCTGCTCAATGTCACGCTCAACGCATTGCAGGCGATGCCCAAGGGCGGCACGCTGCGCTACGAAGTGAGGCACATCCGGCGCCGGCGCCCCCCGCGCGGACCAGGCCGGCGGACGGATGACCGCGGCGGCGACGAGCGGCGGCGGGCTCCGGACCGCAAGGTGTCGCCGTGGATCGAGATCCAGCAGGTGCGCGTCATCGACACCGGCGTCGGCATTCCACGCGGCACGCTCGCCAAGCTGTTCGACCCGTTCTTCACGACCAAGGCTTCCGGCACCGGGCTGGGGCTCAGCATCTCGCAGACCATCATGCAGGAGCACGGCGGTTCGATCGCGGTCGACAGCAAGGAAGGCCGCGGTACGACCGTCCTCCTCAACTTCCCGCTGGAGAAGCGAAATGGCGAAAGGCGACAGCTCGATCCGCGCACAGTCGAAAGGCACGCTGCTCGTCGTCGATGACGAGCGCTCGCTGCGCTTCAGCATCGGCGAGTGGGCCCGCGACGAGGGCTTCGCGCCGCTTGAAGCCGCGACCGGGCGCGAAGCACTCGAAGCCGTGCGTGAGCGCGGCGTCGATGCCGTGGTGCTCGACTTGAAGCTCGGTGACGAGGATGGCCTGCGCGTGCTCAAGGAGCTGCGCGAGCTGGATCCCTCCCTGCCAGTGGTCATGCTCACCGGACACGGCACGGTCGAGCAGGCGGTGCGCGCCATCCAGCTCGGCGCCTATGACTTCATGCTCAAGCCACCCGACCTGGACCACCTGGGAGTGGTGCTCGACCGTGCGCTTGAACACGCGCGCCTGCGGCAGGAAGTCACGCTGTTGCGCGAGAGCGCCAAGGGCAACCTCACAATCGTCGGTGACTCCGACGGCCTGAAGACTGCCCTGTCACGGCTGGAACGCGCGGCCAAGGCGAGCATCTCGACCGTGCTCATCCATGGCGAGACCGGTTCCGGCAAGGAACTCATGGCGCGTTACTTGCACGAGCACAGCGCCCGTGCCGGCGGGCCGTTCGTGGAGCTCAATTGCAGCGCGATTCCCGAGCAGTTGCTCGAGAGCGAACTGTACGGGCACGAGCGCGGCGCGTTCACCGATGCCAAGCGCTTCCGTAAGGGCCTGTTCGAGATGGCCGACCGCGGTACGCTGTTCCTGGACGAGATCGGCGAGATGGCGCCGCAGTTGCAGGCCAAGTTGTTGCGCGTGCTCGAGACCCGCACGTTTCGCCGGGTCGGTGGCGCCGCCGACATCACGGTCGACGTTCGCGTGGTTGCGGCCACGCATCGTGACCTGCAGAAACTGGTGGGCGAGGGCCGCTTCCGCGAGGACCTGTACTTCCGCCTGAACGTCGTGCCCGTGCTCGTGCCGCCGCTGCGCGATCGCGTCAGCGACATCCAGCCGCTCGCCGAGCACTTCGTGGCGCGCTTCTGCCGCGAGCTCGGGCGGCCGACCGCGCGGCTGCATCCGGCCGCACTCGAACGCATGCAGGCCTACCGCTGGCCGGGCAACGTCCGCGAACTGCGCAACATCATCGAGCGCGTCGTCCTGCTCGAGGCCGAGGACGAGATCCGCGCCGAGCATCTGCCGTCCGAGTTGTCGCATGGCGGCGTGGTCGCGGGGGGTGGCGGTGGTGCGGGCGAGCCATTCCCGGCGGGAGTGGTGCGGCCGCTGGCCGACATCGAGAAGATGTCGATCGAACATGCGCTCCGGGTCTGCGACGGCAACAAGACCAAGGCCGCGACCCTGCTCGGGATCGCCCGCCAGACCCTGCGAACGAAGCTCAAGGAATACGCCATTGGTGACGATGTAGAGGATGGCGAACCGGCCTGAGCGCCGGTCAAGAATCCATCACCCCCTGGCTGGGGGCGGTGCGGAGTTGAGCGGCCGGGCGCCCCAAGCGCCCGGCCGTTCGCGTCAGCCGGCGGGATGCACGCGCAGCGGGCGGATT
>JANMAX010000263.1:0-10481 GCA_031360075.1 bacterium | reverse complement strand
TCAGCCGCACCAATCCCAGCGCGTTCCTGTTCCTGGTCGACATGTCCGGTTCCATGATCGACCCCTACGGTACCGGCAAGCGCAAGGCCGATGGCGTCGCGGACGCCATCAACAAGCTGCTGACGAACCTGTCCATCAAGTGCACCAAGTCCGAGGGTGTGCGCGACTACTACGACGTGGGCGTGATCGCCTACGGCAAGCAGGTTGCCCCCGCGCTGGGCGGCGAGCTGTCGGGCATGACGCTGGCGCCCATCAGTGCGATCGCCGACCACCCGGCCCGCATCGAGGAGCGCACCCGGATCGACGAGGAACCCGATGGGACCCGCGCCGAGACGAAGGTGAAGTTCCCGGTGTGGTTCGACCCCAAGGCCGCGGGTTCCACCCCCATGTGCAAGGCGTTCCAGACCGCGCACGCCGCGCTCTCACCGTGGGTGGACGAGCATCCCTACAGCTTCCCGCCCATCGTCATCAACATCACCGACGGCGAGTCGACCGACGGTGATCCGACCGCCGATGCCGGGCGCATCCGTGCCCTGGAGACGCAGGATGGGCCGGCGCTGCTGTTCAACTGCCATATCTCCGGCGCCAAGGGTTCGACCGTGTTGTTCGCCGACGCGGAGGAGGGGCTGCCCGACCAGTTCGCGAAGCTGCTGTTCAACATGTCGAGCCACCTGCCCGAAGGCATCCGTGACGGCGCCGAACGCGAGGGTTACGACGTCACTCGCGACTCGCGTGGGTTCGCGTTCAATGCGGACCTGGTGGACCTGATCCGGTTCCTCGACATCGGCACTCGTCCCAGCAACCTCCGCTAGCCCGTGCGCGCCGAAACCATCGCCTGGTGTGTCCCGAAGTCGGGACACACCACCACGGAATACGAGGACGCCTACGCGCTCGAGGCCGGCGCCCAGCGCTTCGCCGTGGCCGACGGCGCCAGCGAGACCTCGTTCGCGAAGGAATGGGCAGAGCTCCTGGTGTCGCGCTTCGTGCTGGCGCCACCGCAGGCGGCGGAGCTGTGCGACTGGGTCGCGCCCATGCAGGCCACCTGGGCCGGCGCGCATCTCGACAAACCCGCGGCGTGGTACGCCGAGGAGAAGGCGCGCAGTGGCGCCTACTCGTCGCTGCTCGGTGTGTCGCTGGAAGACGACCGCTGGCGTGCGCTCGCCGTGGGCGATAGCTGCCTGTTCGTGGTGCGTGCCGGGCGGCTCGAGCGGGCATTCCCGCTCGAGCGTTCGGAGCAGTTCAACCAGCGGCCCGTCCTGCTCTCGAGCGTGGCGAAGGCCAATCGCGACGTCTGGGCGGACGTGCGCGCCGAGGAGGGCGAGCTGCGAGACCGTGATCAGTTGTTGCTCATGACCGATGCGCTGGCGCAGTGGTTCCTGGCCGAGACCGAACTCGGACGCCGGCCGTGGGCAGCACTGCAACGAGTCGAGACGGCCGAGGCGTTCCAGACGTTCATGCACCTGTTGCGTGGCGGTGGCGCGCTGCGCAACGACGACGTGACGCTGGTGCGCCTCGAGGTGCGCGCATGAACTGGCCCAGCATGTCGGACTATCAAGAAGTCATCCAGAACCCCAAGCGCTGCTTCTCGGACCCCGAGTTGAAGCTCGGCATGCCCGCGCTCAACGCGCTTGGCCTGCCACAGCCCGTGACCGGCGGCTTCTGCAGCGTGTACCAGGTGGCGGACGGCAAGTCGCGCTGGGCGGTGCGCTGTTTTCTGCACAACATCCAGGACTTGCGCGAGCGCTATGCCGAACTCAGCCGTTACCTGCGAGGGCACAGGCTCAAGCCGATGGTGGGCTTCGAGTACGTGGCCGAGGGCATCCGCGTGCGCGATGCGTGGCACCCGGTGTTGAAGATGGAGTGGGTCGACGGCGAGACGCTCGATCGCTGGGTCGAGCGCCACCTGGACGACCCGCGAGGCCTGAAGAAACTCGCCGACCAGTGGGCGGAACTGATGCATGCGCTCGAGAAGGCGCACATCGGCCACTGCGACCTGCAGCACGGCAACGTGCTGGTGGACCGCAGCGACCAGTTGCGACTCATCGACTACGACGGCATGTACGTGCCGCCGCTGCGCGGGCGCGGCAGCCACGAGAAGGGCCATGCCGCTTACCAGCACCCGAAGCGCAATGGCAAGGACTTCGACGAGGCGCCCGATCGCTTCTCGGCACTCGTCATCCATACCTCGCTCGTGGCACTCGCCGAATCGCGCGAGCTGTGGCAGCGGTTCTACATGGAAGACAACCTGTTGTTCTCGCGCGCGGACTTCCAGCATCCGGAGGTCTCGCCGGTGTTCTCGGCACTCCAGCAGCTGGGCGGCACCGTGGCCGACCATGCCGCCATCCTGAAGCAGGCCTGCGTGCGCGAGCTGTCGCAATCGCCACGGCTGCGCGATGTGCGCGACGGCAAGCTCAAGCCGCAGCGGCCGGCCCAACAGCAGCCCCTGCCGGCGGCGGTGCCGGCCAAGCCCGCGCCCGCGCGGCGGAGTGCGCGCGGCGCCACGCCGGCCGATGTTGCGGTCCACGCGCATGCGGTGCTCGCCGGTACGAACGGTGCTGCGTCCTCCGGGCCACGCTCGAGCGGGCCCGCGTGGCTGCAGGGCGCGATCGCGTCGGTGCACGCCGCGGTGTCGGGCGGACCGACGGCGCACGCGCCGTCACGCGGTGCAACGGCCGCGGCCCTCGCGCACGCCGAGCCCGTGCCCGAGCCGGCGCCGGAGCCGGTACCGAACGCCGAGGCGAAGCACTCGCCGGTCCTGAGGCTGCTGCCCAAAAAGCGTAAGCGCACGGTAACGCCGCCGGCCGACGAGGCCACGGCTGGCTGGTCGCTCGAGTGGACGCGGCCCGGGGTCGTGCCCGAGGCGCACGTGTGGCAGCTGCCGGTGTACGGTCAGCGCGAGACCCCGCGACGTGTCCTGGGCCTGTCGCTCGGGAACAAGCGCGAGCGGTTCGTGGAGTCGTACGAGGAGAAGCTCGAGGAGCGCGGCACACGCGTGGCGGGCCATCGCTCGAAAGTCACCGCGCTGGCGTTCAGCCCGGACGGCCGTCTGCTCGTGAGTGCGTCGCGGGACGGCACACTGCGGGTGTGGAGCGTGGCGGCCGCGCGCGAGACATACGCGCCGCTTGCCACCGGATCGAGCGTGCTGGCCATGGCGCTCGTGCCCGAGCGGTTGTGCGTGGCCGCCGTGCTTGCCGACGGCCGGCTGGTGTTGTGGGACTTCGGCAGTCACAGGCGCGTGACGCACGTGCGCGCATCGGATGGCTCGGCGCTCAGGGCCGTGGCCGTCTCGAGCGATGGCCGTTGGGTGGTGGCCGGGGGCAACAAGCGCCGGCTGTACCTGTGGCAGACCGAGCGTGGCGTGGCCGCGCGCGACATCGGACCCACGGCAGGGCGCGTCGAGGCCGTGGCGTTCACCCCGGATTCCGGCGGCATCGCCTGCGGCACGCACAACCGCCGCGTCGAAATGTTCGAGCGCGACTCGGGCGCCCGGCTCTGGAGCGTGCGCAGCGGCCGCGCACGCATCGCTGCGATCGCCGCGGCGGGCAGGGGCGGCCCGCTCGTGACCGCCGCGGCCGACGGCACGATCGTGAGCTGGGACACCGAGAGCGGCGCTGAGCAGCAGCGCTCGCGGCCCATGCCGGGGCGGTTGGCCACGCTGGCCATGGTGCCCGACGCCTCACTGTTACTGGCCGGGTTCGCCACCGGCAAGGCCGTGCTGTCCGAACTCGGAGCCGAACGCGAACTCGCTGTCCTCGGCCGTCACCCCGGTTCCGTGTCCGCGACGGCACTCGCACAGACGCGCAAGTGCGCCGCGACCGGCAGCGCGGACGGCACCATCCGATTGTGGAACGCGCCGTGAGCAGCGAGGCGAGGCGGGCACACTCCCGGACCAAGTCGCGCTCGTGAAGTAGGCGGCGATGTCGTGGGGGCGCGACGGGGGGTGCCGCTTGGGCCAGTGAATCCAGCGGACTCCGCCCCCTGCGACGGCGTGACGGCTTCAGCCCTTGCCGAGCTGGACGTAAGTCGGGAGCGCGTGGCGGATGGTGCCCAGGGCGAAGCTCGCCGAGAGCCCGCCACCGAAGGCGAACAGCCCGAAGCGCCGGCCGACCGACAGCTGCTCGCCGTTCAACGACAACGCCAACGGGATCGAAGCGCTTGTCGTGTTGCCGAACTGGCCGCCGGCGTCCAACACCCGGCCGCCGAAGCCGTGCTGGCGCCACACCTCGAGGATCGACCCGTTCAGCGTGAGGTTGGCTTCGTGCAACGAGACGAAGTCGAGGTCCTGCAGGCGCCAGCCGGCCTTGGCCAAGGCAGCGTTCACGGCCGGCCCGCCCACCAGAGGGACCAGCGTGCTGCGCACGGCGGCGCCGTCCATGGCGAGCCGGTGGTGCCCGGCGGCGAGCTCGCGCGCGGTCGGATCTGGCCGCCGCGACCCGCCCGCGGGGGTGAGGATCATGTTCGCGTGGCTGCCGTCGAGCCAGCTCCAGAACTGCGCCGGCGAGAACCAGTCCTCGGCCTCGGGCACGGCACTGCACAGTGTTGCGGTTCCGGCATCTCCGAGCACGGTCGCGAACCCGCGGTCGCGCCAGTTGATCGTGGCGCTCATGCGGTCGGCGCCGATCAACAGGATGCGCGTCGCCATGCCAGAACGGATGAGCGAGTAGCACAGCATCAGCGAGGTGACCCAACTGCTGCACGCCAGGGAGACGTCGGCGCCCTTGATCTCTCGCGGCATCGCGCCCTGCCAGACGGGAATGCCCAGCCGGTCCTGGAGCATGGCGGCGTCGGGCGGACTATAAAGGTACGAGGGGGTGACGCTGCCGAAGATGATGGCGTCGATGCCGCCGGGGTCCGTACCGAGCCGCTCGAGCAGCTGCCGTGCCGCGTGCGTGGCGAGATCGATGGTGCCTTCGCCGTCGCAGCAGAACCGCCGCTCACGGAAGCCGATGAACCGATGCACCCAGCGATCGCTGGTCTCGAACAACTTGGCGTCCTCGGGGCTCATGGGGGCGGAGCCGGACCTGCGCGTGCGCATGCGCTCCAGCCGCAAGCGGGCCGCGACCCGGGCATTGCTCCAGACCTGCTCGGGTGCATAGGCGGAAACACCTTCGAGACGCATGCCCTTGAGAGCGGAGTTCAAGTGGTCATCTCCTGGTCGCCGCGACAAGCTGCGCTGCCGTGTCCCTTCGGCGCAGGATATCCCCGGGAAGTCATTCGCTCAAAGCCGGCGCGCCCCCGGTACCAAGGGGCACCCTCCCGATGGCGCTCCAGCGGCGCCACGTCCCGCGTGCCTCGTGCGGCCCCAAGCGCGCTACTCGCACCTCAGCGCTTGCGTGGGTGCGATGCGCAGCGCGCGCCGGGCGGGCACGTATGCCGCGAGCATCGCGGCCAGGAACATCGTCGGCACCACGATCAGGTACGACACGATGTCCACGCCGTCGGCGTCGAACAGCATGGCGTGGAACAGCCGCTCCACCGCGAAACCCAGTCCCAGACCGAGTGCGGTGCCGATGGCGACCAGCGTGAGCCCCTTGCCGAGCACCAGGCGCAGCACGTCGGCCGTCGTGGCGCCGATGGCCATGCGGATGCCGATCTCGCGCGTGCGGCGGGCGACGTTGTAGGCCACCAGCCCGTACAGCCCGGCGATGGCCAGGATCACCGCGACCACGCCCATCGTGCCCACGATGCGCACGGCTATCTGCGGGCCCTCGACCGTGCTGTAGCGAATCAGGTTCTCGTATGCGCGCAGCTCGACGATCGGCAGGTTGGGGTCGAGCGAGTGCAGCACGTCTTTAAGCGGCTGCACCCAGAGCAGCGGATCGTCGGCTGAGCGCAGAAGCAGCACCATGCGCGCCGTCGGGCGTTGCGCGAGCGGCAGGTACACGAAGTCGACGGGCTTTTCGACCGTCTGGCGGTACTTGATGGTGCGTGCCACGCCCACGATCTCCACCGGCGGGCCGCCCCGCCGCTCGAGCCGGATGAGCTTGCCCACGGCATCGCCGAGCGGCCAGTAGTGCTTGGCGAACTGCTCGTTGACGATAGCGACGCGGGGCGCCGTGGAATCGTCGGCCGCGGTGAACGCGCGGCCGTGCGTGATGGCGATGCCGAGCGTGGCGAAGTAGCCCTCGTCGATCGTGTCCATGGACGCGTTCAGGTTGTCGCGGTCGCGTGGCAGCTCGTAGCCCTCGGGCACGAACTTGAGCCGCTCATAAGTCTCGAGCCCGAGCGGCGGGTCCTGCGTGAGCGCGACGTTCACCACGCCGGGTGTGGCGCGCAGGCGCTGGGTGAGCAGCTCGTAGAACTGCTGCGTGTGCGCGGCGTCGTACTGCAACAGGCGCGGGTCGAACCGTGCCATGAGGATGTGGTCCTTCACGAAGCCCGAGGCCTGCTCGGTGCTGCTCTGGAAGCTGCGCGCCATCAGGAACGACGCGGTGAGCAGCATGAGTGACATGGCCACCTGGGCCACCACGAGCGCGTTGCGCCCCCACATGCCGCGCCTGCCGGGCGGCTCGACGTCGGCCGAGCGCAGCCCGCTGGCCAGATCGGTGCGCGTGCTCTGGAGCGCGGGCGCGAGCCCGCAAAGGACCGCGCTCACGACGGCAAGCGTCACGCATGCCAACAGCACGCGCGTGTCCATGCGGAACGGGATCGTGAGCGGCAGGTCGCTCGGGATCGAGAACCGTTGCAGCAACTGGATGGCGCCATAGCCCAGCGCGATGCCGGCCAGCCCGCCCAGGCCCGCCAGGATCAGGCTCTCGGTCATGAGGAAGCGCACCAGTCGCTCGCGGCCCGCCCCCAGCGCCAGCCGCACCGCGATCTCGCGCGTGCGCGAGCGAGCACGGCTCAGGAGCAGGCCAGCCACGTTGGTGCAGGCGACCAAAAGCGTGGACAGCCCGAGGATCGTGAAGATGAGCCCGAACTTCCAGTTGATGTCGTCCGCTTGCGTGCGCATCTCGAACTGCGTGTGTACCGAGGCGCCGCGGTCGCGGTAGAGCTGCGGCTCGGCCTGCTTGAAGCCCGCCACGATCGCCGCGAGTTCGCCGCGGGCCTGTGCGAGCGTGGTGTGCGGCTTCAGTCGCGCGCGCAGGGCGAGCTGGCGGGCGTCGCGGCTCTCGAAGAAGTCCTGCTGCGGGTTGGCCGTGAACAGTCGCGCCATGGCGAGCGGGATGAAGAAATCGTTGCGCGAGAAGATGAACAGGCCCGGGAACGACTCGGGTGCGACGCCGATCACGGTGAAGTCGCGGCCGTTGAGCCTCACGCTGCGGCCCACCATCGCCGGATCGCTCGCACATTCGTGCTTCCAGAAGTCGTGCGACAGCACGACCACCGCGTCGCGGCCCGGCACCTGGTCTTCGTCGGCGCGGAACCCGCGCCCCACTCGCGGCTCGACGCCCAGCACCTTGAAGTAATCGCCCGAGACCAGCATGCCGCCCTTGACGCGCGGCGTCGCCTTGGCGTCGGTGCTGAAGCCCACGCCCAGCACCGTGCCGCTCGCGACCACGCCCTGGTAGCTCTTGCTGGCACGCTGGATGTCGCGGAACTCACGGTAGGAGAAGTCCTCGAACGCGCTCTCATGCGAGGTGCCCACGAGCGTGACGACGTTGCCCGGGCTCGGCACGGGGTAGGGGCGGAAGACGAGCGCGTCGAGCATGCTGTAGGACGCCGCCGTCATGCCGATGCCGAGCGCCAGCGCCAGCACCACGAACAGTGCCAGCCCCGGCGTTCGGCGCAGGCTGCGGAACGCGAACCGCAGGTCGTCGGCGAAGTCGGTGAGCCAGCGCATGCCCCACATGTCACGCGCCTGCTCTTTGTGCTGCGTGAGCCCGCCCATGGTGCGCAATGCCGTCGCGCGCGCCTCGGCGGGCGGGAGCCCGCGGACGATGCCTTCCTCGGTCAGCTGCTCGAGATGGAACTGCAGCTCGTCGTCGAGCTCGAGTTCGACCTGGCCGCGGCGCAACAGCGACCGCAGCCTGAGCGGGAGCGAGAAGAGCCAGTGCTCGATGCGCATGGCCAGCCTATGCCTCGGACAGCCGGATGACCGCGGTGATCGCGGACGACAACAGGTCCCACGCCGCGGCCTGGGTCTCGAGCTGGCGCCGGCCGAGCCGCGTGAGTTCATAGAACTTGGCGCGCCGGTTGTTCTCGGTGAGCTTCCACTCCGCCTTGATCCAGCCCTCTTGTTCGAGCTTGTGCAGCGCGGGGTAGAGCGAGCCCTCGCTGACCTGGAGCACGTCGCCGGAGACGGCCTTGAGGCGACGGCTGATCGCCCACCCGTGCAGCGGCTGGAGCGCCAGCAGCTTCAGGATGAGCAAGTCGAGCGTGCCCTGGACGAGATCGGTGGGTTTGCTCATGGCGTGAGAGCTCTCTTGAGAACCGTCCTGCGAAGCGTCGTGGGAACCGTCTTGAAACCCCGGATCCGGCCCTCATATCGGTGACCGAGGGGAGCGTAGCGCGCGCTCCCCTCGGTAAGCAAGGGGAAACTATGAAGGGGAGGAGCGGGAGAGCGGGGTACCCGCCGGCGGGTCGAGGGCGCACGACGGCCGTTCGCCCTGCATGAGCAGCCCGCTGGATTGGATCGACGCTCACGCCGCCCGGGTTGGCCCGCGAGCGCAGATAGCGGATGCTGCCCGCCTCCCGCGCGTCTGGCGGGGAGTCGCCCAGCGCCGACATCTACTGAAGCTGCACGTCCTCAGGAGCCCCCATGGGTGAGACCCGAGTCGATCTGTTGCACCTCTTGGAAGACCTGCGCGACGCCTACACGGGCTCGCTCGAGGAGACCGTGCTCACCGAGATCGTGGCGAACTCGCTCGATTCGGGTGCGACGCGGCTGGAGCTGATGGCCGATGCGGCAAGCTCGACGTTGGTGGTGCGCGACGATGGCAAGGGCATGCTGCGGAAGGACCTTGCGCGGTTCCACGACATCGCCTCGAGCTCCAAGACGCGCGGCGAGGGTATCGGGTTCGCCGGCGTGGGCATCAAGCTCGGGCTGCTGCTGTGCGAGGAAGTGGTGACCGAGACGCTGCGCGGCAAGTCGCACGTGGCGTCGTTGTGGCATCTGGCGAGCAAGCACAAGGCGCCGTGGAACTGGGTGCCGCCGCCCGGGCGCGTGACCGATCGCGGCACGGCGGTGGCCATGAAGCTGCGCAATCCACTGTCGCCCCTGCTCGATGCGGGGTTCCTGGAAGCCAGCCTGCGGCGGCACTTCCTGCCGCTCTTCGATCCGGCATTCGACGACATCCTGTCCGGCGCTTACGCACAGCCCGTGATATTCACCGTGAACAGTGAGACGCTCGAGCGCAGCGGCGCTGCTGGCGCGCAGCTCGCGCCGATCGAGGTGAAGCTGGGCCGTAAGCGCAAGCCGGCAGCGTCAGGCTATCTGGTGCTGGCGGCACTGCCCCAGCCCGAGGAAGCGCGCGGCGTGGCGATCAGCACGCTGGGCAAGGTGATCCGTCGCGGCTGGGAATGGCTGGGTGTGACGCCGTCGGCGCCCGACCGGATCGGCGGCGTGATCGAAGTGCCGGCGCTGGCCGAGTGCCTGACGCTCAACAAGGCCGACTTCGTGCGCACCGGTCCGCGCGGTGCGACCTTCCTGAGCTATCGCAAGGCGATCCAGGAAGTGGTGTCGCGGCAGCTCGGCGTGTGGGGCGCGGAGCGCGATGTGGCCGATACGCGCCGGCGCGCCGCGCGGCCCGTCGAGCGCGACTTGGAACGTGTGCTCATGGACCTGGCCGACGACTTCCCACTGCTTGCGAGCTTGGTCGAGCGCCGCGAGGGTGGCCAGCGGCGCTTGCCGTTCGGGAGCGGGGCGGCGCCGGAAGACGGGCGCGATGCGATCTCGGCGTCGATGTTCAGCCGGGCCGAGGACGGCCTGCATTCGGACGCCATCGATGCGGCGGATGAGAGTGCCACCGCCCAGGCCGCGTTGTCCTCCCCGGCGACCGCCGACGAAGCCACTGGCCCGGAAGCTCCGGCCGGACTCGTGAGCGAGCCTGGGGCAGCACCCACCGCCATGGAGAGCACGGTGACGATCACCTCGGCACGCGGCCCGCGTAAGCCGGCACGCTACGGGCTGGCGATCCAGTTCGAGACGCGCGAGGGCGAGTCCGAACTGGGCCGGCTGGTCGAGTCGACCGTGTTCGTGAATGACGCGCACCCGGCCTACACGCGTGCGGCCGCGTCGAGATCCGAGGGTTACCATCTGGCGCTCGCCGTCGCGATGGCACTGGCCCCGCTGGCGGTGGAGCCGCGCGAGGAACGTGCGTTCGTGACACGGTTCCTTGAACGCTGGGGCGATGCACTCACCGCAGGCGGGCGGAAGCGCGGCGGGTGAGACCGGGATCCGGGACCGCACTTGGCAGGTCCACGGACTCGGGGCAGGCTCGGAGTGCCGGGACTGGTCGCAGCTGAGGTACATTGCAAGCCATGGATCCTGGAGTGCTGAGCCGACTCGGCGTCGAGTGCAGTGCGCTGGGCTTCCAGGC
>JANMAX010000251.1:0-25205 GCA_031360075.1 bacterium | reverse complement strand
CCGACCATGAGCGACGCTGCCGCATTCGTTCGCAACAACAAAGACCGTCACCTCAGCGAACTGATGGAAGTGCTTCGCATTCCGTCGGTTTCGACCGATCCGGCCCGCGCTGGGGAGGTCAAGCGCGCGGCCGACTGGGTCAAGGCCCGGCTCGATCGCGCAGGCTGCACGAGAACCGAGATCTTCCCCACCAAGCGTCATCCGATCGTCTACGGCGAATGGCTGGGGGCTCCGGGGTCGCCGACGATCCTGTTCTACGGCCACTACGACGTGCAGCCGGAAGACCCGGTCGACTTGTGGACGACCCCCGCGTTCCAGCCCACGGTCAGGGACGGGCGCCTCTACGCGCGCGGCGCCTGCGACGACAAGGGTCAGGTGTACATGCATCTGTCTGCAATTGAGGCCCACCTAGCTACGAACAAGAGCCTGCCCGTGAACATGAAGCTGGTGATCGAGGGCGAGGAAGAAGCCGGCAGCGAGAGCCTGGAAGGCTTTTTGAAGGGCAATCGCAAGATGCTGGACGCCGATGTGATCGTGGTGAGCGACACCAGCATGCTGGCGCCTGATCATCCGGCACTCACGTACGCGCTGCGCGGCATCCTGTACACGCAGATCGAGGTGGTGGGCCCGACGCGCGACCTGCACAGCGGCGAGTTCGGCGGCGCGGTGATGAACCCGGCGAACGCGCTGTGCGGGATCATTGCAGCGCTGAAAGATGCTGACGGGCGGGTGACCGTGCCCGGGTTCTATGACCGCGTGCGCGAGTTGTCGGCAGCCGAGCGTGAGGCCTATGCGGCCGTGCCCTTTGACGAAGCCGGGTTCATCAAGGAGTCCGGCGCTCCCATGGCGTGGGGCGAGAAGGGGCAGAGCACGCTGGAGCGCGTGTGGAGCCGCCCGACGCTGGACGTGAACGGCATGTGGAGCGGCTACACCGGCGAAGGCAGCAAGACCGTGCTGCCGAGCTTCGCCGCCGCCAAGGTGAGCATGCGACTGGTGCCCGACCAGGACGCCGATGCGCTGTTCGTGGCGTTCGAGAAGCACGTGCGCGCGCTGGCGCCCGCTGCCGTGAAGGTGAAGGTGCAGAACATGCACGCCGGCAAGCCGTGGATCACGTCACCCGAGCACCCCATGCTGCAGGCCGCGATTCGCGCGCTGGCCCGCGCCTGGACCAAGAAGCCCGCGCTGATCCGCGAAGGCGGCTCGATTCCCGTGATGGCGACGTTCCAGGAAACGCACAACCTGCCGTGCATCATGATGGGCTTTGGCCTGCACGACGATCAGGTGCACGCGCCGAACGAGAAGTTCTCGCTGACGAGTTTTCATGGCGGGACTAGGAGTTGTGCGTATTTGTATGAGGAGTTGGGGAAGTAGCAGTTATCGCTCGAAAGTGCCTCTTCACCGAGGAATCGACCGTAATCTCAGCATCGTCCCGACCAGAGATCCGCCGCCCTGCCCGGGTTGGCGGACCGGGGCTGACGCCATGGGGGCGTCTGCTCGTGGATCTTTGGCAGGGTTCGCTGTCGCAGTTCATTCGACAGGCTGAAGCAGGGTCGCTGTCGGGCGATATGACCGGGCAGTTCGTGAAACTCCATCGATTCGTGCCCGGCGCGTCCGAAGTCCGAAGCTGGGAGCACTCGCTCGCGGCGCTTGCCGCCGCCGTTAGGCCGTTGAGGCGTGCTGATCTTGGTGTTGCCATTGGCGCCACTGGGGCGACCGAGTCCGGCGGAATTGCGCGGGAAGCGGTCGCTCCGCTCGGAGTCTCGCTGGAGTACCACCTGCCGCTCAGTGGCAGACGTATCGATGTGATGCTCACTGGGCATGACACGACTGGGCAGGCCTCCGCGATGGTCGTCGAACTGAAGCAATGGTCCGAAGCTCAGCTGGAGGACGAGTTCGCGACTAACCTCAGGGTGGGCGACCGTGAGCTCACTCACCCCTCTGAGCAGGCCCGCGATTACGCGGAGTGGCTCTCGAGCTATCACTCCGCGTTCACGGAGGGCCCGTTGACTGCGGTTCCGCTGGCCTACTGCCACGGCATGCGGACTCCAGCGGACGTAGCGCTTCGTGACACTCGGTTCGGCGAAGTGCTTCGCCGATCGCCGCTGTTCATTGGTGGCGAAGAACCCGCGCTGGCGGAGTTCGTTGCCAGCCACATCGGTGCCGGGGATGGATTGCGACTGCTCGAGAAGCTGGCGGGTGCCCGCTTCCAGCCGAGCAAGCGCGTACTCGAGAGCCTGGAGGCCGTGCTTGAATCGCGCGATGAATGGAATCTGCTCGACGAGCAGCGGCTCGCGTACAACGCGATCCACGATGAAGTGCGCCGCCAGCAAGCACGTGCTGGCCGAGCGGCAATCATTGTCCGGGGTGCGCCCGGAACGGGCAAGACAGTTGTCGCCGTACAGCTTCTCTCCGCGGCACTGCGCTTGGGTTGGAAGGCGGCTCACTCCACTGGCGGCAAGGCCTTCACCACCGCGCTTCGCAGCAAATTCAAGGGGGCGGATGACCTGTTCATCTGGAACATGAACACGCGCCATGCGGCGCCACAGGGGCTCGACCTGCTCTTGGTTGACGAGGCGCACCGTGTTCGGGAATCGAGTGATACGCGTTGGACCCCGAAGATC
Organism: bacterium; assembly: GCA_031360075.1. Lineage (GTDB taxonomy): Bacteria > Eisenbacteria > RBG-16-71-46 > RBG-16-71-46 > RBG-16-71-46 > JAIOPA01. The sequence continues at coordinate 22,584 of JANMAX010000251.1, read as the reverse complement.
GAGCGGGGCAAGCGAACACAGGTCGAGGAACTCGTCGCCGCCTCCAAAGTGACCGTCTTCCTGCTGGACGAGAACCAGTTCGTTCGCCCTGACGAAGTGGGCTCGAGTGAGCTGATTCGAACACACCTCAAAGAGCGCAAGATCCGCTTCAAGGAGTTCGACCTCGCCACGCAGTTCAGGTGTGGTGGTTGCGTGGAGTACGTGAACTGGGTGGACTGGCTGTTGGGTTTCTCCTCGGAAAAGCCTTCGACTTGGGGAGACCGGTACAGCGTGAGCTTGGTCGACGATACCGCCGCCCTCGAACGCATGATGGCGGACGCGAAGGCGAGGGGCGAAACAGCTCGCCTGGTCGCGGGATTCTGCTGGAGATGGAGCTCGCCCCCTGCGACTGGCGAGCTCGTGCCCGATGTTGAAATCGGGGCGTGGCAACGCCCTTGGAATCGGAAGGCCGAGGACAAGACGTACAAGCCGGCAGAACACCCGTACACGAAGTGGGCCGAGACCCCGGAAGGGGAAGGTCAGATCGGCTGCATTTACAGCGCGCAGGGGTTCGAGTTCGGCAGGGCCGGTGTGATCTGGGGGGAGGACCTCGTCTGGCGAACCGACAGCTGGGTCGCTCAGCCGAAGAAATCTCACGATCGGCCAGTGAAGGCCTCAGTCCAGATGTTGCGGCTCGTCCGCAATGCCTATCGCGTCCTGCTCACGCGAGGGCTCAGCGGCGTCAGCCTGTTGATGCTCGATGAAGAAACGCGCGTGCATGTTGCTTCGACTTTGGACGGTTTGGGGAGCTGAATCTTCCTGAGTCGCACCGCAGGATTCGAGATGCTGAACGGTCTGACTCCCTCTACTATCAGGCCATGCTCGGATACATCGGCGTCACCGATCACGAGTGGTTCCAGTTCCTCGCCTCCGAGCCGCCGCTCGATGAGGTGAACTTCTGGCGTCCGTCCGATCTGCGCACGCCGCAGCAACTGGTGCCCGGCACGCCGTTCCTGTTCAAGCTCAAGGCCCGGCACGGCGACCATATAGTCGGCTTCGGCATCTTCGCCCGGCACGAAGTGCTGCCCATATGGCTGGCGTGGGACACGTTCGGCCGCAAGAATGGCGGCCCTGACTTCGCCACGCTGCGCCGCCAGGTCGGCCGACTGCGCGGTGGTATTCAGAGCGGCAGCAACTCCGAAGGTGACTATCGCATCGGTTGCGTCATGCTGTCCGAGCCAGTGTGGTTCCAGCGTGAACACTGGGTGGCGCCACCGGCCGACTGGCCGGCCAATGCCGTGCAGGGCAAGTCGTACAATATGTCCGCCGGCGAGGGCGCGCGCGTCTGGGAGGCCTGCAAGGCCGCGGCCGCAGCGTCGCCGAACATGGCGGCTGCCGCAGGCGGCGGGCTGCTGTCTGCGGCACCGCGCTACGGCGCGCCAGTTCCCGTGGCACCCAGGCTCGGCCAGGGCACGTTCCGGCTGGCGGTCACCTCGGCCTACAGCCGCTCGTGCGCGGTCACGGGCGAACACTCGCTCCCGGCGCTCGAGGCCGCGCACATCCGCCCCTACGGCGACGGCGGCGAGCACGAGGTGAGCAATGGTCTGCTGCTCCGCAGCGACATCCATCGCCTGTTCGACACCGGCTACGTGGGCGTGACGCCCGACTACAAGTTCGTGGTCAGCGACCGCCTGCGCGGCGACTACTCGAACGGGCGGTCGTACTACCCACTCAACGGCCAGCCGATCGTGCTGCCGCAGGTGCGGGAGGAATGGCCGAGCGCGGAGGCGCTGGCGTGGCATGGGGACGTCGTGCTGAAGCGGTGAGGCTGGGGCGGAGAAGTTCCGCCTTCACCTGAAAGTTCTGGTTGACAAATCATGTGTCCGTGCCGATACTGTCAACCAGTCGCACCGCCGCCCCCAGCTTTCAGCAGGACGCCCGCCACGCCATGAACCCAACTCGACTCCAGCAGGCGCGCCTCGCGGCCGGGCTATCGTTGCAGGCCGTCGCGGACCACCTCGCCGCGCACGGGCTGCCCATTTCGCGCGCGGCGCTCAGCAAGCACGAGCTGGGCAAGAGCAGGCCGACGCCCCGCGTGTTCACGCGGCTCATGGGGCTCTACGGCGTCACCGCCAGCCAGCTCCTGTCGTCGGCCACGGTGCAGGTCGAGTGGCTGGCGTTCCGCAAGCGGACCGCCCTCGGCAAGGCGAAGACCATACAGATCCAGACGCTCGCGCAACGACAGGTCGAACAGCAGGTGGAACTCGAGCGACAGTTCTCCAAGAGCCCGCGTCACCGCGGGTTCCCCACACGCCGTGCTGTGAAGTCGGTGGCCGATGCCGAGCACGTGGCCGAGCAGGTGCGGTCACTCTGGGACCTCGGCACGGGGCCGCTCGAGAGCGTGGCGGCGTCGATCGAAGACCACGGTGGGGTCGTGGTGCAGGTACCCGCGGGCGACGCCGCGTTCGACGGCCTGTCGGGCATCGCCTCCGGGCTGCATCCGGTGATCGTGGTGAACAGCGACGCTCCGGCCGATCGCGTGCGCTACACCATGGCGCACGAACTCGGGCATCTGGCCATCGATTGCGATCAGGCGGACGGCAAGCAGCACGAAGCGCTGGCCAATCGCTTCGCGGGCGCTTTCATCGCACCGGGGCCCGCCATGTACCACGAACTCGGTCGCAAGCGCCGTCGGCTCGACCTCGACGAGCTAAAGGCCCTCAAGCTCAAGTACGGCCTCAGCATGCAGGCGCTCATGCGCCGGGCGCTGGACCTGGCGATCATCACACCCGGCCACTATCAGGGCTTGTGTGTCCAGATCAGCCGACTCGGATGGCGAAGGCACGAGCCCATTGTGTGCGATGCCGAGCGCGGCCCGTCGCGGCTGCGGCAACTGCTCCTGCGGGCGCTGGCCGAGGGCATGGTGACGCCGTCCGCGGCCGAGGAGATCCTTCCGGGAGTCACCGCGCCGCTCGAAGCGCAGCTCGGTTCGCGTCGTCGCACCGCGGTCGACTACTTGTACGGCGACCCGGACGAACGCGACGAAGCGCTCGCGCGCGCCGCAGAACGAACAGCCGACCTCTACCGCCCCGGAGGTGGCCTCGAACGATTCGAGGCGTTCGGTGACAAGGATCTCGTCGATGAACCCGACACCGAGTGAGCGGGGTGCGGTCGATCCGCGGCGGGGCGCCGAAAGTTCAGTAGGCGGTTCCCGTGGCACCCCGGCTCGGCCAGGGCACGTTCCGGCTGGCGGTCACCTCGGCCTACAGCCGCGCGTGCGTGGTCACGGGCGAGCACTCGCTCCCGGCGCTCGAGGCCGCGCACATCCGGCCCTACGGCGACGGCGGCGAACACGAGGTGAGCAACGGGCTCTTGCTGCGTAGCGACATCCACCGGCTGTTCGACACCGGCTACGTAGGCGTGACCCCCGACTACAAGTTCGTGGTCAGCGACCGTCTGCGCGGCGACTTCTCGAACGGGCGGTCGTACTGCGCGCTGAGCGGGCGGCCGATCGAACTGCCGGCGGCGCGGGAGGAGTGGCCGAAGGGGGGAGGGGTTGGCGTTGCAGGAGGGGGGCGTGCTGAAGCGGTAGGGGGAGGGGCGGGGCTGCCGGGGGCTCCGTTCCCGCGCAGACGGCTGGATCGGTGTCGTGAGCTTGAAAGAACTGAAAGTTTCATGGGTTACCGTTCGCTGACCCTGGTACGCCGGCTCAACGGCTTGCCGCACAATAACTAATCAGACGCGAACAGGCCGCGAGAGCAGGCCTGTGGTGGGGCATGCGCGAGTGTTCGTCCCCACCGCGACGCCCCAGCTTGAAAGAATCGGTCGGTTCGACCCCGCGCGCGATGGAGGGCACGCCCGACGGTCATGGCGCGGGAGCTGCGATCTCGGCCACCCGAACACCGGCCCATGCTTCCGGCGCCCTGCCCCGGTGGCACAGCTGCGCCGACGCTCGCACTTCACCTTCCGAGACCGCGCACGGCCTACCTCAGGGCCTCCACTCCGAACACCCCGAACGCCAGCCGCCAGCCCGCAGGCCCGCCGTGGCCCACTCGCAGGGTCGCGCTCACGCAGCCATCATCGCCGGGGTTCCATTGCAGTCCGTCGGCGCGGGGCCACAACAGCCGGCGTGTACCGAGCCAGGCGCGCGATGGGTCCATGAGCCGCTCAGCCACTTCTGCCTCGGCCAATCCAATCCGTGCGGCAAGGCGTGACGCGAGCATCTGCAGGTCCCGGCCATCGTGCGAGTGGAGTCCGGCTACCAGTCCGTCCACCAGGGGCTTCACGATGTCGGCAGGCCGTGCACGCTCACCAGGTCCCAGTTCGAGCGTCATCTCCAGCGCGTAGTGGCCGACGTGCGGGTGCGCGCCCACCGGGGCGGCGTGCGAGACCGCGAACCATACCTCGTCGGGTTTGCTCATCGCATCAAGGCGGGGAACTGCGATTTCGCCAACACGCACGATCGTGTCCGTGAACCGCCAGTTCGAAGACGGGGCGTTCGACCCCACCATGGCATAGCGATGGTGGTGCGCGCACTGCGGTGATCCCGGTGCCGGTGCGTGGACGCGTTCAAAGCGCACCCCTTCCTGCGCGCAGGCTGCGAACCGGCCAGTACCCACGTTATAGAGCAGGACGTTCTCGGCATCGACGAGATCTGTCACTGCCGACGTGTAAACCGCCTCGAGCATCTCGCCGGAGGCCGGCCGGAGTCGCGCCACGACCTCGCCGATCGCCTGCTTCAACTGCTTGGTCTGAGGCTTCTCATCGAACTGAAGCCGGTATGCGCTCGATACCGTGACCTCGCGGTCGGAGTGTTCAAAATGGAACCGAGGGTCGGGGGCCGAGTTGGCCGGCTGCGGCGTCTGGTCGCGTGCACGAACGGGCTGGGTGGGCCGTGCCGCCGGGGCCGCCGCCACCGCCCGACCGATCCCTGGTTCGCTGCCACAGAACCCGTGGACCTTGCCGCGCAGGCCGATCTCGGCGGTCAACTCATCAACGGAGTCCGCCCAGATCTTCGGAACGCCGAGCCGCCCACTGGCGGGCTTGAGCATCGTGACAACCCATCGGCAGGTGATCGAATGGATCGGGCACATCTTCGGATCGCGGCCACCGAAGTCGTTATAGACATAACCCTGGCCCGCGTCGATCAACTCGCGCAGTTCTTCGGCAGTCCGTATGTCCCGGATCATGAAGGCCTTTCCCGGATCGTGCGGCTGTGCGGGTGTGTGAAATGCTCCAGCTACCAGCGGGGGTTCCGTGTATCCTACAACGGACTTTCCGGTCTGCCACGACCGCTTCTTCAATGCCCCACGCGAGGCCCCTGTCCATGGCGCAGATGTTCCCCGATCGCATCCCGCAGGCGATGCGAGACGACTCCGGGCGTGATGCGGAGTGCGAGCTCTATGCCGCGCTGCGCGATGAGCTCCCCGACGAGTGGCTGGTTTTCGCGTCGGTTGGCTGGGTGCTGAAGCGCAGGTCCGATGGCGCGTCGCAGGGCGAAGCGGACTTTCTGCTGGCGCATCCGGTGCACGGGATCGTGGTCGTCGAGGTTAAGGGCGGCATCATCGAGTACGACGCGGCCAGGGCTTCGTGGACGAGCCGGTCGCTCACCGGTGCCGTTCACTCGATCAAGGACCCCATCGAACAGGCGCACCGGAACCGCCGTGCCATCGAGGCCAAGCTGCGTGAGGTCGCGGGCTGGCCGGGCGACGGTGTGCCCTTCGCGCACGCAGCGGCGTTCCCGGACTGTCAGATTCCCGCTGGTGCGATGAGTGCGCATGCACCTCGTGAGATCCTGCTGGGATTCGGCGACCTCGGCCGTCTTGAGGCGTGGGTCATGGGCGTGGTTGGGTTCTGGCGCAAGCAGGACGGCGCTGCGGTTCCGGGCGAGTCCGGCATGCAGATCGTCCGCCGGGTGTTCGCGAACTCGTTCCAGCTGCGCATGCCACTGGGACGCGCCATTGCGGAGGATGCGCGGCAGATGCTGACGCTCACCGAGCGGCAGTTCGCGGTGCTCGATGGTCTGGCGCGAAACCGGCGCACGGTCATCTCGGGGGGAGCCGGCACCGGCAAGACCCTGCTGGCGTTGGAAAAGGCGAAGCGGCTCGCGCGCGACCAAGGCTTTCGCACGCTGCTCACCTGCTTCAATCTGCCGCTCGCGGCGTATCTGCGCGCCAGCTCCGAGGGCGTGCCGAACCTGACGGTCATGAACTTTCACGAGCTGTGCGCAGCGACCGCGCGGAATGCGGGGCTCGTCGTTCGTGACCTTGCCGCACCGGACCTGCCGAATGAGTACTACCGTCAGGACCTGCCCGCGTTGCTGGTGGATGCCATCGTAAGTTCGCCCGAGCGGTTCGAGGCAGTCGTGGTCGACGAGGGCCAGGACTTCAGCCCGGACGACCGTGCTGCGCTCGAGTTGGTGCTCGAGGACCGCGCCGATTCCGTGCTCTACGTGTTCCAGGACGAGACGCAGGCCATCTACCGCGAGGCGTCGCCCTGGCCCGAAGCGGGGATGTCGCTCTATGCGCTCACGGAGAACCGTCGCAACACACGGAAGATCCATGAAGTCGTGTCTCGACTCCATCACGGTGTTCCAACCGAGCCGCTCGGTGCCGAAGGGCGGCCGCCCGAGTTTCTGTTGGCAGATTCGGCCCGCGAACAGACACGTGAGCTCTCGCGCGTGCTCCACCGCTTGATCCGTGATGAATGCGTGGCTCCCGGAGCGATCGCAGTGCTGGTCTCGAGCAGACGAGCCGTCCCCGAGCTTGTGCAAGACGGCCGCATCGGCGCCTTCGAGGTCACGTTCGCGCCGGACGACCCACGCGACCGCGTACTCGTCGAGAGCGTCACGCGCTTCAAGGGGCTCGAACGCGATGTGGTCATCCTCGCGCGGTTGGATCCCGTGGAGTACTGCGAGTACGGGCCCATGCTGCACGTCGGTGCGAGCCGTGCGCGGCAGCATCTCGTCGTCATCGGGAGTCGAGAGGTGCTGGCGAAGTTCGCAGGCGCGACGGCCGATCGGAGTGCTCCCGGGACTCCATTGGTCCAGGACACCGGGCTGCAGTAGGGCGACCCATGGACTCACTGGACCTCACCCGTGCCCAGCTGTCATTTAACGCATGGTTCGACGCGGCATCGAACCACTGGGACCGATATGGCTTCGAAGAAGCCTACGACTGGCGTCAGCTGCCGTGGGAGCAATGGTACGCCGCCGGACTCACCGTCCGTGAGGCCGCGCGCTCAGCCCATCGCGAGGTCTTTGGGCAGGACCTGTTCGACTGACCGCGATGGCGGGCAGCCGATGGTGTAGAAGCACGCGTCTGGGAGGCCTGCAAGGCCGCAGCCGCAGCGCCGGCGCCGGGCTCGCCACTGATCACGCGAGCCAGTCGATGTCGCCGCTGCTCGAGCGCCTCGAGCACGCAATCGAACGAGCCGAAGCGCTGGGTGGCGCAGCCCGGCGGCGGGGGACCGGGGCAGCTTGAGGTCGGCCACTGCCGTGTCGACGCGTCAACGCGCAACACACCGCCGCTCGCCACCGTCTGCCGATCGGGCCCGGGAACGAACGTCGGCCCGATGCAGTCCCGCTGCATGGCAGCTTCCTCAGGGAGTGCCCAGCCGCGACTCATGGCCTACACTCAACAGGTTGGGCGCCACTCGGTTGGACGCCCATGGGTGACAATGCCCAATCTGGGTGTTATCGTACCCGTTATGGGAATTACCAAGCGCCGACGCGTCTACCGCAAACGACCCGCCGTTGGCTTGGCTGATGCACTGTTCACCAAGGTGCAGCAGAGGGTGATCGGCGTGCTGTTCGGCGACACCAGCCGCAGCTACTACACCAACGAGATCATCCGGCTCGCCAAGACTGGCACCGGGGCGGTGCAACGCGAGTTGTCGAAGCTCGAGTCGAGCGGGCTCGTCACTTCGGAACGCGTCGGGAACCAGAAGCACTACCGCGCCAACATCCACTCGCCCCTGTTCCAGGAACTACGGACCATGGTGCTCAAGACCTTCGGCCTCGCCGACGTGCTTCGTAATGCCCTCCGCAGTGCCGCCGCCGAGATCGTCGTCGCGTTCGTGTACGGCTCGGTGGCCAAGGCCAGCGATCACGCACACAGCGACATCGATATTCTTGTTGTCAGCGACCAGCTCAGCTACAGCGAAGTCTTCGGCTTGCTCGAGCCTGCTGCCGCCACGCTTGGCCGCAGTGTGTCGCCGACGCTCTACACCACTTCGGACTATCAAGCGCCCGCCAACCGGCGGAAGTCGTTCCTCGCCCGCGTGCTCGAACAGCCCCGTATCTGGCTGATCGGCGGCGAGAATGTATCCGGCGCTTGATGCCCTGTGCGGCCCCAACGGGGCGCTGCATCTCGAGCCACGGGACCGGAGTGAGTACGAGGGCTGATGCACTCCGGCAGCGGGTGCTCGCGCGGCTGAAGGAAGTCTCGACTGGCGAGGGCATGTAGCGGCGATCCGCCGAGGCGCAGCGATATCCACAAGCTGCTCGACAGCCGCCAGCAAAGCGTGGCGTACGACTCAAGTTCCAGTCTCGGCTTGCCTATGTACGCCACGCGGCGTACACTACGACATGTCGAAGAGCAGGACACGCTGTTGATCAGCGTCACAAGTCGGAGCACTAGCCTGAACCAACTCGTCCGCGAGAAAGAACGGGGCCACGGGTTCTGTCGCATGTGCCGCAAGACGGTCAACACCGTCTATGCGTACCGTGACGTCGAGCTTGAGAACCCCCGGCTTACCGTCGAGAATGTGCTCGTGGGCGCTTGCGAAACCTGTGGCGCCACGGTGACGGTGCCATGGCAGTCCAACCTGCGGTTGCAGAACGCCCGGACCCGCGCGTCCGAAGCCACCACGCCGCCGCGGTTCGAGGCGCGCATCCCCAGCGAGCTCTACGAGGCTCTGCGGGCCATCGCCGCACATCTTGAGGCACGCGACGAATCGTTCTCGCACCTTATGCTGCGCTATTACCTGTGCCAGATCGCGCGCTCCGATCGCTTCGCCGAACGTGTCCACCGCTTGGCCGGTTCACGCGAGTGGGGGCCGGCCAGCGAGCGGTTGTCGTTGCGCGTGTCGGCCCAGTTGCACCGCGATGCGCTCAAGGCCGCCACCGAGCACGGCATCGCAAACGCCAGCGAGATGTTCCGCGGACTGATCTGGGCGGCCTACCAGGACGTTTTCACCAGCAAGGCAAGCAAGCGGCGGGAGTTCTTGGAAGATCTGGCGGACGCGACGAGTTAAGATCGTCGCGCAGGAGGGGTGCCACATGAAGCCACGCAAGACAGCACTCGAGTTGCTGTACTCCGATCCCGAGGTGCGGGACGCCGAACTCGCCCGGTCGGCCGAAGCCGTGGCAGGACTCTACGGGCTAGACGGGGAGATCGAGATCCTCGAGGCTTTCGGCGAGCGGGACCTGATCGATCCTTCATGAGGGAGAGATTGGCGCGGCGCGCGGGGACATCCGCGGTGATCACTCTCGTCTGATCTGGGAGCGGCTCGAGCGGGCCGAATCAGAGCATGCCAACGAAACCAAACATAAGCGGTCGCGGCACGGCAGCATCGAAGATCGCGATCGAGCGTGGCAGCGGCAACGTGTTCAAGGACCTCGGGCTGCCCGAGCCCGAAGCTGCGCTCACGCGGGCCGAGCTCTCGATCCTCATCGAGCAGATCATCCGGCGGCGCGAACTCACGCAGGTGCAGGCGGCCAGGCTCATGGGAGTCCAGCCGCCGACGGTGTCCGACATCGTACGCGGGCAGCTCACCGGGTATTCCACCGACCGGCTGTTCCGATTCCTCAACGCCCTCGGTCACGACGTGAAGATCGTGGTGTCCGAACGCCAGGGCCGTGCGCCACTCGTCGGGCGCGTGCGGGTGGTGCAGGCGCGCCCAAGGCTGCGCGTGTCGGCCTCGCGCACCTGATTCGGCACTTGATATTGGTACCACATATGGTACCATCCTGTCGCCGGTAGCTCGAGTCCCGCCCCTGTCACACCAGACTGGGGGCAGCGGATAGCCAGGTGCGATGAGCTGCTGGCGCGGGCAAGGCGGAATCCTGCCGGGCTCCGATTCGTCGAGCTCTGCAAGCTGGCGGAGTGCCACCGGTTCGAGTTCGCTCGGCAGAAGGGAAGCCACCGCGTCTACCGCCGTGTCGGTACCCGTTTGCTCATGACGTTCCAAGATGTGGGCGGTATGGCGAAGGCGTACCAGGTTCGCCAGCTGCTCGAAGTGATCGATGTTCTCGACGAGGGCGAGTGACCCCGCGGAGGGCTCGGATGCAGCCGAACTACAGCTATCAGCTCACCTGGAGTCCCGCCGACAAGGGCTACATCTGCACTTCGGCAGAGTTCGCCGGTGTGTCCGCATTCGGCCCCGATCAGCAGACGGCGCTGGCCGAGATGGCGGTGGCCCTCGAAGCCGTGCTCGACACGTACGCCACGGAGGGCAGGCCGCTGCCCGCGCCGCACGAATCGTTGGCCTACAGCGGTCAGTTCCGGCTACGCATCCCCAAGTCGCTGCACGCGACATTGGCCCAGCGCGCCGAGACCGAGGGGATGTCGCTCAACTCGTACGCCGCGCTGCTGCTGTCGGCGGCCACCGGCGCCGGGCTCGCCACCGACCACGCGAGTGAGGCACTCGCGCCCCTGATCGAACGGCTCGAACGCGCGGTCGAGCGGAGCGAGGCTCCGGGTGGTACAGAGAAGCGGCGAAGGAGCGGCGCGGGCTGAACCCGAGCACGACATCGCAGTCGTCCGGCACTCGTGGCAGAGGAGCCGCGATCGTGGTTCCCAGAACACTGGCGGACAGAGTCGGCTTCGCACCGCCTACGTCAGCGCCTCCACTCCGAACACCCCGAACGACAGCCACCAGCCCGCGCGCTCGCCTTGGCGCAGCCTCAGGGTCGCGCTCACGCAGTCGTCGTCGCCGGGGTTCCATTGCAGTCCGTCCGCTCGCGGCCACAGCAGCCGGCGTGTGCCGAGCCAGGCGCGTGACGTGTCCATCAGTCGCTCGCTCACCTCGGCCTCGGGCAAGCCCATCCGTGCAGCGAGACGTGACGCGAGCAACTGCAGGTCGCGCCCGTCATGTGAATGGAGTCCGGCCACCAGCCCGTCCACGAGTGGCTTCACGATGTCAGCGGGCCGGGTGCGTTCGCCCGGCCCCAGTTCAAGGGTCATCTCGAGCGCGTAGTGGCCGGTGTGGGGGTGTGCGTCGGGGGGTGCGGCCAGCGAGACGGCGTACCACACGCCATCAGGCTTGCTCATTACATCCAGCCTCGGCACTTGCACATCGGCAACGCGCACGATCTCGTTGTTGAGCCGCCAGTTCAAGGACGCGGACTCCACGCTCACTATGGCATAGCGATGATGGTGCCGGATCTCCGGCGCGCCCGACGGCGCGGCATGCACGCGCTCGAACCGCACACCTTCCTGCGCGCAGGCCGCAAACCGGCCGGTGCCGACGTTGTAGAGCAGGACGTTTTCGGCATCCACGGTGTCCTTGAGCTCCGACGTGTACACCGCTTCGAGCATCTCGGCACGAGCTGACCGCAAGTGCGCCACCGCGTCGCAAATCGCCTGCTTGAGCCGCTTGGTCCGCGGCTTGTCGTCGAACTGCAGCCGGTACATGCTCGAGACCGTCACCGCGCGGTCGGAGGATCGGACCTGGAACTCCAGATCGGAGTCCTCGTTGTCATCCAGTACGGATACCAACGGCGCGCGCGCCGGACGGGGAGGCGCTGCTGGCCTCGGCGGCGTTGGCGCCGCCCGCCCGAGCTCGCGTTCGTTGCCGCAGAACGCGTATACCTTGCCGCGACGCGCGACCTCGGCCGTGAGTTCCTCGAGCGTGTCCGCCCAGATCTTCGCATAAGTGAGCCGCCCGCTGGCCGGCTTGAGCATCGTGACGACCCAGCGGCACCCGATCGAATGAATCGGGCACATCTTCGGATTGCCACCGCCGAAGTCGTTGTACAGGTACCCTCGGCCCGCATCGATCAGTTCGCGCAGTGCTTCGGCGGTCCGGATGTCCTGGATCATGGGGCTCCCTTCGCTATGCATGCGAGTATTGCCGTGCGTGAAAGGTGCTCGGGCGGGCCCTCTCCGACTGGGCGAACCCGCGGAGGCAGCCCTCGCCGGTCCTACTGCGGTCGGCCAGCGCCTGCGAGCGGCGCTGGCCAGGGCCGCTCGCGTCCCGGCCCTGCTGAGGTCCCCTGAGTTGCGTCCCGTTGCGGATTCGCTGGCCGGACCGCGTCACTCCGGATTACACGAATAACACACGTCCGCATTGGCCATCGGCGGACTCACACCGCAGATTCTACAGACGCGCTGGCGAACGGGCACCGCGCGGATGCGGCCTTGCGCGGTGGGCCGCCCCCCGCGGTCGAGTCTGCTCACGATGCTCGCCAAGCTCTTGCCGCGAGGGAGCGCGGGCCTCACCCCTAGGTGGGGGAGTGAACCCGACCGGCCCGGCGCGCGGGACGGCCCTGGCCGAGTACGACTGGGCGAGGCAGCGGGCATCGGCGGTGGCAATGTGGGCCGGGTTTTGGCCCGTGCGCGGGTCTGCTCTGCGGGGCGACAACCGGGACACAGGAACTGGAGCCTGCCTCCCAGTTCGAAGACACCCTGGCACTTGATGCATCGGGACGATCCCATGCGTTCGCCTCTGGTCACGAGTGATGCCGGCGATGGTTCTGCGGGCGGTAGTCTCGCCCCGAAGCTCGGCAGGGCGTCGATCGATCGAACGGCGAGAACCTTAATCGGCCCAGTAACTGCGCAGGTTCAAAACCCAGTACCTCGGCTCGCCGGCGCCGGACCGCTTTCGGAGGTCCCCCGACCCTATCGAAAGCGACTGCCGTCCGACGCCGACTTCATCGCCCCGAGTGTCCTCATGGCCAGCGAGGCTCCTCGTGACGACTGCCGGGGTGCGGTGGGTGAGAGCACGCCTCATGCCAAGAGTTCTACTCGTAATCGGTGCGGCCAAACGCCTTACAAATAGAGCGCTTGCACATATGTGCAACTTTGTTCTTGTGATTTACACAAGCATTCTTCTAGACTCGTTGCCATGCCCACCCGCACGCTGATCGCCTGGCTCGGCAACACCGATCTGCGCGCTGTCACCGAGGAGTCCGAGGTCGGGCAGGGGCCGGTCGCACAGGCGCTCGCCACCGGGCGCTTCGCGCGCGCGTTGCTGCTGTGCAATTACCCGCGTGCGCGCGCCGCGGCCTATCTCGCGTGGGTGCGGCAGCGCTCCTCAGCGCACGTGCAGCTGGAGCACATCCACCTTACGAGTCCGACCGAGTTCTCCGAGATCTACGCTGCCGCGGTTGCCACGGTGGAGCAGGAACTCGCGCGCGAGACCCCGGCGCCAGCCCTGACGTTCCATCTCAGCCCCGGCACTCCCGCCATGGCGGCCATCTGGATCATCCTCGGCAAGACGCGCTTCCCGGCCGAACTGATCGAGTCCTCGCGCGAACATGGCCTGCGAGTTGCATCGGTCCCGTTCGAAATGTCCGCCGACTTCCTGCCCGACCTGTTGCGCAAGCCGGACGAGCGCCTCGAGCGCTTGAGCGTCGGCCTGCCGCCCGAAGCGCCCGAATTCGCCGACATCGTGCACCGGAGCGCCACCATGAAGCGCCTGGTCGCGATGGCCCGGCTGGTGGCGGTGCGTTCGGTGCCGGTGCTCATCGAGGGCGAGTCGGGCACGGGCAAGGAGCTGTTCGCGCGCGCCATTCACCGCTCGAGCCCGCGGCGCGACAAGCCGTTCGTGGCCGTGAACTGCGGCGCCATGCCGGCCGAACTGGTCGAATCGCAACTGTTCGGGCACGAGAAGGGCGCGTTCACCGGCGCGCACGCCGCGCGCGAGGGCGTGTTCGAGGCCGCCAGCGGCGGCACATTGTTCCTGGATGAGCTGGGCGAGCTGCCGCTGCAAGCACAGGTCAAGCTGCTGCGCGTGCTGCAGGAGTCCGAGATCGTGCGCGTGGGTGCGAATGCGCCCGTCAAGATCGACGTGCGTGTGATCGCCGCCACCAACCGCGACCTGATCGCCGAGGTGAAGGCCGGGCGATTCCGCGAGGACCTGTTCTACCGGCTCGCCGTCGCGGTATTGCGGCTGCCCCCGCTGGCGGTGCGCGCCAACGACATCACGCTGCTGGCCGAGCGCTTCGTCGAACTGATCAATGCCGAGAGCAAGGACGAGCCGACGTTCAAGCCCAAGCGGCTGGCTCCCGGCGCGCGCAATCTGCTGAACGCGCACGACTGGCCCGGCAACGTGCGCGAGCTCTACAGCACGTTGCGGCGCGCGGCGATCTGGACCAGCGGTGACGTCATCCGCGAGGACGACCTGCGTGAGGCCATGCTCGAGAGCGTGTCGACCGAGACCGCCGAGATCCTCGGCCGCCCGCTCGGAGAAAGCTTGGACCTGCCGGGCGTGATCGCCGAAGTGGCCCGGCACTACCTCGAGCGCGCGCTCGAACAGACGCGCGGCAACAAGAGCGAGGCCGCGCGCCTGGTGGGCCTGCCGAGCTACCAGACGTTCACGAACTGGATGGAACGCTACGGCGTGAAGCGGGGGCGGAAGGGGCAGGGCTGAGGGCGGATCCCGTCCAAATCCGAGCGGCCGGCCTGCTATCGTGAGCACTTGCCTCGGAAGCCCGCGCAGGCGGAGCGCGGCGAATCATGCGGCCGGCCCGCGGCGCGCGCGGATGGCTTCCTGGCACTGCCCGGATCACGACAACTGCAGTTGTTGCGGTCGGTGGGGCAGATCTCGGGGTCGCGGTGCCGCCGGAGCCCACATCCTGAAGCACCTGCACATGCAAGGAGGCATGCATCCGGGAACGCCACCGCTGGGCGCCCTCGCGCAAGTTCTAGAAGTATGGCGGACGGACTTCTGAGGACATGCGAGCTTTGATGTTCATCGGGACTGCGCCGCGATTCGGCGACCTGATGAAGGCCATGGCCAAGCTGGCCGCGAGCCGGACCGCCTCGGTATGGCGTTTGGGGTTCGCGCTCGACGCTCGGGGGGCGGTCGTTCTAGTATCAATCTCCGACTGCACCGCTCACGCGAGCTTGCCAGGACGCTTGGTCCTGATCTGCGCCCGGACCGGCACAGGGTTCCCCCCGGGCCCCGCCGCCTCGCTCACCGGAGACGATCCCCCGTGCCGTTCGCTCCCATCACGCCCGAGGAAGAAGTCAGCACGCTCGTGACTCGCGTGCTGGAGTATTTCTGCTCGGGGTTCGAAGCCTGGTGGCGAAGGCTCGACACCGACACGCAGAAGGCGCTGCTGGCGGCCGCGGTCACCGACAACGAGTACTTCGACGAGCGCGATGCCGAACGCATTCGCAAGGGCACGCGCGACGCGGTGCCGATCTGCCAGTTCCTGAGTGCGATCGCCGCCGAGTACGGCTTCGACGAGTTCGACGCCAAGGTCGTGCGACAGTATCGCAACGAGCTCGCGCACCGCAGCAAGACCGACCGCGGCAGTTACAAATTCCTGCAACCGCACCGCGTCGAGGAGTTCCTGGATGCCGCCACGCGGCTGGTGCAGCACTTCGGCGCGGCACAGGAGCACGCCGAAGTCGCGAGCATCGGCGACTACGTGCTGCAGCAATTGAGTGGCGCTGCGCCGGCGGCCGGTACGGCCGCGCCCGCTGCACTGCAGGTTCGCGAGCCCGCCGCCAAGCGCCCGGCAGCCCCGTTGCCGCCGCGCATCGACGAGCCCGCCTTCAAGCTGCCGCGGTTCACGCGTAGCGCGCGCGCCGCGGCTTCGGCCACGGCCAAGCCGCTCGCGCGCTCCGCGCTCTCGGAAGACCAGCGGGATGCGGTCGATCATGTGGTGGACTGGTATCGCGCCGGTGGGCGAGTGGGTGGCGAACGCCGGCCGCTGGCCATCGCCGGCCCGGCGGGCAGCGGCAAGACCACCGTCCTGAGCGTGATCATCGCCGAACTGGGGCTGGTGCCGCAGCAGGTCATGATGCTGGCGCCCACGGGCAAGGCGGTCGAAGCGCTCAAGGTGCGTCTGCCCCGCGGTTGGCGGATGCGCGTGCGCACACTGTCGTCGTTCCTGTGGCGCTGGCAGTTGAAGGGCTACGAGGGCGAGGACAACCAGTTCACCAATCAGGGCGCCAGATCCGTCGAGTCCGACCTCGAACTGCTGATCGTCGATGAAGCCTCGATGGTCACCAGGCAGGATTTCGCGGCGCTACGAAAATACACCCGCGTGCTGTTCATCGGCGACCCCGACCAGTTGCCGCCAGTCGTCGAGGACGAGACGCAGGAGGCCGAGCTCGGCAGCTGCAACGTCCTCGACAAGCCTGATGCCGTGCTGCACAAAGTGCACCGGCAGGACGCGGGCTCGTCGATCCTGCTCGTCGCCGAGAAAGTTCGCGCGGGTGGCCAGCCCGAGTTCGGACCCAGCGCCGATGGCCGCGTCATCCACCTGTCCGAGGAGCACGGTCACGTGGGCGTGGACCAGGTGCGCGAGCTGTTCGACGACGCCGACGTCGTGCTGACGCAGCGCAACTCGCTACGCGTGCGCATCAACGAGTACGTACGCTGGCGGCGTGGGTTCATGAAGAACCCCATCGATTTCGTGCCCAAGCCGGGCGAGGTGCTGGTGTCGAGTGAGAATGCGGTGCATCCGAAGTCGCGCACGCGGCTGGCCAATGGCGAGCGCCTGATCGTGCAGGAGTACCTGGGCACCGAGCAGGTGCGCGACGACGCGCCCGAGATCGAGGAGTACCGCGTGCGCGCATACCCGGAGGGCCGCGAAGCCGACTCGGCCGAGTGGCTGGTGTCGTCGCAGATGCTGCGTGGCGACCAGATCCGCTCGTCGGTGCTCGACACGCGGCATGTGAGCGGCCCGCGTTCCAGCGTGCTGCGCGCCGACTGGGGCTACGCGCTCACCGTGCACAAGGCGCAGGGCTCGGAGTGGTCCAACGTCGTGGTCGTCGATGATCTGGACCCCGACCACCAGATCCCGCGCAACAAGTGGTATTACGTGGCGTACAGCCGCGCGATCGACCGGCTGGTGATCCTAAAGGTCCGGCGCGACACGTTGTTGTTCGGCGTGACGTGGGTGAGGCGGTAGGCGGAGCTCGCGGAGCGGGTGGGAGCGTACGAGGCGGGGTGGCAGCGCAGACCGCCCCGCCTCGTACTTCGCAGCGAGCGACCTACCGGTAGATCGCTTTCACCCGTCCCCACGAACTGGCCCTGTTGGGCGTGACATTCGCCGGCTCGATGTGAACGAAGTCGATGGCCTGCGTCGTCCACGAACAGAAGACAGACGGTGGATGCCCGAAGAAGAACCCTACTGGCCGGAAAGCACTCACGTCGCTGGCGCGGAATGTGCCGTCCACGTACAGGCTGTACATGCCGTTGATGTAGCGCCACTCGTACAAGTGGTAGCCGGTGTCGCCCGCCGGCGAAATCGGCACCACCTGGCTTCCGCAGGCAGCGCGAAGACCGCCGCAGCAGTAGTCCTGCCACACCCAGTAGCCAATCCCGGGCTGGCCGAGGACGAACCCGGTCGTGGCGCCGAACCCGTTGCCGCCGACGCTCGGCCCGGGGTACTGGAACCCGACACGGACGATGAAGTCACCGCTCTCCGGGAACGGATTGTTGACCGTGGTCACATACGGGAATTCCTGATTGCAGCTGGCTGACTGTGTCGAAAGGCCGCCCGCCACGGCGACCGTCCCTCCACCCGCGATAGTCCATTTGGCCGGGTCGAGCGACGTCCCGTCGAAGTCGTCGTGGAACACCTGAGCATGCAAGTAAGTGGCACAGACGATGCAAAGCAGGACTGCGATGCGCACAGCGCGAAGCATGAACGTGGCTCCTCGGGGGAATTTCGAGGTGGGTGCGGCGGGAACTGCCGGGCTTCACGCAATATGGCGGAACCGGTCTGGCGCTCGCAATACAATATATCTTGTCTATCGCACTCCGGCCTGGGTGCGATACAACTGGCTGGCGCGTCAGGGCATGTGGCTGACGCGTTCGTTGGCGGCACGTATACCAAGGTGCCGGGTTCATGCGATGATCCAGATGGTATTCCCACCGTGACCGAGCCTCCCTGAGGACGCTGCATGCACCTCGTGATCGACCCCGATTTCGCAGCCGGCTCCTGGCCGGGGCCGCTTCGCGGTGGCGAGGCGGCGGCGGGCGAGGAGTGGGTCGGACCGGAGCGGTTGGCGCAGGTGATCGAACTGCTGCTCGGGCTGCCGACGCCGGGGCGCACCGCGGGCGAGCGCTCGGCGCTGCTGGTGCCGACGATGCTCGCGACCTCCGGCTTCTGGAGCGAGTCCGCCGCGGTCGACCCCTTCGGGAGCGCACGGCGCTTGCTCGACTGGCGCGACCGACTGGCCATGGCGAGCTGGCGCGGCGATGCGCGCGAACCACGGCTGCAGGCGTTGGCGCAGGTCACCGCGTCCGCCGCGCCGGGGCTGCCGGACCGTCTGCGCGCCATCCTCGGTGCGCTCGAACGCCGTGGCACGGGCATCGAACGCCTCACGCTGCTGGCGCCGCCGGACGAGTTCGAGCCGCTCTGGCAGCAGCTGTTCGCAGCACTCGCCCGCCACGGCACGCAGCTCGTGCACGCACCACTCGCGCCGGCGCCCGCGGATGGCGACCTCGCGCACGCCCGCGCCCCGGGCTTCGCGCCCGCCGGCGATGGTTCGCTCGTGTTGCTGCGCCCGCCGGGAGCACTGCAGGCAGCCGAAGAAGTCGCGGCGTGGCTGGCGTCGCTCGGCGATGACGCGCTCGGTCACACGCTGGTGGTGGGCGCGCAGCCGGTACTCGACGCAGCACTCCACCGGCATGGGCTGCCCACGCTGGGCGCCGGCTACGCAACGGCCGACAGCGCCATGCTGCAGCTGCTGCCCCTTGTGCTCGACATGGCGTGGCAGCCGCAGGACCCGCAGCGCGCGTTCGAGTTGCTGTCACTCAAGCCGTCGCCCGTGCCCGCCGAGGTGTCGTGGCCGCTGCGCGAAGCGCTGCGTGAGTGGCCGGCGATCGGCAGTGACAGTTGGAACGCCGCGCTCGAGGACGGGCTGAGCGCGATCCTCGATCCCGAGCGCCAGGAACGCACGGCCGCGCGCATGGCGTTGCTGTGGTCGGCCCCGGTGGCACGCGGCGAGCGCTACTCCGCCCCCGTCGCGGCCGCTCGCACCGACATGCTGCGCACCTGGCTCGCGGGGCTCATGCAGTCGCCCGATCCGCCGCCGGCCGCGGGCGCGGCGCTGGCGCAATGCGCGGCGTTCAGCGCGGTGCTCACTGGCTCGGCGCTCGGCTCGCTCACGCACTCGCAGCTGCACCGGCTGGTCGACGAAGCCACGCGTGGCGTGGTGGCCGATGCGCCCCACGAGGCGCTCGCCGGTCTGTCGCACGTCGGCGGCCCGGGCGGTGTGGCGGGTGCGGCGCGCTTCGTCGTGTGGTGGGGATTCCACACGCGCGCGGTGTCACGCGTGCCGCGGTTGCCGCTCACCCGTGCCGAGCGCGAGGACCTCGCGAGCCGGCAGGTGGCGCTTCCGGCGGTCGCGCAACTTGCGGCTTCGCAAGCCGCGCGCTGGCAGCGCCCGCTGTCGCAGGCGACACAGGCGCTCGTACTCGTGTGCCCGCGCGCCGACGAAGGCGGCGATGAGCTGCACCCGCACCCGCTCTGGGACGAAGTCATGGCGCGCATCGAGGCCCGTGGTACCGAGCGCCGCGTGGCGCTGGCGCGGCTCGAACGGGAGTCATTCGCCAACAGCCTGCCGCGCTCGCGCCGCGAACAGTTGCGGCCGCCGGCGGCACAACGCGACTGGAGCGTGCCGGCCGGGCGCATCCAACGCCGCGTGTCCGAATCACCGAGCAGTGTCGAGACGTTGCTGGGATGCTCGCTCAAGTGGGCGCTGGACTATCCGGGGCGGCTGCAGTCCAGCGACTCGCCGTTCGTCGACGACGTCAGCGACTCGCGGTTGCTCGGCCGGCTGTTGCATCGGTTGCTGGCGCAGTTGTTCGCCGCCGGCCCAGCGCCGCCCCAAGCGGCAGCGGCGCGCGCCGGCGAGCTGTTCGATCGCGAGAGCTCCAGATTCGCCGCCGCGCTGTGGCTGCCGGGCCATGACAGCGTGCGGGCGCAGGCGCGGCGTGCGCTCGTGCGCACGGCAGAGTCGCTGGCGGAGTTCATGCATCGCTCGGGCACGCGCGTGCTGGCGAGCGAGCAGATGCGGCAGGGGCACGCGTTCGAGACCGCGTTCGCCGGCACGCCCGACCTGCTGCTCGGCTCGCCGCTGCGCATCATCGATCTCAAGTGGGGTGGGGCCAGGTTCCGGCGCGACAGTCTCGCCAAGGGTACGGCCATCCAGCTGGCGTCCTATTCCTACCTGACCCGCGAGCACGGCGCGTTCGCGCCGGCGGCCTACGTCATCATGAGCGCACAGCGCATGTTCACCACCGACCCGGCGCAGTTCCCGAACGCCGAGCCCGTGCCGGGGCCGTCGCCCGCCGACACCTGGCCAGTGGTCGAGCGCTCGCACGCCGCGGAGTGGGCGCGCGTCGAGGGCGGGCAACTGCAGGCACGCGGAGTCGATCCGGACGTGGCGCTTGAGCGCAAGGGCTCGCATGTGGCGGACGGGCTCCTGGTGCTGCAACCGCCATGCGACTTCTGTGACTTCGCCGGACTGTGCGGGCGTGCGTTCGCGAAGGGCGCGCGATGAGCTTCATCCAAGTGGTCTCGGCCAGCGCGGGCAGCGGCAAGACGTACCGATTGGTGCGCGAGCTCGAGGAGGCGATCACCTCCGAACGCTCGCCCGTGCGCCCCGAGGCGGTGATCGCGACCACGTTCACCGTGAAGGCGGCGGCCGAGTTGCGCGAACGCGTGCGTGCGCGGTTGCTCGAGCGCGGGCTGGTGTCGCAGGCGCAACAGCTGGCCATGGCGCGCATCGGGACGGTGCACTCGGTGTGCTCCGAGCTGATCGGCGAGTTCGCGTTCGAACTGGGATTGCCGCCCGACATGCGCACGCTCGAGGACGATGCGGCGCGCGCCGCTTTCGAGCGCGCGTTGTCGGGGCTGCTCGGCGTGGTGCGCGAGGACGACGGCGTGGCCGTGGGCGGCAGCGAGGCGGCAGGCGTGCTCCACGAACTCGAGGACCGCATGCCGGGCCTCGACTGGTTGAAGCAAGTGCGAGAAGTGGCCGAGCAGGCGCGCGCGAATCGCATCGCCGCCGACACGCTCAGGGCGGATGCGGCGCGCAGCATCGCCACACTGCTCGCGTACCTGCCCGAATCGGCGGCCGACGGCGTGGCCCTGGAGTCCGCCCTGCGTGGAGCGCTCGAGACGTTCGTCACCCGGACCGATCTTGATTCCACGAAGCTCACGGCGGAACTGGTCGAGCTCTGTCAGCGTGTCCTCGCCGAACTGCGGCGTGGTCGCTCGCTGGCCTGGTACGATTGGGCGAAGCTCGCGGCCAGCGCCCCGGGGGTGAAGTCGAAAGCGTTCTATGCTCCGGTCGCCGAAGCCGCGCGCGCGGGCGAGGGCCATCCGAACCTGCGGGCGGATCTCCGCTCGGCGATCACGCAGGTGTTCGAGCTGGCCGCGCGGGCACTCGAAGCGTACCAGGCGTACAAGCTCGAGTGGGGCTACCTGGACTTCATCGACCAGGAGCGGCTCGCACTCGAACTGCTGCAGCGCCCGCACGTGCGCGCCATGCTGGCCGAGCAGCTCGACTTGGTGCTGGTCGACGAGTTCCAGGACACCAGCCCGTTGCAGCTCGAGTTGTTCCTGTCGCTGGCGGCCATCGCACCGCGCAGTGTGTGGGTGGGCGACCAGAAGCAGGCCATTTACGGCTTCCGCGGCACGGATCCATCGCTCATGGACGCGACTGTCGCGGCCATCGAGGCGCGCGGTGAAGCCGGGGGGTTCGACACGCTGCGACACTCGTGGCGCAGCCGTGCGCCGCTGGTGCACCTGACTTCCGCCATCTTCGCGCAGGCGTTCGAGGCGCAGGACATTCCCGCGGAGCGCGTGCGGCTCGTGCCGGCCGAGGGGACTCCGGAGCACGACGGACTCGGGCACGCCGCCGAGGTCTGGCATCTGCAGGCCACCAAGGTGGACGACCAGGCGGCTGCAGTCGCGGCCGGAGTCGTGCAGTTGCTTGCTGATCCCGACGCGCTCGTGCGCGACCTCGTGACGGGGCTGGCGCGCGCATCCCGACCGGCCGACATCGCCGTGCTGTGCCGGCGTAACCGGGATGCCCTGCGCGTGGCGGCTGCCCTCGAGGCGTTGGGAGTTCCCGCCGTGCTGGGGAGACCGGGGCTCGCCGCGACACTCGAGGTGCGTGTCATGCTGTCGGCACTGTGCTTGTGGGTGGACCCGCGCGACCGTCGCGCGGCAGCGGAGCTCGGCAGGCTCGTGAGCCTGCCGGACGATCCCGATGCATGGCTGCTGCACGTGCTCGAGGCGGAGGGGCGGCCGTTCGAGTCGCTGCCGGAAGTCGTGAGATTGGCTGACGCACGCCGCGCCCAGCCCACCGCTGGCGTATTGGCGGCATTCGATGCCGCGCTCGAGGCCGTCGGTGCTCGTGAGCTCTGCCTGCGCTGGGGTGCGGACGTGCAGCGGCTGGCGAA
>JANMAX010000206.1:0-5556 GCA_031360075.1 bacterium | reverse complement strand
CGCGAGCGGTTCGAGCGGCCGGAGCCCGTCCGCCACGCGCTGCCGGTGAGGTGCCTGCGCTGCGCGCGTACGGCGTCCCGCTCAGCGCCCGCTCAGCGCCCGATCAGCGCCCAATCAGCTCAAGGTAAGCCGCCACCCAGCCATCGCCCCACAGGAACGCGACCATCGCGGCGGGACCGAGGAACGTGCCGAACGGCAGTTCGGTGCGCATGCTGCCCCGGCCCCGTGCCATGAGCAGCGCGCCCGCGAGCGCGCCACCGAAGGCGGCGAGCGTGATGGTGACGAACGCGCCCACCGGGCCCAGCAGCGCACCGAACATGGCCGCCAGCTTGATGTCACCGCCGCCCATGCCTTCGCGCTTCAGGAACGTCGCCCAGATCCACGCGAACAGCCACAGGTAACCGCTGCCCACGGCGATGCCGAGCAGTGCGTGGCGCGCGCCGGGGCCCAGCAGGGCCGCGGTCACCGCGATCAGCGTGCCGGGCAGCGTGAGCGCGTCGGGCAGCAGCTTGAAGTCGAGGTCGATCACCACGAGCGCGACGAGCAGGTAGCCCCACAGCAGCACCGGGACCAGCATCGGTACGAAGCCGATGTGCAGCCACGCCAGCAGTGACCACAGGGCGCACACGACTTCCATGAGCGGGTAGCGCGCGCTCACCGGTGCGCCGCAGAACCGGCACCGTCCGCGTGCGAACAGCCAGCTCAGCACGGGGACCAGTTCGAGCGGCCCCAAAACGTGCTCACACTTGGGACAGCGCGAACGGCCCTTGGCCCACGATTCACCGCGCGGCAAGCGCCAGGACAGTGCAGTCATGGCGCTGCCGAAGATCGCCCCAAGTACACAAAAGGAGGTGCCGATGAACACCATCATGGCCGCGTTCGACAAGATCCCTCTCGTTTCCCTTGAGCGTGTGGGGCTGCGCGTCCAGAATACTGGGACCGTTGCATCCCATTCCCGCGAGGGGCCGTCGCTCATGCGTCTCGTACTGTTCCTGGCCGTCGTCGCCAACAGCCTCGATCTGCTCCTGACGTCCGTGGGCATCCACTGGTTCGGCAACCGCGAGGGCAATCCGCTGCTCGCGCCGTTCGCGCATGGGTACTGGCCCGCATTCGTGCTGCTCAAGGGCGTGCTGGTCCCGCTGTTGATCGTGCGACTCTACCGTTATCGGCGGGAGACCCCGGTTCTCGCCACTGCCGGAATGGGGCTGGTCATGATCGCACTGACCGTGGCCCTGGGGGAGTGGCTGGGCTGGATGGCCGGCGTCATGACCGTGGGCCGCCACACCGGGCTCTGAACGCGTCTCCCGGAAGCCGTGGCCGCCGTCACGCCGGGCGCGGAGCCCTCATCCGTGATCGCTCGCGTGTCCACGCCTCGCTGCCGGCGGCCGGGCGTCCATCACCTCGGGGGTTCGGGCAGCAGGTGCGGCGTCACCTCGATGACGAGGTCGCGCTTGCTGGTGACGATGTTTCGGTGCCGGAACAGCGCGCCGAGGAGCGGGATATCCCCGAGCAGCGGCACCTTGCTGGTGATCACCGTCTTCTCGTCGTCCAGCAGGCCGGCGATGATGACCGATGCGCCGTCCTTGAGCCGCACGGTGGTCTCGGCCTGGCGTGTCGACACCACCGGCAAGTCGTTCGAGGCGCCACGGAATCCCGTTACCGAGCTGACCTCGGGGCGGATGCGCACGGTGATGTAACCGTCGGCGTTGATGAGCGGCGTGATCGCCAGCTTGATACCGACTTCCTCGTGCTGCACGGTCGAAGTCGGTGCGGCCGCTCCGCCCGCGAACACGGTCTGGCTCGTGACGTACGGGATGCGCTGGCCCGACAGCATGTTCGCTTCCTTGCCGTTCAGCGTCACCAGCTTGGGGCTGGCGAGCACCCTGGCATTGCCCTCGTGGATCAGGAGGTCGACGAAGGCGCGGAACACCTTGGGCAGGCGCGTGAAGTTGCGCAGCTTCCAGACATCGGCTTCGCCCGGTGTGTTCGTCACGCCCTGGCCCTGCGTCAGGGGGCCTGGCTCCTCGAGGTTGCCGGTGAACGTCCCCGATGTGCCCTCGACGAACGTGAAACCCTGGCGGTTCAGCTGGTCCCAGTCGATGCCGAGCTTCTTCAGGCCATCGGTGCTGACTTCGACGATGCGCGCTTCGAGCATCACCTGCCGCGCGGGTTGGTCCAACTGCGCCACGATGGTCTGCATCTCGGCGATGACGCGCGGTGAAGTCACCACCACCAGCCGGTTGCCGCCGCGGTCGATCTGGATGTTCTCGGTCAGGCCCTTCAGGGCCGACTGCACGTCGATGGCGTCCGCGTACTTGAGCGTGAGGATGTA
Organism: bacterium; assembly: GCA_031360075.1. Lineage (GTDB taxonomy): Bacteria > Eisenbacteria > RBG-16-71-46 > RBG-16-71-46 > RBG-16-71-46 > JAIOPA01. The sequence continues at coordinate 3,224 of JANMAX010000206.1, read as the reverse complement.
CGACGACAGCCCGGTCTCGTCGCGCAACGACTTCGCGTCGGCGACCAGCACCGAGTTGCCGATGCGCTCGTAGGCCAGGCCGGCGGCGCGAACCACGAGGTTGACCGCCTGTTCGACCGGTACGTCCTTCAAGTGGATCGTGATCTTGCCCGCCGTCACGCCGGGACCCGTGACGATGTTCAGGTCGCCCTTTTCGGCGAGGATCTTGAGCACCGCCGGGAGATAGGCATCGTCGGCGTCGAGGCTGATGAGCCGGTCGAGCCCGCCCGCGGCCTGCGACGGCCGCACCGGTACGAACAGCAGGGCCGCGAGCACGGCGAGCAGGTACAGTCGTGGAGCGAGTCGGTTCACGTCATTCTCCCGGGTTGCGTCTGGCCAGCACGAGCGCGGAGTCGCCGCGGCGCAGGGTGACCTGATCGCGGGTGATGCTCACCACCTGGAACTCATCGAACAGCCCGCCGGCGCGCACCGTCCATTCACGGCCCTGCCAGCGCACCAGTGCGCGCGGATCATTGTCCCACAGGATCGCCGTCAGCACGGGCACCGGCTGCACCACCGGCACCACCGGGACCACCACCTTCGGTCGGCGGCGTGGCGGCGGATCGTCACCGTGCGCATCAGGGTCCGGATGACTGAACACGAACGGGTCGTGCATGTCCTCGAACGTGAAGTGCGGGTCGCGGCGGTCGATCGCGCGCTCGACCGCCAGATAGGGCAGCGGCACGGCTGCGCGCGGCCCCGCGCTTCGCCAGCCGAACGCTCCCGTCACGCCGAGCGCCCCAAGGGTCTGTGTCACCGCGATGGCGAGCACGACCAGCGCCACGAGAGGCGACACCCAGGTCCCGGGATCGCGGTTCATCGGACGATCGCTCCGCGTTTGAGCAGCACGCGCGCGACCCAGAGCTCGATGTCGACACGGTTGTCGGGCAGCGGCAGCAGGGACATGCGCTCGATGCGGTAGAGCGAGCGCTCGCTCGCGAGATTGTCGAGCAGCTCCACGAACTGCGCATAGCGGCAGTGCAGTCTCAAGTGCGCGCGGACTTCCAGTGTGGTCGGTGTCTGCGTCGCCGTGCCGGGCTCGGAGGCGGCCACGTCGATGCCGCACCCGAGCGCGGTCTCCGAGAGCCGGCGGACGAGATCGGTGGCGAGGAAGCCGGACTGGCTCAGGCGGTCGGCGTCCTCGCCCGCGACTGAATTGTGGCGCAGCAGGTCGGTGACCCGCGGCGGCAGGGGAGCGGCGGCGAGGCGCGGGTCGAGTGAGGCGCCGATGTCGCCGGCATCCGCGAGCTGCTGCTGGTAGCGTTCCGCCAGCGGGCGGAAGCCGAACGTGTGCACCGACCACAGTAACGTCAGGACGACCACGGCCGCGAGCGCCGGCCAGTAGCGGCGTAGCGCGGATGGTGCGAGGACTTCGGGCGTGCTGCTCACTTGCACTCCACCTGGAACTCCGCGTCGTCGCCGACCTCGCGCGTGCGCGTCGAGACCAGGCGCACGCTGCGGAAGCGGGCGGCGAACAGTGAGTCCTTGGCGATGACAGCGACGAAGTCGGTGACGCTGGCCATGCGGTCTCGACGCGCGTTGACATGCAGGATGCCGTACAGCACCAGTTTGCGATCGCCGCCGCTGATGTCTTCAGGGTTGAAGTGAATCGCCGTGAGCCGTGCGCCCTCGGGCAGCAGGCGTGGCAGGCGGCCGAGCAGATCGCGCCAGCGCCCGGCGTCGGCGACCCACGGCTCCACGGCGGCGGCCTCGTTCGGGCCTGCGACCCAATCCGCGCCGCCGACCTGCAGTGCGCGCTGGCGTGTGATCTGGCGGTGCAACTGGCGGGTGCGTGTGACGAGTTCGGAGCAGTTGAGCCCGTAGAGCCCCAACAGCACGCCGAGCCCGCCGAAGTACGCCAGCCAGACACCGAGCCCGATGGCACGTCGGCGGGCTTCGGCGCGTTCGCGCCGGAACGCCTCGCGCCTGAAGTTGATCTCGAACACCGGGCTCATGCCGCTCTCAGCGCCAAGCCATAGGCCAGCGCGTACTGCGGACCGCCCGCCTGGATACGAACGCCGCGGTCGATGGAGTCGAGCGGCGAGAACGTCGAGGCCGGCAAGCCCAGGACTTCACCCAGCCGCTCCGTGAGGCCGGTCAACCGCGCCGTGCCGCCCGTCACGTGCAGGTGCAGCGTCTCGGGCAGCGGCGCGAGCGTGCCGTAGAACGCCAGTGAGCGGCGGATTTCCTCGCCGAGCCGCGCGACCGCGGCGCGGGCGGCGCCGGCTTCGGCGCTGTCCTGAGTCAGCGCCGCGCCGGCATCGAACTTCCAGGCATCGGCTCGTTCGAGCGAGCCGTCCGTGGCGGATGCGATGGCCTGCGTCAGCTGCTGGCCGCCCCACTCGAGCCGGCGTGAGAAGAACGGCAGCGCCTTGTGGCGCAGCGTCAGCCACGCCCCGCGGTGGCCGATGTCGAGCAGCACGTGACCCTCGGCTTCGGTGCCGGCGTCCCGCGGCAGCAGATGCCACAGCGCATTCGAGAGCGCCAGCGGAGCGGCATCGACGATATCGGCTTCGACGCCGAGTTCGCGCAGCGGTGCGAGCGAGCGGTCCAGGCGCTGCTGCGACACGGTGGCGAGCAGGATGTCGAGCCGGCGTTCGGCCGTGTTGCGCACCAGCACCTGGTGGTCGAGCACCAGCGTGGCGATGTCGAACGGCAGGTGCTTACGCGCTTCGAAGCGCACCGCGCCGGCGATCTCCGCATCGTCCATGAGCGGTAGTGGGAGGTGCTTGACGATGACATCAGGACCCGAGACGCCGATGGAGATGCCGCGAAACGACCGCGGGGACTCCTGGATGCGCGTCATGCAGTCATCGATGAGCCCGGCGATGATGGCCGGCGCGGGTGGCTCGTCGAGCGCGAGTGCGCGCGGAATCGCGGCCTCGGCGTAACGGCCGCGGATCGCACCCGCCTGCAGCGCCACGAGTTTCACGCTGTGCGTGCCGATGTCCAGCCCCGCCCAAGGTCGGGAACCCATGCCCAGTTTCATGTGGCGAGCATCACGGCCGGCGTGTCTCGAGCCAAGTCGAGCGGGCGTATGCGAAGGAGTTGCCCGCGCCGCCCGTGACCGCGGGCAAGGCACCCCGGGACATCAGGTCGTCGGCGACGGCGTCCTGCGCACTGCCGCCGTACGCCAGCTTGAACACCCAGCCCGGGTCCGGTCCCATGAGTTCCAGGTCGCCACC
>JANMAX010000187.1:0-4392 GCA_031360075.1 bacterium | reverse complement strand
GTCGCTGGCGACCAGCGTCAGCAACTTGCCGGCGCCGGCGGGCGGGACCGAGTAGAGGTTGGTGTCGAACTGGACGCTGGCGGTCTTGTCGACGCGCACCGAGAGCATGCGGTCGGTGGCGGGCGGCGTGGCGGGCAGCGCCAGCAGGTGCGGCCGTTCCTCGGCGAGCACCTCTGCGACCGAGCGGTCCTTGAACACGGGATGCGGCCGGGGCAGCGCGATCTCCTCGAGGAAGCGGGCGAGGTCGCGGTTGCCGGTGGCGAGGTCGGTGATGCGGCGACCGGCGAAGTGGCGCTCGCGTAGGTAGCGTACAGCGCGTTCGACGCGGCCTTTTTGATTGGCCTTGGCGACCGCGCACAGCCGCGGTTGCACGTGGTAGTGGCCGGCGAGGTGCAGCAGGTCGGGATGGAACCGCGCGGCGTCGCCGTGGCGTTCGAGCACCACCGACTTGGGGTTGTCGAACAGCCACTGGCGGCTGGCGCCGCCGAAGTACGCGCTGGCGCGCACCAGCGAGCGGCACAGCGAGTCGGCGGTGAGCTCGAAGACCAGCTCGGCCCACAGCGCACGCGAGTAGGCCAGCACGATGAGGAACACCCACAGCGGCCGCTCGCCCCCGGGCACGGCGAGCGTGCCGACGTGCGCCCAGTCGATCTGCGCCTGCTCGCCCGGCAGCAGTTGTAACCGCAGGAACACCTCGGCTCGCGGCGTGGGGCGGATGCGCGCGACCAGGCTGCGCAGCGTGCGCACGCTGCCGGCGTAGCCGCGCTCGCGGATCATGTCGTGGAGCCGTGTGGCACGCAGTCGGGGATACTGCGCCAGCTGCTGGTCGATGAACTCACGGTAGGCATCGCAGCGCTGTGGCTTGGGGTTCCTCGCGGGTGTCTTCCGCTTCCGCTTCGGCAATAACCCCAGCACGCGTCGCACGACGTCGTGGTGCACGTGCAGTTGACGCGCGATGGTGCCGACCTTCCAGTGCTCGGCGCAGTACAGCCGGCGGATCTCGGTCTCCTGCTCGGGGGTGATGCTCATGGCTGCTCCCGCCGCACACGACCGACAGCGCCACCACGCCGTTCAGCGCCGCGACACCGCAGCGCCCGCACGTCGATGACGGGGTGGCGCGAGCGATCGCCGGAGCCGTCGCAGTGCGCCCAGCCGGATGAGATCGCTGCGGAAGCCGCACATCGCACAGCAGGGCGCGGTCGCGGAGACGTGAGCGCCGGCCGTGGCCAGTACCGCCTGTTCCCTGACTTCATCGGTTCCCCTCCTGCCACCGAGGGGCGGCGCACCGACGATCGGCGGCGAGCACTCAGCGGGCCCGGGCACCGTGCACAACGACACCCGGTCCGGGGAACCCTGTTCCGTCACGCTCGCGGCGACGAGGCAGAGCCGGGCCCGGGCTCGGGCCCGATACACGCGCTGGTGATCACGGTGGTCGAGCCGACCGAGCGGGCTCTCCTGGTGGCGGGCGCGGGCGGCTCGCTGGCACCGCCGGCGGGCCTCGGTGCGACAGGCGAGCCCGCAATAGATCTGGCCGCGGTCGCAGCGCCTGCAGACATGGAAGATCACGCCACATCGCCCGCATCGGCCCTGCCGAAGGCTCTGATCCAACGCGCTCGCACCTGTGCGAACGCGGGTCGTTGACCGCTGCGGACCGCCGCCCTAGACTTGGCTCACGTCGGCGCTCGCAGCTGAAAGTCGACCAGAGGGCCTCGGGTGCGCATTTCGGTCATCGTGAACAGCTGTTTCGGGATCGTGAACGCCCGTTTCGGTCATCGTGAACGGAGCGTAGCGACGTCGGGGGTTCAGGCGTCGAGCTGAGCCTCCTCCTTTCTCCAGGACGGTCCCGCAAGCTTGATGCGATGGGCGTTGTGGAGCAGCCGATCACAGATGGCGTCGGCCACGGTAGCCTCTCCGAGATGGTCGTGCCAGTGTTCGGTGGGAAGCTGGCTGGTGAGGATCGTCGAACGCAGCCCGTAGCGGTCCTCGACGATCTCGAGCAGGTCACGGCGATCCGAGTCGCTCAACGGCGCCAGTCCCCAGTCATCGAGCACGAGCACGTCGGCACGTGCGAACCGCGCAAGCAACCGCGTGTAGCTGCCGTCGGCGTGAGCGAGGGCGAGTTCCTCGAACAGCCGCGGCACACGGCGATAGAGCACGCGATGCCCGGTGCGGCATGCCTGGTGTGCGAGCGCGCAGGCAATGAACGTCTTACCCGTACCGGTAAAGCCGGTGATGGCGACATTGTGGTGCTCGGCGATCCACCGGCCCGTGGCGAGCTGGCGCAGTAGCGCCTTGTCGAGCGGACGCTGAGGCCGATGCTCGATCGCTTCGAGGCTGGCCTGTGTCAGACGCAGCCGCGCCTCCTTGAGCGAACGCTGCAGGCGCCGGTTCTCGCGAGCAAGCCATTGGGCATCGACGAGCAGGCCGAAGCGTTCATCGAAGGTAAGTGCGTCGTGATCGGTGATGCGTTGCTGCTCCTGCCATGCGTGGGCCATCTCGTGGAGACGCAGGGATGCGAGCTTGTCGTGGGTGGGGCTGTTGAGCATCGGGGTTCCTCCGTTAACGGTAGTAGTCGCGGCCGCGCAGGTTGTCGTGCGGGACGGAGACCGTGTCCCGCGGGTTCGCAACCGGGGCGGGCACCCGGTCGAGTCCACTCTTGAGCATCGATTCGACGTGGCGATACGAACGCGCACGCACGGCGACGGCGCGCGTGCATGCCGCCTCAAGACGCGGCTCGCCGTAGTGCTTGGCGAGTCGCAGGATGCCGAGGCAGGAGCGATAGCCCTGCTCGGGGTGAGGGCGATCGGCGAGGATCGCCTCAACCAGCGTGCGCGTGTGCGGGCCGATGGTCCCGGCCCAGCTCGTGATGCGTTCGGGCGACCACTCGAGGTGCGCCTGGTGGCTCTTGGGCATGTGCTCGGGCACGGTCGTGTGGCGGCCGCGCACGTTGCTGCGTACGTGCGAGGCGACCCGCTGCCGGTGGTGGAACACCTCGACGGTGGTCGCGGTATGACGCAACTCGAGCTGCTGGCCCCGCAGCGTGAACGGCACGCTGTAGTAGTGCCCGGCGAGTTCGACGTGGTAGTCGATGTTGACGCGCACGAGCTTCCATGACGCGTGCTCATAGCGCGCCATGGGCAGCGGCTTGAGCGCGGGCTGGTCGAGTTGCTCGAACAGGGCACGGCGACTGGCGCGATAGTGGCGCATGAGGCGCCCATTGAGGTCCTCGAGTAGCTCGCGGATCCGCACGTTGAGCGCGGACAGTGAGAAGAACGTCTCGTTGCGCAGGCGTGCGAGGATCCAGCGCTCGGCAACCTGCACGGCGACTTCCACCTTCGCTTTGTCGCGCGGTGAAGCCGGGCGCGCGGGCAAGATCACTGTCCCGTAGTGGAGCGCCAGCTCTTCGTAGCTGCGCTGGATCTCGGGCTCGTAACGGCACGCGCGCGTGACGCCCGTCTTCAGTTGGTCGGGCACGACCGCGTTGGTCACGCCACCCAGGTACTCGAACGCGCGAACGTGGCTCTGGATCCAGTCGGCGATCTGCTGGGTGGCCGTGGCCTCGGCGAACGTGTAGTTCGATGCGCCGAGTACCCCGACGAACAGCTCGACCTCGCACACCTCGCCAGTCTTCGGGTCGACGATCTCGGGCTTCTTGCCTGCGTAGTCCACGAACAACTTCTCGCCGGCGTGATGGATCTGGCGCATCGACAACCGGAGGTTCTGGCACCAGCGCCGGTAGTGCTCGCAGAACTGCGTGTAGCCGTAGCCGTCCGGGTGCAGCTCCCGGTACTCGACGTGCAGCAGCTGCAGCGTGACACCCTTGCGCTTGAGCTCCTTGTGCAACGTCGCCGGGTCGGGCAGCGACCGGTGACGGTCGCTCGCCACCGCGCCGTAGAAGGCGAGCTCCAGCGCCTCATCGCTCAGGCCCTCGACGGTGCCCCAGTCGAGTCCGGCCCGGCGGGCACGCTGCTCTGCGAGCGAAATGGCACCAACGCTCACCGACAGGCTCGCCGCGACCTCGCGGTGGCTGCGGCCCAGGGCCCACTTGTGACGGAGTATCTCGCGGATCTTGCGCATGGTCAGTCGCTCGGTCGCCATCCCACCCCCTCCATGGGGGCAGATGGACGACTGGACCTCCCAGCGCCGCTACACTCGCAGGCACCCACCCCGGCCGGGGCAGCGTGGCCTGTTCACGATCACCGTTCTAGGTGTTCACGATGCCGAAACGGCTGTTCACGATGCCGTTTTGGGTGTTCACGATCCCGAAATGACTGTTCACGATGGACCGAAACGGGTGTTCACGATGGACCGAAACACGCAACACCGCCTTCACGCGTTCCCGCTGCTCGGGGGGCAGGCTCGTCCAGAACTCATCGAGCGCCGGTCGGCCGC
>JANMAX010000160.1:0-10895 GCA_031360075.1 bacterium | reverse complement strand
CTCACCACTTGAGCGCCACCCCCGGGTGGACCAGCACCGCACGCTGGTTGTCCACGCTCAGCCCGAGCGACAGTGTCCATGCGTTCGCCGGATGGAAGCGCATGCCGAGGGCTCCGACGAGCTCGCCACCACTGAGTTCGGGGGTAAGCACACCACCCGTCGGCAACGCAGTGCCTTCGCCGCCTTCCTTCGCCGCTGCCGTGCTCCCGAAGACTTCCGCGACCAGGTCGATGCGCGCATTGCGGTGGAATTCCTCCGCAAGCGCGAAGCTCGCCACGTTATTCACGGTCGTGCCCTGCGGCCGGCCGATGAAGGTGCAGCCGAGATTGGCGTGGGTGTCCCACGCGCCGACGCGTTTGCTGGCGATGGCGAACGTGGCGTAGTCCGCTTTGCCGGTGCCGATCCGGGTGTTGCGCGCCGTGGGCAACTTGACCTCACCCGCCAAGGCGAAAGCCGGCCGGCCGGGCAACTCGGGAGCGAGCAGACGCGTGAGTGTGATCTCCATGTCCCCCGGTCCCGTCTGGCTGCGGATGCCGCGGTCGTGGATCGAGCTGTAGGCGACGGGTTCGACTGTGAGTTCGAGCCGGTCGGAGATGCCATACTCAAACGCGAACGGTGTGGCGGCTTCCGTGCCTGCGGTCGAGCGCTGACGCTCGAAGCCGCCTGCGACGAAGAAGCTTCCACGCTTCAGCAGGCGGGCACTTTCGGTTTCCAAGGGCTGGCTGGCCTGGCACACGGCGGCGAACACCGTGACCAAGGACAGGCACGCGAGCATCTGGATCCACAGCTTTTTCATCAGGCGACCCCTTTCCGAGTGGACATTCGATGCTCGGCGGCCAACGGGTGCGGCATCTGCGGTCTCATACCCCGAAGCCACCCTGCCGGCCCGAATAGCGCCCGTGTTCCCGAATCGCGGCTGAACGCCGCCTGAACGCATCATCGCTGTGCGGGCCAAGCGGGCAGGCTCAGCTCGAAGCGCGCACCACCGAGCGTGGACTCGCCGATCGTGACGTCGCCGCCGTGCGCGCGCGCGACGCGGCGCAGGATCGCCAGCCCGAGGCCCGAGCCTTCGGTCTCGGCTCTGGCTTCGGGGTCGCGGTAGAACGGTTGGAACACGCGTTCGCGGTCCTCGGGAGGGATCCCACGTCCCGCGTCATCGACGCACACGACACCCGAGGAGCCGGCGAGCGCCACCGAGATCCGGATCGCCTGGCCCGGTTGGGTGAACTTGAGCGCGTTGCCGATCAGGTTGTGGACGGCCGAAGCAATCAAGACCGCATGGCCCGCCACCAGCACTTCGTCCGCGCCGCTGAGGCTGACGTCCGGAAGCCGCGGGCGCACACGCTCGGCGAACTCGAGCCACGTATCGCGCACCACGTCGGCGAGGTTGACCGGGCTGGTGCCGAGCGCTGCCGCCGCACCGGCCGGATCGGCGCGCTTCAAGAACAACAGCGCTTCGACCAGTGCGCTCATCGTACGGACCTGTTCGGCGGCGCGTTCGAGCCCGGCATGCCGGCGGTCCTCCGCAGGGGTGTGGGCGAGCGCGTATTCGAGTTCGCCCGAGACGACGGTCAGCGGAGTCCGCAGTTCGTGTGCGGCGTCCTGGGTGAAGTTGCGTTCGGCCTCGAGCGTCTGTTCGAGCCGCTGCAACAGGCGGTTGAATGCCCCCGCGAGCACCGCGATCTCCTCGGGGTCGGAACGCTCGCCCAGCGGCCGTACGACGCCCTCATGAGTCGCGCTTTCGGCGGCACGGGCCATGCCGGACAACGGACGCAGCAGCCGGCGTGCCAGACTCCGGCTCGACACGGTCACGAGCAGGAACAGCGGGACTCCCGTGAGCAACAGCGCCATGCCGAGCGCGGTGACGGCGTCGCGTCGCAAGCCGGAGTCGACGGACACGACCACCCAAGCGCCCCGGGCCAGGTAGGCTCTCTTGCTCGCGACCTCGCCCCGAGCGGGCTGGGACACGACCGAGAAGTTCGCCCGCACCCGCCGTCCGCTGGCATCGAGGATCTCGAGTTGCACGCCGGGCGGCACGGCCTCTTCGATGAGTGCCTGCGCAGCACGGCCAAGATCGTTCTCCTCGGTCCATTCGCGGTTCAGGCCTTCGACCAGATGCGAGAGTGTGGCGCCCAGGAAAGCGCGCTCCTGACGCTCGAGCGTGCGCGCGGTCAGTCCGATCGCGGCTGCCGCGAACGCCACGATGAGCACGCCCGCGAGCACTTGCTGGCCGAGCGCCAGGCGCTGTTCGAGTGAACGCGTGCGCATGGAGCCCTTTCTCATGGAGCCTCGTCGAACACGAAGCCCTCGCCTCGGACGGTGCGCACCGGACAGGCGCCGGACGGCTCGCTGAGTTTGCGGCGCAAGCGCGCCATGATCACGTCCAGACTTGCGGACGCCGCGGGAGTCGCCGCGCCCCACGCCAGCTCCAGCAAGTCGCTGCGCGTCACCAGACGGCCCGTGCGAGCGACGAGCAACTCGAGCACCGTCCATTCCCGCGCGGTGAGCGGAACATCGTCGCCGGCACGGGACAGCCGCCGGGCCGCGAATTCGATCTGGAGCGCGCCGCACGTCAGCCGTGCGGGGGGTGCGTGGCCGTGCCGGCGCGCGAGCGCTCGGATGCGGGCGTGCAACTCGGCCAGCGCGAACGGCTTCTTCATGTAGTCGTCGGCGCCCGCGTTCAGCCCCTGCACGCGCTCGGCCACGTCCGCGCGCGCCGTCAGGCACAGGATCGGCGTCGTGATGCCCGCTGAGCGCAGCTCACGGCACAGGTCGAGCCCGTCGCCGTCGGGAAGCATCAAGTCGAGGATCACGACATCGAATTCCTCGGTCGTGCCCGTACGAAGCCCGGTCGCCACGCGCGAGGCAGTCGTGACTTCGATGCCAAGATCGCCGAGCGAGCGAACCAGCAGTTCACGAGTCGGAGCGCTGTCTTCCACCAGGAGCACACGCATGTTGGATCGCCCTTACTCCAGTTCGACGCCGAACGACACCAGCAATGACGGCAGCACCAGCAGCAGCAGCACCGCCGAGGCACAGAAGCCGCCCACCACGGCGATGGCCAGTGGCTGCAACAGCGTCGCTCCGGAGCCGATGCCGAGCGCCAGCGGTGCCAGTGCGGCGATGCCCGCGAACGTGGTCATCAAGATCGGGCGCGCGCGACGTGTACTCGCCGCGCGTGCCGCCTCGGCGCGGGCGGCGCCCTGACGACGGTACGAGCCATAGGCCGCCAGCAGGAAGTAAGCGTTCTCGGACACGATGCCCACGGTCATGATAGCGCCGACGAAGCTCGAGATGTTGAAGGTCACCTGCCCCAGGTGGAGTGCCGCGAACACGCCCACGAGCGACGACGCCGCCACCAGCAGCACGGCGGCGAGGGCGCTCCACGACCGGAATGCCAGCAGTAGCACGAGTGCGACCAGCGCGACGACGCCCAGCAGCACCGCCACGAGTCCGCGGAAGGAGGATTGCTGCTGCGCCCACAGTCCGCCGTACTGCACCGTGACGTTCGGCGGCAGTGCCAGTTCGTGGCGGATGCGGCGCTGGATCTCGGTCATGGCCGAGCCCATGTCACGCCCCGAGAGCCGGGCGGTCACGCTTACCATGGTGCGCAGGTTGTCGCGGGTGATCTCGGTCTCGCCGGGATCGGTGCGCAACGTGGCCAGGTCGCCGAGCCGCATGCGCCGGCCGGGGCCGGTGGGCACTTCCAGAGCAGACAGGATGGCATTGCCGTTCAATCCGAGCGTCCGGGGCAACGTGACGCGAACGTCCCAGGCCCTGGCCCCACGCACGATCTCGCCGACACGCACGCCCGCGATCGCGGGTTCGACCGCGCGTGCAAGTGCCGACGCATCGAGCCCGGCGCGTGCGGCCGCCGGGGCCGGCGTCAGCGTGACGTTCGGGCCGCTCACCACGACACCGTCCTTCACATCGACCACGCCGCGGATGCGTGACAACAGCTGGGCGAGGCTCTGGGCTTTGCTCTCGGCGAGCGACCGGTCCTCGCAGAAGACGCGCACTTCGATCGGTTGCGGGTTGCTGGTGAGGTCCCCGATGACGTCCTCCACCAGTTGCCCGAACTCGATCTGGAGCGCCGGCTGCGACGCTTCGATCTGCGCGCGCAGGTCGTCGGCGACGGCTTCGGCGCTGCGCGTGCGCTTGGCGCGCAAGCGCAGCACGTAGTCGCCGCGATTGGGTTCGGTGATGAAGAACCCCAACTGGTCCCCGGTGCGGCGCGACCAGCTCGCGATCTCGGGCACCGCCGAGATCTTGCGCTCGATCTCGCGCAGCATGCGGTCGGTCTCGCCCAGCGCCGTGCCGGGCGGGGCGTTGTAGTCCATGATGAGTGAGCCTTCGTCCATCTCGGGCAGGAAGCCGCTGCCGAGCGTGGCCTGCAGCGGCACGGCGATCGCCATGCACGCCGCGACGACGGCCAGACCTGCCCAGCGGTAGCGGAACGTCATGGCGAGCGCGCGCTCCAGGAAGCCGGCGGCGGCATGGGGCCTGGAGTGCGCCGCGCTGCCGGTGGCGGATACCAGCAGGGGCACGACCGTGATGCACAGCAGCAGCGACGCAGCGAGCATGAGCGCCATGGCCAGCGCGAGCACGCGGAAGAATGCGCCGGTGACGCCGTCCAGCAGCACGAACGGCGCGAACATCACGAGCGTGCACAGGCTGGAACCGACCAGCGAGGGCAGCAGTTCGGCCATGGCTTGCGATCGCGTGCTGCCGCCGGGCGCCGACAGTCGTTCGGCCAGGTGCTCGACCACGACGATGGCGTCGTCCAACACGAGCCCCACCGCCGCCGCGATGCCCCCCAGCGTCATCATGTTGAGCGACTGATGCCCCAGGCGCAGCGCGATGAGCGTGATGGCGATGCTGCCCGGCAGCACCAGCGCACCCGCGAGCCCCAGGCGCAGGCTCTGCAGGAACAGGATCACCACGAGTATGGCGAGCAGCGCGCCGACCACCAGCGCGTCGCGCACGCTCTCGGCCGATGCGCGCACGAGGTCGGACTGGTCATAGAACGTCTCGACGCGCGTGCCGGCCGGCAGCCGGGCGCGATTCACCTTGAACCACTCGTGCGCCGCCTGCGACAGCGACACCGCGCTCGCGGACGGTTGGGGCAATATGTTGATGAGCACGGCGGCGTGGTCGGCCGCCTGGTAACGCGTGAACTCCGGGGCTTCCTCGAGCCGCACCGTGCCGAGGTCGGCGAGCGACACGGTGGTGCCGCCGCTCACCGGGATGGGCAGTGCGGCCAGTGCCGCGAGATCGGCCGGCCGGCCGTCCGAGAGCCCGAGATAGAGTTGCGAGTTCGCCTCGAGCAGGCCCACGGAAGCCAGGCTCGCCGAGCTGCGGATGACATCGGCCACGCCGGCGGCGTCGAGCCCGCGTGCCTGCAGGGCGGCGGGGTCGAGCTCGACGCGTGCCTCGAGCCTGCGTCCGCCCTGGACCACGACCTCGGCCACGCCCGGAAGGCGCGACAGCTCGGGCTTCACCAGCATGATGGCGGCGTCGCGAAGACGGGCCTGCGACTGGACGTCCGAGGTGAGCGAGAAGCCGATCACCGGGAACAGCGTCGGCGTCATGAGCCGTGCATCAAGCGTGGTGCCGGCCGGCAGTTCGGTGCGCGCGGCCTCGATCTGCGCCTGGACGCGCTGCAGCGTCAGGTTCATATCGGTCTGCCACGTACAGTCCAGGTTGATCTCGGCCGAGCCACGACTGGTGGTCGAGCGCACTTCGGCTACACCCGGCACCCGTCGGATGGACTCCTCGAGCGGGCGGGTCACCGCGCGCAACATGGCTTCGCTCGGCAGCTCGCCGCTGTTGGCGATCACGGTGATGCGCGGGAACGTCACTTCGGGCAGGATCGACGTGGGCAGCCGCACGGCGGCACCCGCGCCGAGCACGAGCAGTCCGGCCGCCACCAAGGCGATGGCGCGGCGCTGGCGAATCAGGCTATCGAAGAGCCCTGTCATGGCACGATGTGGACGCGCGTGCTGTCGGGCAGCCCGCGCTGGCCGCGAATCACGAGCGCATCCCCAGGCTTCAGGTTGCCGGACGTCAGCTCATGCCAGCCGTCGGCGGCGATGCCAAGGCGCACGGGTGTCCACACCGCGACGCCGCCGGTGCCCACCCGGGCCACGAGCACGTCACCGGTGAGGTCGTCGGCCACGAGTGCGGAATCCGGCACGGCCACCACCCGGCGGGGCGCTCCGGTCTCGATGGTGGCGACACCGAAGCGATCGAGCACGTCGGGCGGCACGGACGTCAGGGGGGACAGCCACACCAGCGCGCTCTGATCCTCGGCACTGGTGCTCGGCAGCCGGCGCTGCACCACCGCGCGCACATCATTGCCGCCGGCCATGGCGATCGTGGCGATACGCCCGGGACTGATCAGCCGGGCGGCGGTGAGCGGGATGTGCGCTTCGAACACCAGGTCGTGCTCGGACACGAGCTTGAGCAACTCGCTGCCCTCGGCGACCTCGGCACCGGGCTCGGCGTTGCGGCGCACCACGACGCCCGAGGCGGCGGCCACCAGCGGCACGCGCACGAGATCGTGCCGTGCCATGTCGAGCGCCCGTTGGGCTTCGGCGCGCGCGGCGTCGTCGCTGGCCTGTCGCAGCATGAGTTCGGCGCCGCGGATGGCGGCGCGCGATTCGCGTGTCGCCAGCACGCCCACGGTCTGCCCCTGCCGTACCCGGTCGCCCGGGCGTACGCTGAGCGATTCGACCAGCGCTGCGAACGGCGCGGTCACCAGCAGCTCATTCGCGGCGCGCCACTGTCCCGGCGCCGCGATGCGTTCGGCGAGTGCGCGCAGCTCGACGTAGGCAACGCGCACCTCGACCGACACGGTCGACCCGCCCTCGCCCTCGGCGCCCGCGTGCGGGCGTGCGCAGCCGGCGGCCATGACGGCGCATGCCATGAGCGATGCCAATGCGAGCTTGCCCGAAGCGTGCAATGCGAGCCTGCCCGAAGCGTGCAACGCGCGCCTGCCCGAAGCGTGCAATGCGAGCCAGCCTGAGACATCCGACTTCATCGCCGATCCTCCACACGGAAGCGCGAGATGCGGCTCTGCTGGCGCGCATCCTCGACACGCTCACGAGCATCCAGGTAAGTGCGCCAGGCGTCGAGCAGATCCAACAGCGTGGTCGCGCCGCCGCCATAGAGACTCTTGACCTTGAGCAGACTGCGCTCGGCGCGCCCGGCGGTGGCTTCGGCCGCGGCCGCAAGCCACGCTGCCGTGCGCCACTCCTCGAGCTGCACCAACGCGCGCCGCCGCTGCGCGGTGAGTTCCGCCGCGCGCCGCAATTGGGCGGCACTCCGAGCATTCTCGCGTGCCTGCACCGAGGGCGCGACCTTGCCATCCCAGAGCGGCAGATGCACGCGCACTGCCGCCGAGCCGCCAAGGTCGCGCCGCAGCCGGTCGGACAACGTCGAGTTGGCATCGAGCGCGCGCAGGTCCCCGGGCACCGCGTGCGTGAGATCGGCGCCGGCCAAGCCCGCGTCGAGCGACCACTCGATGACCGCCGCGTTCTGGCGGCCCGCATCGGCGATGTCGATGCGGCTCTGCGCTTCGGCGAGGCCCGCCAACTGGAGCTCGGGCAGCCGATCGAGTGCCGCCAGAACGCGTGCGGAATCAGCCGAGGTGGGAACGCTGAAGGGCGCGTCCCCGGGCTCGCTGATCGCCAGCGTGCCGTCGCGCTCGGTGCCCATGATGTCGAGCAGGGCGAACGAAGTCGCCGTGGTCTGGAGCCGTGCGGATGCGAGCCCGGCCACCGCGGCGTCGCGCTCGAGGCTGACGCGGATCGAATCCGACGGGCTGCGCACTCCCGCCGCAACGCCCGAGCGCACTAGGTTCGCGAGCCGGTCCAGCCACTGCACGGCGTCCGAGCGGATCGCGGTGACATGCTGCAGCCGCAACAGCTGCGTGGCGAGGTCGGCGGCCTCGAGTCCCGCATCACGGGCCGCCTGGGATGTGCGCGAACTCGCCGCCAGCACGCCCAGCCGGCCGCGTTCGCGCTCGCGTGCGCGCCGGCCGCCGTCGTGCGAGGTCCAAGCCACGCCGAGCTTGCTTTCATAGCCGCCAAGATTGGTGACCGTGGGGTCATAGAAGCCCCTGGGAGCCACCGTGGCCCCGGCGTCGAGCGACCACGCCGGCCGGGCATTGCGCGATACCGCCAGCGAATCGAACGCCGCTGCGGATCGTTCGAGCCGTGAGGCGCGCAGTTCGGGCGCCTGCGATCTCGCGCGCGACACGCACTGCTCGATCGTCAGTGAATCCACCGCCGGTGCGGCGCGGAGCGAGCCGGGCAGGCACGCAAGTGCGACCAGGGCCGCGAGCGCCATGCGTGCCACGAGCCCGTCGTCAGTCCGTACGACGGCGCACGCGTGCCGGCGCGTGCCGTACGGCGGTCGCGTGCCGATGCAGTCGACAAAAGGGCCGGCTGGGGTGGAGGTCATGTCAGCGCAACACCTGCTCCAACTGGTCGATCAGCTCCAGCAGTCTCGTGGCCGGAAGGACATCGCCCCGCGGACCTTCGTGCGCCGCCAGCAGTGCCGCGACGGCGCTTCGTAACCGGGTCGCAGAACTCGGGTGCCGGTGCACCACCAGGTGAGCGGCGAGTGAATCGGTGGCGGCTGGCACACCTGCCGGCCACTCGAGCGCCTGGCCGCGGCCACGCAGCCAGCCGGTCATCCCGGCCAGGTCCAGCAACATGAGCGCGTCGGAGTCCGAGTGTGCGGACGGACACCAGGCAAATGACTCGGCCGACAGCCGTACGGCCAAGCTCGCGGCCTGACGGGTACGCTGGTGATGCGCGGCCGTCACCAACTGCCGCATCAGCGTATCGAGTGAGGGTGCGCTCGCGAACTCCGTACGATGTGCGGTCCACCATGCGGACGCGCGATCGGCTGCATGCGGCACCGCGGCGAGCCGGCCATCGATGAGGCCTTCGGTGACGCCCTCGAGACGCTCGCGAAGTTCGGCCGCGGCGTCGCACACGGGGCTCGACGTGGAGGCGTCGGCCGCCTCGGCCCGCGACGGTGCGGCAACCGCGACCAGCAGCATGGCCGACAGGCTCACAGCGATCATCCGGCGTATCGCGCTCACGAGTTCCTCCGCTGAGGCTGGCATCGGGGGATTCCCGGGCCAGCGTGAGCATCTTCGCACGCACACCAGAACGGCATCTGAACGGGGACGATCTGCCCGGAGCCCCGGCTGGCCCGGCGGGTCAGGCAGCTGCGATCACGTCTTCGCCGCGCCGGACGTGGCGGTGGCTCAGCGCCGCCGGTGCCGCCGGGCGCGCGACGGTGGTTCGGGGCGCTGCACCGGATCGGGCGTCGTGCCGGGGGTGAGCGTGAGGCCGGGCGCCGGCACGGGTGAAGCCGTCCGCGCTGATTCGGGCGCGGCGTTCGTGGCCGGGGCGAGCGGTGCGATCTCGATGACGCGCGCGTCGGGGATCAGCCCGCGATCCTGCAGGCGCTTCCTGGCCAGTTCCGCCGTGTGGCGCGCATCGAAGCGGCCGAGCAGCAAACGGTAGCCACGCGCGTCCGCGCCAGCCGAGCCGACACGCACGCGCATCGGCACCAGGCGTGACAGGTATTCGCACTCGGCCGACGCCATGTCGCGCGTGGCATACGAGCCCACGGCGATGGCGAACTGCGGTGCCGGCGCCGGCGGCGACTCGGGCACGGGAGCGGGTGCGGCGATGGCGCTGGTGGCCTGATCCTGCGCGGTGCTCGCGGCGAACGTCTGCGCGAACAACCGGCCGAGCGCCTGACGCTGGCCCACGGCGATGGCGACCACGGCGGTGAGTACGACAGCGGCCACGAGTGCCGCGCTCGATGCGGCCGACCGAGCGGGTGACCGGGCGGGCGTTGCGCCGGCGACTGACGTCGCGCTGGCAGCGCGCGGATTGCGCCGCGCGTCGCGCTGGCGTTCGCGAGCGGTGGGCTGGTGGCGTGCGGCGGCTTCGTGCGAAGGCTTGGCGTTCGGCGCCATGGCTGCTGCTGCCGTCACGCGCTCGAGCTTCACCGAGACGGGCGTCGCTCCGGACTCGCGCGTCGATGCTGGCTCGGTGGCGGCGAGGGCCGCGGCGGCCGGCTGGCGTGACTTCATAGGCTCGGGGGTGGCGCCAGCAGCCGGACCCGCTTCGGGAGTGCTGGCGCGCACGGCGGGCGTCACGTCGGCCGGGAGCGTGGGCGCGTTGCCGTCGGCGGCCGCACGGCGTATGGGGCGCGCGGGCGAGACCACGCCATCGGCATCGGCCATGCGGTCCGAGCCGAAGTCCTCGGAGTCGAGATCACGTCGGTGGCGCGTCACGGGGTGGGCCGCACCGACGCGAACACCCTTGCCGCCGAAGCGCGCCAGCCACTCCTGCACGCGCGGATCGTCCGAACTCGGGAACGCCCCGATGCTGCCGGGATCAGTCGCGGCTGCGGTGGGAGTGGGACGTACGGGCGGCGTGACGCGCGTGGCTGCCGCAGGGGCCGGGTGGGTCCTCACGGCGGGCGCCGGCACAGGCGTCGCGCTGCGGGTCGCGTTTGTTGCGGGTGCAGGCGTGCTGGTGCGCGACGCGTTCGGCGTGCCGTTGGGCTGTGGCCTGCCCCGCGGGTGGTGCTTGCCATGCTTACCGTTTCGCGAAGCCGGAGTCGGCGCGGCTTCGCTTGGCAGCCGCGCCGGTGTGGATGGCGCCGCAGGCGTCGTGCCGGGGTTCAGTGCTGCGGGCGCAGGCGTGTCGGCCGCATGCGCCGCGCGCTGCTCGCGCGGCTGCGTGGGCGCATGACGGGGCGCGGGTGCATTCGGCACGGCGCGTGAGTTGGCCGCCATGTTCACTGCGGCCGCGCGCACCTGGCTCGGGGGCGGCGAGTCGTGCTCGTCGCTCGGCCGG
>JANMAX010000146.1:0-7196 GCA_031360075.1 bacterium | reverse complement strand
ACGGCCGAGGTCTCCGAGAGGCGGCTGGGCGGCGTGGCCTGAACGGCAGTGAACCGCCCGCCCTCGGAGGGCGCGCGCGTGAGCGCACATCGTCTCCACGGCTGAGCTTGATCGCGCTCGAGCGGGGAGCTCCGCGACGCGGCACGGGGAGTGACCTCGCAGGCCGGTTTGCATCGCGCGTAGCGCGCGGCTAACGTGGCTGCGGCTCACAGGATGTGAGCCGTGGGCTGATGCGAAGCCAGGGCTCGTGCGCAGGCATCGCCTGCCGCACGCGGGCGCCCGGGCCACGCGACGGCCACAGTCATGCCGCTGACTGCCGGGAGGCCTCGATGCGCGACAGGGATGCCGCGACCGACCGTTCCGCGCGGACGCCCGTCCGTGCAAGTTCACTCGCTTGGACCGTGTTCGCCGGCGCCCTCCTGGGCTGCTGCTGCGGCATTGCGATCGCGCCGCCGAGGGGCGCGCGCTTCGAAGCCCGCCTGCTGTGGAACGGATCGCTGCCGACGGCGTCGGCGTGGCCGCACCCGGCGCGCACCGGTGAACGCGCATGGCTCGAGTCCTCGAAGCGCGGCCCCGTGCTGGTGGTGACCGCCGGAAGTGCGGGCGGCGCGCGCGCGCTGGTGCGGGCGTTCGCCACCGGACCCGCGCCTGCCGCGGCGGCCCTGCCGGCGCGTCTCGATCGCACGCGCGCCTCGTGGCGCGCCGCACTCAGCGCCGGGCCACTGCCCGAGCGCACTCCCGCATGCGAAGCGGCGGGGCTGCTGCTGGCGCGCGCGCGCTGGGGCCGCGTGCTCGCCGGTGAACTGCCGGTGGTCCCGGCGCCGCAGACCATGCCCGCGAGCACGCCGCCCGAGGGCGTGCTCGAGCCATGGCGGGAGGTGCGACGTCTTGCCGCTGCCGGGGAACCGGCAGCGCTCGCCCGTGGCCTCGAACGCGCGGGCGAAGCCGATGCCCGTTGGTTCGCCGACCCGGTCGCGTGGTCCGGTTGGCCGGGCGGGGCGCGCGCCGAGGTCTGGCGCCGCTGGCAGGTGGTGCGCGCGGCGGCACTCGAGGATGCCGCGGTTCGACTGCTTGCCGACCAGACGCCGTTCCAGCGCCGGCTCGCGGCCGAGGTGGCGCAGTATCGATTGGTGGAGCTCGATGCCGGCACGGACGATCCGTGGCGCACGTTCGCCGCGCCCGAGCCGCGCAGCATCCGTCCGCTCGTGCATCCGATCGCCGCGGCGTGGCTGCCGCCGCTGACCGTGAGCGCCGGAGTGGGCATGCTACTCGCCGTCATCGCACTCCTGCTGGGTTTGTTGCGCGCGCCCGTGGTGGCCGGCGTCCGTGCGTTGCGCGGTGGTGCTGCCGATCCGGCCGTGGAAGGACCGCGCCTGCATGTCGTCGGCGGCAACACGTCGCGCGCAACCCTGCGGGCCGCGCTCGAACTCGCGGCGCGCCGCATCGCACGCGGAGAGCGCGTGCTGGTGATCGATGGCTCAGCTCGACTGCGGCTGCACGAGCGACTCGGGCGCGACGCGCGCTGGGGGCTGCTCGAGTGCCTCGCGGCCGACATGCCGATGCTGGGCCTGGTGCAGTACGCCGGACATCCGGGGCTCTACCTGCTGCCCCATGGCAACGCCGAGCGGGCGGTGGGCTGGTCACCGCTTGGACGGAAGCTGGACGAAGTCACGCCACATTTCGGACGGATCATCCTGGCCCTCGACAGCCGGTCGCCCGCGGCCTTGGGGGATTCTCTCCGGGGCCGGGCGATGGAAGGGTGGTGGACTCAGGCCGACGGACGTTCGCGCAAGGCCGCCGGTCTGGCCGCGGCTCGCTTCGGTATCGTTTTCAATCACTTGGACTTGTCAGGTTTTGCAGAGCCGACGCTTGAAGTCCTGGCGAGCCGGGTTCGAGCACTGCGTCCGGCGGGACCCGCGCCCGAGCAGGCGCCGATCACCGCCCCGGCGGTCCCGCCGAGTCAGGTGCTCGCGCGCGCTCCGTTGGAGCCCATCGTTCTGGACTGTGACTTGCAAGTACGTCAGCGGCTCCGGTTCCTGGCGTGGATACGCCGGGTGCAGGCGGCCGACCGCCGTACCGCGCTCCAGGTGACGTCCTAGCCCCGGAGGGGCGCGGCGGAATCCAACGACCCGCTCCACGGATCGGAGCGCGTCACGCTGCGTATCGGTTCGCCGCACTCCCGAACTCGGGGCCGGCCTGCCGGCGCGATCGCCGCACGGACGATGGCATGGGTGGTCCTGCGCCTCTCGAGGCGCGACCGCTTGGCCCCCACGGGGGCGCACGCCGGCTCCCACGGAGGTCCTGCCTCACGCGCGCGCGACGGAACCACGAGGCTGAGTTGAGCTCGAATCCCCGTATCCTGTTGGTGGAACATCTGGACGCGACTGGATCATCGGCGTCCGACCTGCGCCCGCGCGCGCAATTGTTGCGCGACCTCGGGCTCGAAGTGCGCTTGATGGCCATCTCGTCCGATGCCGACCACGACCTGCAGCACGGCACCTCCGAGCGCCGACAGCCCGGGATCGAACACCTCGATGAGCCGCGCGGGGGCGAGTGCGTGCGCCGCGCCGCCGAATCATGGAAGGCCGACGCGGTCGTGTGGGCGAGTGCCACGCCCGGCGGCGGTGAGGGGGCGCGTTCGCTGAGCCCGCGCATGCCGGCATACTGGTGGCCGACCGGCTGGTCCGCGAGCCGTGGCGCGGGCACGTTGCCGGCGCTCGAGGGCGGCTTGAGTCCCGGTGAAGCCTGTGTGCTCGACGGCGAGCGGCCGAGGGGCCCGAGACTGTCGCTGTGGGACGGGCCCTACGCGCTCGTGGCTTCGCCGATGCGGCCAGCCGATGCCGAGCACCTGTTCGATGGCTTCGCACGTGCCGCGGATCAGCGTGACGAGCTCGACCTCGTGGTGCTGGATCACCCCGACACTGAACTCGAGGCGCTGGCGCGCACGGCCGGCATCGTGCAGCGCGTTCACTTTGTGGGACGCGCACCGCGTGAAGCGGAGTGCGCCTGGCTGATGCATGCTCGGGTGGCGTTCGTGTCCCTGTTGCGCCCACTGTCGGCGGGGCTGGTGACACGCGCGCTCGCCAGCGGATGTCCGTTGCTGCCCGTCGGAGCGTCGGTCGAGCCGGTCAATGACTGGTTGCGCGACGTCGGCGCGACGTGGGCCAAGCCCGGCCGCGCCCGCTTGGGCTGGGACACGGTCGCGGCGGCACTCGCGCGCACGCCCATGGTCGAGGCGGCCATCGCCCGCGGCCGGGCGTATGCGACGCAGACGAACACTGCCACGCTGGGGGCACGCCTGGGTCCGTTGTTCGCAGGGCGCTTCAGTCGCCAGCAGCGCGCGGCCTGAGGGCTGGGTTTGCCTGTCTGCCCCGGGCCCGATAGCGTCGGGCCCGGAGCGCTCAGCCTCTTCAGATCGGCAAGCCCTCGTCCGTGGCCCGGGCGTCGGCGCACCGGCTCGTGAATGAAACGACCAGCAGGAGACACGAACTTGCGGATCCTCGTGACGGGTGGTGCCGGCTTCATCGGTTCGAACGTGGCGGATCGTTTCATCGAGCTCGGACACGAAGTCGGGGTGTTCGACGACCTGTCGTCGGGGTTCCGCGAGTTCGTGAACCCCAAAGCGAAATTCTTCGCGGGCGACCTCGCCGATGCCGCGGCCATCGACCGCTGCATCGCCGAGTTCCGCCCGGAGATCGTCGACCACCACGCCGCGCAGATCGACGTGCGCAAGTCCGTCACCGATCCCGTGCTGGACGCACGCGTTAATATCCTCGGTTCGATCGGGCTCATGCAGGCCTGCACGCGGCATGGCGTGCGGAAGATCGTCTACGCCTCGACTGGCGGCGCGCTCTACGGTGAGGGCCGCCAGTTGCCCGCGACCGAGGACCACCCGGTGAATCCCGAGGCGCCATACGGCGCCAGCAAGCACACGGTGGAGCACTACCTGTTCATCTGGAAGCTGCTGCACGGGCTCGACTACACGGTGCTGCGCTATCCCAACGTCTTCGGCCCGCGCCAGAACCCGCACGGTGAGGCAGGGGTCAACGCCATCTTCATCGGGCTCATGCTCGAGGGGAAGCGTCCGCGCATCTTCGGCGACGGCAATGCCGTGCGCGACTACCTGTACGTCTCCGACGTGGTCGCCGGGAACGTGCTGGCGCTCGACCGGGCGAGCGGCGAGATGCTGAACCTGGGCACGGGGATCGGCACCTCGGTGAACGACATCGTGCGTGAGCTCAAAGCCATCATCGGCTTCAAGGAGGATGCCGTCCACGAGCCACCGCGGGCCGGCGAGGTGCAGCGCATCTATCTCGACGCGTCGCGCGCCAAGCGGGTGCTCGGCTGGTCGCCGCAGATCGGCTTCACCGAGGGGCTGCGCCGCACGGTGGAGTGGTCGCGCCACAACCCGCTGCCGACCAAGCACTGAGCCTGCACCCATGAGGCTCCCGGTTCGATCCCACGAAGTGCGCACGCCGGCCCGGTGGAGCGCTTGAGCATGCCCGGTCCCAGGCGTTCGCTGCTGCCCACCGTGCTGGTGTTGGTGTGGTTCGTGGGGGCCGCTGCCCTCACCGTGGCGGCGTATGGCCTGTTGTCGCGACCGCGCCCGTCCGACCTCGCGATCGTATATGGCAGCCTGGTGAGCCAAGGCCAGCCATCGGCGCGACTCGAGGCAAGGTTGCGGGTGGCGCGCGACCTCTACCTGCAGGACCTGGTGCCCAGGCTGTTCGTGAGTGGCGCCACCCGGGCGGGGGGCTACGACGAGTCACAGGTCATGCACGACTGGCTCGTGATGCACGGCGTGCCCGACTCCGCGGTCGTGCGGGACAGCCTGGGCCGCAACTCGGCCCTGACGGCCGTGAACGCACGAGTGTGGATGCAAGCGCACGGTGCTCGCCAGGCGCTCGTCGTGACGCACTATTATCACGTCGCACGGGTCACGCTGGCGTGCTGGCAGGCGGGTGTCCGGCTCAACGGTGCCGCGTCCGTGGACCACGTCGAGGTGCGGGACGTGTTCTCCCTGGCGCGCGAACTCATCGCGTTTCCCGTGTACGCCGTGCGTGGTGCGGGCGGCCTGCGCCCGGTGGCTCAGCACCGTTGAGCGCGCCGGCCGTGCCATCGCGCCGGGCCCTCAGCGCACCCGAGCCGCGCGCGGGTCCGGGATGGGAGTCAGCCGCGCCACGATGGCGTCGCGCTGCGACTCGTACCAGGGCGGCAGGATGAGCTCGCGCCCCAGATCCTCGTCGCGACCGAATCCCGGCCCATCGTCGGCGATCTCGTACAGCACGCCGCTCGGTTCGCGAAAGTAGATCGACTTGAAGAAGTGCCGGTCGACCACCGGGGTCGAGCTCACGCCATGGCCCGCGAGCTGGGCCAGCCAGCGCGGGTGGTCCGCCACGCTCGAGCCCCACGCCACGTGGTGCACCGTGCCCGCGCCCGGGATGCCGCGTCCGGCGGGCGGGGGGTCGAAAGTGATCGTGCCGCCGCGGTGTTCGCCACGCAGCTCCCACGTACGCTCCGCGATACGCGTGCCGCCGAGCACATGCTGGAGCAGTTCGCCGCTGTGCCCGACGCGCGCGCCGAACGCATGCACGCCGTGGAAGCCCTGCAGCGCGAGAGCGGCCGGGATGTCGGGATGGTCGGCGATGCGCGGCTCGTCCGGTAGGTTCGCGACGACCAGTTCGTGCTCGAGGCCCTCGGGGTCGGAGAAGCGCAGCACCGAGCCGGAGCGCTGCGGGTCGGCGCTCTCTCGGCTCAGACGCGTCCCCCAGAACGCCAGCGCTTCCTCGCCGGTCACACGCCACAGCACTCGGTACACCATGCCGGCACCGGCGCGGCCCCGCGCGGCGGTGCGGTACTCGAAGAACGTGATATCCGCACCCGGGCGGCCATGCTCGTCCGAATAAAACACGTGGTAGACGGTCGGGTCGTCCTGGTTCACCGACTTGCCGACCAGGCGCAGCCCGAGCACGCGCGTATAGAAATCGACGTTCTTGAGCACGTCTCCGGTGATGGCGGTGACGTGATGGAGGCCTTCCAGTCTCATGACCTCACTCACCAGATACGCACACGCAGGTTCTCCGGCCGCACCATCGCGTCCCCGGGTTTGCAGCCCCAAGCGTCGTGAAACTCCTTCAGGTTCGACACGGGCCCGTTGATCCGCCATTGCGCCGGCGAGTGGGGGTCGGTCTGGATCTGGGTGCGCAGGTCGCTGTCCGTCTGCAGGTTGCGCCAGACCCGTGCCCAGCCGAGGAAGAAGCGCTGTTCGGGCGTGTATCCACCGATGAGGGTGCGCGGCTGCTGGGCGTAGGCCTTCTGCATGGCGGCGTAGGCCACCGCCATGCCGCCCAGGTCCGCGAGGTTCTCACCCAGCGTCAGTTTGCCGTTGACGTGCACGGTGTCGATCACGGTGTAGCTGTCGAACTGCTCCTGCACCTTCTGAGCGAGCGCCTTGTAACGCTCGACATCGCCCGCCGTCCACCAGTCGCGCAGATTGCCCTTGGCGTCGAACTGACGGCCGCGGTCATCGAAGCCATGACCCATCTCGTGGCCGATCACCGCACCGATCGCACCGTAGTTCGTGGCATCATCCGCCTGCGAGTCGAAGAACGGCGGCTGCAGGATGCCCGCCGGGAAGTTGATGCTGTTGAGCGACGATGAGTAGTAGGCATTCACGGTCGGCGGCGTCATGCTCCAGTCGCCGCGGTCCACCGGCCGGCCGATCTTCGCGATGTTGCGCGCTGCTTCGAACACCCGCGTCGCGGCCCGGTTGGCGTAGCGCTGGCCGGGCACGATCCCGACGCCGGAATAGTCCTTCCAGCGTTCGGGGTAGCCGATCTTCTCCATGAACGCGTCAAGCTTGCCCGCGGCGGCCGCACGCGTCGAGTCGCTCATCCACGGGGCGCTCCGGAAGCTCTCCCCGAGTGCGGCTTCGAGGTTCGTGACCATGGTCATCATGCGGGTCTTGTCCGCGGGCGTGAACGCACGCTTCACGTATTCCTGCCCGAGGATCTCGCCCAGCGCCTCGTCGGACTCGGCGATGCAGCGCTTCCAGCGCGGCAGCATCTCGGTCGTGCCGGTCAGCGCCTGACGCAGTGCGAACCACTCCTTCACATAGGCGCTCGACAGCGTCGGGGCGGCGTCGAACAGTAAGCGCACCTTCAAGTACGCCTTCCAGGTCTCGAGCGGCGTGCTGG
>JANMAX010000104.1:0-4467 GCA_031360075.1 bacterium | reverse complement strand
TAACCGACACCGGCCTGTACGCGTCGACGCCCGTGACCGCCACGATCGCGGTGCGTGCGGTGGGCGGGCCACCGATTGCCGTTCATACCGGTTACTACGACACTCATCACCCGGACCGCCCGAGACCGAAGCCCGACCCCTGGTCGGAATCCCCAGGCGTCGTGTTCGTGGGAGTGCCCGACACACCGACGGGCGGATGGGACTCGTCCTGCCTGCGCGTCGACAACCTGAGCGGTGCAACGCTCTCGGGGGTTGTCGTCACGGTGGACATCGCCGCGAACCACTACGCTCACTGGGCCACGACTTCGATTCCGGCGAACGGTCAGTTGATTCTCGCCCAGACCTCATTCGAGAACTTCGATGGGTCCGATACCAACCCGGCCGGCTGCTTCGGGTGCGATCCCGCGGAGTGCCTGACGCGTATCCAGTCCACGGTTCCGGTCGTGCACGTCACCATCGGCGGGATCACGACGGACTACTTCGACACCGGGCAGATCCTCAACACCCATGGCGTCGATGCGGCGGGCTGCCCCGGCACTCCAGGACGGCTGGATGAATCCGAATCCTGGACGCGGATCTTCCCGGCAGCTCCCGGTGCAACCGCGCCAGCCGCGAACGCCGCGGGCTGGCGAGGAGCCGCCACGCATCCGACGGGTCCCATGTCGCTGGCACTGCCGTACCCGAACCCCGCCCACGGTGAACTCGTGCTTCGATTCAGCACCGCCGTGCTGGGGCCCGTGCAACTCGGCCTCTACGATGTCGCCGGACGGCTCGTGCGCCAGCTGGTCCAGAACAACTTCGAGCCGGGCGAGTACCGGAAGGTGCTGGACGTCAGGGGAGTCCCTGCGGGCGTCTACTTCTGCCGCTTGCAGACTCCCGCGGGCACCATTCACAGAGCACTGGTCCTCGCACCCTAGCCCGGTACGCAAGCCCGCCTCACCGCCCGCCATCGGCGACTCCACACTTCCCGGCCCGGATCCGGGCTGGGAACATCCGGGTGGGGCGCGGCCCGGGAACACACTGCGGCCAACCTGATACTCTGTAAGCCATGCACGATCCGCGCGCCATGCGCAACATGTACAAGCGGCACCCCAGCCGCTTCCGGCTCATGCTACTGACTTCGTTCGCGGCCATGTTCGTTTGCAGTTGCTCAGCCGTCACGGCAGTCGGTGTGCACTTCCTCTACCGCAGAGCCGAGCTGCCGCCGGCCCAGATCGTGCGCGAGCTGTGCTACGTGGGAATGGACGATTGCGACACCGGCAAGCATCGGCTCGACTTCTATCTGCCCGCGAGCAAGCACTGGCCAGTCGTCGTGTTCATCCACGGCGGCAATTGGGACAGCGGCGACAAGTCGCTCCGGGTGGGAGGGGCGGACGTCTACGCCAACATCGGGCGCTACTTCGCCACCCAGGGCATCGGCGTCGCCGTCATCAACTATCGCCTGCAGCCCGCCACGGACTGGCGCGCTCAGGTCGACGACGCCCGGCAGGCCGTGCGCTGGGTGCATGCACATGCGGCCACCTACGGTGGCCGGCCCGATGCATTGTTCGTCATGGGCCACTCCGCCGGCGGTTATCTGGCCGCGTTGGTCGCCCTCGATTCCACGGGCGACCACGCGACGCCTGTCCAGGGCGCCATCTGCGTGAGTGGCGCAGGTCTGGATCTTTCCGACGCCCGGACCTACGCGCTGGGCGAGGATCCGCGCTACTACGCCAAGCGCTTCCAGTCGCGCGACACCCGTTCGGCTTGGCAGGCAGTCGCCTCGCCGGTCCACTACGCGCACCCCGGCGCACCGCCCTTCCTGATCCTCTTTGCCGGCGGTGAAAAACCAGCGCTCCAGCGTCAGGCGCGCGTGCTCGAGCAGGCGCTCAACCGTGTCGGCGTCGAGAACTCGGTGGTCGTGGTCCCGGGCGAAAGCCACTCACGCATGGTGCTCACGCTCAGCCGGCCCGACAAACACTCGGTGCCCGCCATCATGGCGTTCATCCACGCGCACACACCCGGTGCTGAAGTACCGTCGCCGGCTGTAAGGTGATGTGCCCACGCTCGCGGCCCCACCCTTGAGCGCGAACACCCCCATGCGCGACCGCTGAACCTTGTGCCAGCACGTCGGTCGTAGTCTGCTGACCATCTTGCTCCCGTGGACAGTCGGCCGGCCCGCCGTGGTCGGGTATCGGGATTGAAGCTCCTGCTCCGGGTTTGCACTTCTGGCACGCGCTTCCGGACCTGGGCAGAGGTACGGCGCCGCGCAGCCGCGCGAGGCTCCGACCCATCGTTAGCGGTTGCAGCGCGTTGAGCGATTCACGCGGCAGCCCCCCCGGCTGGCATGCAACTCGCGACTATCCGCAGTGCAGGGACCGCGACTCTTGCAGCGCAGGCATCACGACCGGCGGCCCTGTGCGTTTGCCGTCGCCCTCGGGCGCACCCGTCAGTCGAAACCCTGGCCATAGGTCGCCCATGACGCCAAGAACCGCTGTGACCTGCCTGCTCATCAACGCGGTTGCGACGATGTTCTGGCAGGTCCGCTCATCCGAGGCCATCCCGGCATTTGCCCGCCGCGAGGGGGCAAGGTGTCAGATGTGCCATTTCAGGCTGCCGGAGCTCAATGAGGACGGTCATGCGTACGTCCGCCGGGGTCTGCGCGAGGCGCCCATGCCGATGGCCTCGACCGGGTCGATGGACCACGGTACGGCGCCCTCCGCGATGGCGGCGCCGGCGAGTGCTTCGATGGATCACGGCATGATGCCGTCCGCCAAGCCGGTGGACCATGGCATGATGCCGTCCGGCATGGCGGACAGGCACCTACAGCATCCATCCCCGGCCACGCCGGAAGCGGCCGACGAGCCGATGGGGAGCGCCACCGTGGCCGCCACCCTCCGGCCTCTCGGTGAGCCACTGCCGCTCCAGTGGCAGGACTACTTGTCGGTGATCGGACACCACTCGTTCGAAACACGCCGGCACGAACGCGCGATGTTCAACGCCGGCGAAACCGAACTGTGGATCGGCGGTCCGCTCGACCCGCACTGGTCGGCGGCCGCGACCATCGAGTACGATATCGAGTCCGGCGCGGTTGCCGTCGAACAGGCGTACGCGCAGTTCAATACATCCTGGAGCGACTGCTTCACCTCGGTCCGCGTCGGGCAGCTCATGCCGTTCGCGGTGCTGTTCAATGGCGGTGGCCCCTCACTGACGCTGTCACGGCCGGTCGTCCTCAAGCTGCCAACGCGTGCCGGCAACCCGCGTACACCCATGACGTTCGTGCGCGGCGTCGAGGTGGGCGTCGTGAACCTGCCGGCCTGGAACGCCTATCTGGGCGCGGGACAGCCCGAAATCGGTGCCGCCGCCGGCGCTGCCCGCACCGACGTGTATGCCAGCGCGGAGTACCTGCTCAGTGGGACGGGGAACGCCATCAGCGGACTCGGCTACTTCGGCTCGGTCGCCGCCACACCGTCGGCACCGTCGCTCTCATACCAGCGCGTGCTGCTGCTCGCCAATGCATACGGCCCGCGCGCAAAGGGACTGCTGGGCGTGCTATGGGGCAGCGACCGGCCCGCGGGGGGCGACGCACTGGCCTCAGCGGGTGGCTTCGCGCTCGGTGAGTTCCGTTTCGACGACCGTTGGGCGGGGTACGCCCGCTACGACCATGCCGATCGCGAGCAGCCGTCGGGCGCGAATCTGGTCACGAGCGGGCCCGCACTGGGCGTGTCCCGTTGGATGCAGACCCAGGTGCGACTGGCGCTCGAGACGCAGTTCCTGAAGAACACGGGGGCACCGCGCGACATGAACGCGGTCGTCCAGTTGCTATGGGCGTTCTAGGAACCCCGGTGAAAGACGCTCACCATGCGTTCACCCGCACGCTGACGTCGACGTCGCAGCTCACGGCCCGGCGTCGCATCGAAGCCGCCCTCAAGATGGAAGGATTCTTCGTGCTCACCGAGATCGACGTACAGGCCATGATCAAGAGCCGGCTCCAGCTGGAGCTCCAGCCTTACATTCTCCTGGGCGTGGTCAAGCCCTCGCTCGTGCATCAACTCATCATGACCGATCCCGCGGGAGGCCTCATGGCGCCGCACACCATCTCGATCACGCAGGATGAAGCCGGCGACGCGGTGTTGTCGATCCTCGATCCGGCCGCGCTGCTCGCGAGCTATCAAGACCCCCAACGCTTCACCTCACCCATCGACGAGGCGAGGCTCCGGCTCCAGCGCGCGCTCGCGTACGCGTGATGCGCGAGGCCCCGCACACACCCGGCTCACACGGCACCATGATCGCCATCACTCGAACCCCGCGGAGGACCGTGTTGGCTCGCGCGACCGCTCCGATTCCGGCTGATCCGCCCGCACCGGGTCCGGCCGACCCGCCCGCGCCCGGCCCCGCCGATCCACCGCAGCAAGTGCCGGCAGATCCGCCAGCCACGATTCCGGGGCGTCCTCAGGCCGCTTCGAGGCCACCCGTGCCAGCCACGCC
>JANMAX010000058.1:0-5234 GCA_031360075.1 bacterium | reverse complement strand
CGAACGGTGGACAGCACGGGCATGCCGGCTCCCACCGTGGTCGAGGCGCGCAAGGGCGCGTACCGTGCGGCCTGTTGCAGCGCCCGCCATCTCGCGCCGGGTGCTGCCAGGCCGTGCTTGTTCGCGGTCACCACCGCGATGCCGCGCGTCAGCAGGCTGGCATGACGGGCCGCCACGGCCTCGCTCGCGGTGCAGTCGATGAACAGCAATGGCGCGCCATCCGCGCGGAGCTCCCCGAGCACCACGGCCAGCGGGCGCGGCGGGGCTGTCTCGAGCAGCCGCGCGACCTGCGCGGGTTCGAGCCCGCGCGAATCGGTGACGTGGCCGCGCGTGTCGAATGCCGCCACCAAGCGCAGGCGCGGTTCGCGCGCGCGTGTGTCGCGCGACAGCCGCGCCAGCAGTGCACGGCCGACGCGGCCGCGCGCTCCGGCCAGCACCACATCGACACGCGACTCGCCACCGCCCACGGCGGCGGCGTGCAATGCGCGCGTGGCGGCGGGCACGTCGGCCTCGGCGACCACAGCGGCGGTGACGCCGGGAAGCGCGCTCGCGGGCGGCGCCAGCGGGAAGACACCGGCGTTCGCGAGCGCGCGGCCCACGGTGTCGGGTGATGGTGCGTGCCGCGGTGCCGAGACGGCCACCAGGCGCGCACCGAGCGGCCCGGGCGTGAAGCGCAGTTCCGCGATTCCCGCTGCGCGCGCGCATGCCACCGCGCTCACCGGGATCATGAGCGAATCGTCGAGCCGTGAGAGCACCGCGGGGACATCGTGCGCGCACAGCAGGGCCGCCAAGCGCCGAGCGGCGAGCCCGGAGCCGGCCGCGACACGGACCAGCGCGGGGCCACTCACGACGGTCGCGAGTACCTCGCGGCCGGCAGCTTCCCCGGGCGCACCCGTGTGGAGGCTGGCATGACTGCTGATGCGCGTACCCGGGCGCTCAGGATGAAACGTATCGCGCACCCACACCGGGATCTCGTGCGGTCTCGGCGCAGCGCTCGTGGCCGCGCCCGTCCGCGTCTGGGCCCGCGAGCCCGGACGCTGTGCGCCACGCGAACGCAGCGGTTCGAACGTGCGCGGGTGCAGCACGCGCGCCCCCAAGCGCGCCAGCCGCGAGGCCTGCGCGGGCGTCAACGTGCGGTGCACACGCGCGAGGGGCTCCAGACGCGGGTCGGCGCTGAGCACCCCCGATGTGTCGGTGAAGATCTCGACGCGGCTGGCATCGAGCGCCGCGGCCAGCAGCGTGGCCGACAGGTCCGAACCACCACGACCCAGCAGTACCGTGGCGCCCGTGGCGTCCGCTGCGAGGAAGCCGGTGATCACGGGCAGGACCGGGGCATCCAGGAGTGCGCGGGCGGTTCGCTCGCGTGTCGCGGCCGTGTCGGGCTCGGCTTCGAGCGGCTCGCCGTGGGCCACCAGCCATGCCGTTCCATCGCTCGCCGCAGCTGCCAGCCCGCGCGCACGTAGCAGCGCGGCAAACACCTGCACCGAGAGACGCTCGCCCGCGGCGAGCACCTGGGCACGCCGCGCGGGCGTGAGGCTCCGAGTGAGTGCGGCGTGCTCGAGGTGCTCGCGCACGCTTGTGAGCACGGGCTCGAGCGCCCGCGAGGCCGCCTGCGCCTCGTTCGGCGCCACTTGGTGCAACAGCCGCCGGTGCCGCCGGCGCAGCCGGCCCACGACGGCCGCCGCGACGTGCTCACCACGCGCGGCAAGCGACGCCGCCACGTCGAGTGCCGAGGTGGCGCCGGCGAGCGCCGACACCACGACCGCGACGCGGGCGTCGCGCTGCGCTCGTGCCACCACCACCGCAGCACGGCGCAGCGCGCGTGGCGAGGCCACGGACGTGCCGCCGAACTTGAGCACCACCCAGCCCGGATTCACGCCGCACCTCCGGAAACCAGCCGCAGCCCGTTCAGGCCGGGCGTTCGCGTCCTCCGCGCGCGAGTCTCCCCGGACGCGAAGGGTTCTTGCAGCGGCACTGGCGTCTGCGTCGCCGACCGTTCGCGGGCATGGCGCGTGACGCGCTCGCGGAATCGGCGCACGATCGATTCGACGACGCGCTGGTCGATCAGGAACGCATCGTGGCCATGGGGTGAACGCAACTGGTCCAGTTCGCCGTGGGGCGCGTGCTGCACCAGCACGTCGATCTCACTCGCCGGGTAGAGCTGGTCGCTCGCGATGGATACCGCCAGCAGCGGGATGCGCAGCTGCGCGAGGGCCTGGGCCACACCCCCGCGGCTCGCACCGATATCGTGCGTGTCCATGGTGTCCAGCAGCAGCGCGTAGCTGAGCGGATCGAAGCGGCGCGCGAGCGCTTCGCCGTGGTGCGCCAGCCAATCGCCGACCGCGAACGTGTGCCGGTCGCCGCGCCGGCGGCCGAAGCGCTCGTCGAAGCCCTGGGGCGCTCGGTAGCTGAGCATGGCGATGGCGCGCGCCGCGGCGAGCCCCGCGCGTGCCGCGAACGGATCATGTTCCCACGCCGCGTCCGCCGCGAGCGCCTGGCGCTGCGCTGCACTCCAGCCCACAGCCCAGGCCCCGTGCCGCGCCGGGGCCGCGATCACCGCCGCTGCGCGCACGCGCGGATCGAGCAGCGCCCACTCCAGCGCCTGCATGCCGCCGAGCGAACCTCCCAGCACGAGCTGCACGGCCGTCACACCCAGCGAGTCGAGCACGAGCTGCTGTGAACGCACGAGGTCACGCACGGTGAGCTCCGGGAAGCGGCGCCCCCAGGCTTCGCCATCGGGCGCGATCGAGGCGGGTCCGGTGCTGCCGTGCACCGAACCCAGCGCGTCGATGGCGATCACGAAGTCGCGGTCCGGATCGAGCGCGCGGCCCGCGCCCAGCAGCGCCGGCCACCACGCTCCGAGGTCGGAGGACCCCGTGAGCGCGTGGCAGACGACGACCGCGTTGTCGCCCGCTGGGGCGAGCTGGCCCCAGATGCGGAAGGACAACTCCGCACCCGGCATGGCCACGCCCGACTCGGTCCTGAAGGGTTCGCGCAGCGCGAGCCGGCCGATCTGGCCGGCGTGGCCGGGCTGGCCGACGTGCCCCACGGCTGCCGCGCACGGCGCGAAGTGCCCGCTACTCATCGCGCCATCGTCGCTCGCTCCGGCGCCATGTGGGATTCCATGCTCCTCGCTCATGCCGGCACCTTTCCGTGGGGTGCGGCGGCGGAAAGCTCAGCCGCCGCGAACGCCTGGGAGAAATCGTCGCGGATATCGTCGATGTGCTCGATGCCCACCGAGACGCGGATCAGGTCGGGCGTCACACCGGCGCTCCTCTGCTCGGCGTCGCTCAACTGCTGGTGCGTCGTGGACGACGGGTGGATGACGAGTGTCTTGGCATCGCCGACGTTGGCGAGGTGGCTCGCGAGCTTCACGTTGTTGATGATGGCCTTGGCCCCTTCGTAGCCGCCCCTGGCGCCGAACGTCAGCACGCCACCGAAGCCGTGCTGCAGGTACTGCTTGGCGCGTGCGTGGTACGGGTGCTCTTCCAGACCCGGGTAGTTGACCCACGCCACTTCGGGCCGTGTCTGGAGCCAGCGCGCCAGTTCGAGCGCGTTGTCGACATGGCGCTGCACGCGCAGCGACAAGGTCTCCAACCCCTGCAGCAACAGGAACGAGTTGAACGGCGACAGTGGCGCACCGATGTCGCGCTGGCCCTCGACGCGCGCCTTGATGGCGAAGGCGATGTTCCCGAACGGGCCCTTGGGGCCGAACACCTCCCAGAAGTCGAGCCCGTGATAGCCCGGCGCCGGTTCGGTGAAGCCCGGGAAGCGGCCATTGCCCCAGTCGAACGTGCCGGCATCGACGATGACGCCGCCGACGCTGGTGCCGTGCCCGCCGATCCACTTGGTGGCCGACGCCACGACGATGTCGGCGCCATGCTCGATGGGCTTGATGAGGAAGCCGGCCGCGCCGAACGTGTTGTCGACCACGAGTGGGATGCCGTGCTCGTGCGCCACGGCCGCGAGCGCCTTGAAGTCCGGCACGTTGAAACGCGGATTGCCAATGGTCTCGACGTACAGCGCCTTCGTGCGGTCGTCGATCAGCCGGCGGAACGCCTCGGGCTCGTCACCCTCGACGAACTTGGTATGGATGCCGAGCCTCGGCAGTGTGACCTTCAATTGGTTGTAGGTGCCGCCGTACAGGAAGCTGGTCGAGACGATGTTGTCGCCCGCTTCGGCCAGCGTGGTGAACGTGAGGAACTGCGCGGCCTGTCCGCTCGCGGTGGCCAGTGCCGCCACGCCGCCCTCGAGTGCCGCGACGCGCTTCTCGAACACGTCGGTGGTCGGGTTCATGATGCGTGTGTAGATGTTGCCGAACTCCTGCAGCGCGAACAGCCGCGCGCCGTGCTCGGCGTTGTCGAACGTGTAGCTGGTTGTCTGGTAGATGGGCACGGCGCGGGCGTGCGTGCCCGGCGCGGGCTCCTGGCCGGCATGAAGCTGCAGGGTCTCGTAGCGGGGCTTGCGGGCAGGGGCGGGCGTGCTGGGGTTCGGGGCCATGTTCGCGATCCTCTCGGTGAGTGCGGTGGTGGTCCGCTCCGGGAGGTGCGACGGGAGCCCTCAGAAAACAGCGAATCCGCGAGGGCTGTGCCGTCGCGGATCTCGGGGCTCGAACCAGTGAAGGGTGCCGGTCTTTACGTCCTCGGCTGGGCTCGATCGGGCGTCCGCGCGGGCGTGCACATACACGTGCACATACATGTGCACATACACATGAGCGTCGTCGCGGAGTGCCGCTGGATGGGTCGGATCGAGTTCTGCATGAGTACAGTGAAACCTCTGGGCGGGGTGTGCGTCAAGACCAGATCCCGAAAAGCGTGCGCTTCGGATGCACGACACCACGAATGCGGTGCGAGAAATCTCGCCCTGACGGACCGCCATGCTGTCCATGGCGGACGGTTGCGCGAACTCCCGCCACCACGGCCCGTGGCCTGGGTCTGCGTCGTCGTGGGACCCCTATTTCACCCAAGCGACACCATCGTGCAGTAGCGGAAAGGGCCCGTGGTCGCCGATCGGGCTGGGGTGTGTCAACAGCCCGGTGGCGTCGCTCCAGGTGTGGACCAGGCACGACGGCATTTCGTTGCTGACGTGGAGCGTGCGCGGGTGGGCGTGGTCGACGCGGATCTGCAACGCCGTCGAGGTGCATGTCATCGCGAGCGTGCCGTGATAGCGCCGCTGCATCGTGCAGTGGATGTGGCCGGCGACGATGCGCTCGACCTGGCGGTGCCGCGCCACGA
>JANMAX010000044.1:0-1766 GCA_031360075.1 bacterium | reverse complement strand
CTGCAACCGGTGGAGTGGGCCATAGCTCAGGAAGCCGCGGTCGAGGATGGTCAACGAGTCGTCGGGGATCTTGTCCCACAGCGTCCCGGCCAACGTCACTTATCCGGTTAGGCAGGGGCCCAGAGCCAGTCCGGCCAGCAGATGTGCGCGCAGCACCATCGACGTGACCAGCCGCAATCTCCGCGCGTTCGGCTGTCGTCAGCGCATCCGATGGCCCTTGGCCGGTGTCGACCTCGGCCTGCTTGACCCACTCCCGAACGGACGTCTCCATCGGGCCGAGGTCGCGCGCCACCTTCGAGATCGAATTCTTACCCTCGCGCCGCAACCGAACCGAGTCCGCCTTGAGCTCTGCCGTGAACGACCGCCGCTTCCGTCGTGCGATGCGGACCTCCCGGCGCATCGTGCGCCCTTCGGGTTGTCCACCGAAATGGGTCAACTCCAGTCCAGCCCACTCAGGCACAAGCGTCTCTCGGCTGGGCTTCGGTGGTCCGTGGATCACTCGGCTATTGCGGTGGCTCTTCGCGCGCCCATATCCTCCACCCACGTGGGCCTCCCTTGGCGTGCCGGGCGCTGAACTTTGCCGGGTGTGACGGGGTGGCGAACGCGCACCGCACCCCTTACTTCCAGGCATCTCGCGGAGGTCCGCCCGTGAAGCCGTTCCAGCGCCTATTCGCCGCTCCGGCACTTGCCCTCTTTTCGCTCATTCTCTGCGCGGTTCCCGCACAAGCCGACTCCGGTTCGGCACCCCGCCCGAGCGTCTTCGTACCGCCGGGCGTCTCGGGCCTCACGGCGTCTGCGGTACACAATGCTGATCCTGCGCTGGCCGAGCGCGCCGGCGACTGGATGCGCGCCCTCTCACCGGGCTGGATGCCGAACCGCGGACAGGTCGCGGGGCCCAACGGCCGCGCTGCCACCGGCGTGCTCTACTCGCTCCGCACCCCCGGCGCGCAGCTTCACGTCACCTCGCGCGGCATCAGCGCGTTCTTCCTCGCGCCCCGCACCGAAGCGTCCGGGCCGGCCGAAGCGTCCGGCCCGGCGGTGCGCGCCGAGCAGGACGCCACGACGAATCCCTGGTCGGGTCTCGAACTCGAACTGGTCGGCGCCAACATCCGGGCCGATCATGCACTCGTCGAGCATCGCATCGAGGAACTGGGCGAGCAGCACTTCTACGCACCTCAGTGCCCGGATGGCGTCCTCGGCGTGCCGAGTTACGAGCGCGTCACGTTCCGTGAGGTCTACCCAGGCATCGACTGGGTGCTCATCGCAGGGCGAGGCGGCCCGGTGCACCAGGACTTCATCGTCCGGCCGGGTGCTGATCCCGCGCGCATCCGGATCCGCTATCATGGCGCGCGAGACCTTCGGCTCGATCCGGACGCGCGCACGCTCCACCTGCGCACAGCCCTCGGTGAGGTGAGCGAGGGACCGCTCCATTGCTTCCAGGGGGACGCCAAGAGCGCGGTGCCCGCGCGTCTGCACCTCGCGAACACCGTGCTATCGGTTCAGTTGGGTGCCTATGACCGCACCGCGCCGCTCACCATCGACCCCCCGCTCCTGTGGTCCACGCTCTATGGGGGAACCGACTACGACGGTCCCAAGTCCATCTACTGCGACAACCGCAACGGTGATGTGTACGTGGTGGGCTACTCGGCCTCGGCCGACCTGCCCTGCTCCACGGGCGTGGGCCCTCCCACTTATTTCGACGGCGTGAGAGACGGACCGCCCGACGCGTTCATCTGGAAGTTCACCCAACTGGGGCAGCGCCGCTG
>JANMAX010000033.1:0-4772 GCA_031360075.1 bacterium | reverse complement strand
GGAGCAATCAAGCACTGCCTGCTCAAGTGGCGCAGAAGAGCGACGCCCCTGAGTGTTTTCTCGCAGGAGATTCCTGATCGCTGAGGCCTGTTCTTGGTGAGCGATGAGCATGTCGGCTACCGCCTCCTGGTGCTGAGCGCGCTTGTCCGAACACGTCCAGGGCTAGGCACCAGATGCAATCGACTCAGGATCCTTGGGAGGCGGAAGGACAGAATCCGCCCTTGGAGAACAACGGTGACAATCTCCTGTCCCGCATCCGGGTCCCCCACCATCGTGGGATCCGGATCCGGCGGCCCACCTGGGCGGTCGATCGGGCGGCCGGGCACACCCGCGTGGGCGATCGACGCGAAGACCAGCAGCAAGGCGCACAGCGCGGTGAGCGTTCGTGTCCTGACGAGAGATCTCATCGGAGGTCCCCTCCCTGGCGTCCGCGGTGCTCGATGCCATCCTGCCCGGCCTGGATGTGAGTGCGGGCGCACGCAAAAGTGCCTCCCGCGGCTTCGGGGGCCACGCGGAGGGCAGGCACTTGACCTTCGGGTTCGCGGAGGAGGGGATCCATAGTCGCGGCTTCCGAACCAAGAGAAGATCGTTCCGGGCAACGGGTACTAAAATATTTTGCCACCGCCCAGATTGTCAACGAAATATTATGAGCGGCGCCGCTGCCCCAATCGGATGGCGCTCCGCAGCCGCGGGATTCGACCAGGCGGCCTGAACGCCGCCGCAATGCCCTGCCAGCACGAGCAAAGTGGGCGGATTGCACGGGGCAGCGCAGTAGCCCCCACGCAAGTGATGGCGGGGCCGAGAGTGGGCCGAATCCATTGGGCCGAAAAGACTTCCGTGGCGTGGGTCAGCCCAGGCCGCCCACGGCTGGTGCGATCACGCAGGGACCGCCCAAGGGCCGGCTACTACACCGCCGTCGCGGCATCGACTCAGTCCTCCACGCCGCCAACTGTGGAGGGCCCTGCGAGGCCGCGTAACTTTGACCCTGTCGTTTCCGCCTGCTCCGCCACGCTTTAGCTGCTCTGCTTTCCGGGTCTTGGAGTCGGCGTCCAGGTCGGGGGAGTGGCAGTGGCCAGCGAAGCCACGGCCGTCGCGACGCCACCCCACCTGGGCAGAACGGGGCTCGCGCGCCCCAAGCCAAGTTAGAGGGAAGGGATTTCGCCCTTCGCACAGGCCAGAATCCCGAGCACTTGGGCGAGCTTTTTCACGTGAGGGCGCTGGATCTGCCCGCCAGACCCGTGCCCTGTAGGGAGTTTCCAGTAAATCTTGTCCCCATGGGTCACTTTGATCCGGTGATCCTTCTCGTCCCAGATGTGGCCCGGCGCACACTCCCTGAGCATGCGCCGGATTTCCCGGAGGTGAATCTGACCCTTTGAGGTCAAGGCTATGCCGCTTTCGCCTGAGCCTCAGCCAGTGCTACTTCAACCCCGCCCGTCCCTTCGAAGCGCTTGAGCAGGCCGACGTTCACCATGGATCGGAACTCTTCGACGACGCGCTTGAGATTTTTGAATGGTTCGGCCACGTCCTTGCCTGCGCGGATCTCGGCCCGGGCTTGGTCCCACCGCCCGGCCTCGGTCGCGTCGGTCTCCAGCACGAACTTCTCGATAGTCGCTTCGAGCGCCGGGAGCGACTTGGCCTCGGTGGCGATTTCAGCAAGGACGGCCCCGAAAGCTTCGCGGAACGAGACAAAAGCCGACATGGGGTCGGCTCCGCTGGCAGTGATGCCACCAGGCTCAACTCCGTGGCACCACCACTCTTCCTCCTCGAAGACCATGAGGGCACGTCCCTTTGTGCCCACGCGCGCTACGCCGTTCTCGAACTTGAGGTCGTGCGCGAGCGTGAAAACGATGGGGTAATCGAGCATCTGTCCTCCCGCACATCGTGGGGGCGCTTCCGGGGCACCTCGGGAGCTCTAGTTGGCCACTAGAGAGCTGAGTTCAAAGGGCTGTCCATCATTTCGATTGACACAGAAGACTAGCGCCGACAGAAGCGATGGTCAACGTCTTGACATGTTGCTGACGGAACACAGCGCCCGCTTCCCGATCGGGAAAGCTGACCGAGCCAGATGCGTGCCAAGAGAGAGGAGCCCGCTCTCGAAGAAGGTCTGGCCGACCGATTCCGGCAAGCTGTGGGCGTTTGCATCTGTCCCCTGCGGCTCGGCCCCCGCGCCGACGCCATCCCACCCTCAGCCTTGTCGGGCTTCCACGAACTCCACGAACTCCGCCAGCGCCTTCCGGTGGATGTCGGGCACGCGCACGCCCTCGGCCGGGTGGCCGGCCACCACCAGCATGATGGCGCGCTCGTTGGCGGGCCGGCCCAGCCGCTCGGCCAGGAACCCCATCGGGCTCGGCGTGTGCGTGAGCGTGGCGAGCCCGGCGTGATGCAGCGCGGTGATCAACATGCCGCACGCGATGCCGACCGACTCCTGCACGTAGTAGTGCTTCTGCTTGCTGCCGTCGGGGCGCACGCCATGCAGTTGCGCGAACACCGCGATCAGCCACGGCGCGGTGTCGAGATACGGCTTGTGCTCGTCGGTACCGAGCGGCGCCAGCGCCTCGAGCCATTCCTCCGGTGCCACGCCGCTGTAGAACTCGCGTTCGGCCTGCTCGGCGCGCACGCGAATATCGGCCTTCACCGCCGGATCGCCCACCGCCACGAAGAACCAGGGCTGCTGGTGCGCACCGCTCGGGGCCGAGCCCGCGGCCCGCAGGCAGTGCTCGATCACGGCGCGCGGCACGGCTCGCGGGCTGAACGCGCGCACCGTGCGACGGCGCTGCATCTCGGCGTTGAACTCCTGCGCACGCGCGAGCATCTCGGGCTCGGGGTACTCGCGATGTCCGGTCCAGGGTACGAACACGGGCTCGGGCATGACGCTCCTTTCTTGCGCGCTCTGCGATTACAGCTCCAGTGACGATGCGAATGTCGCGGCGCCCGGCGGTGAAGTCACTCACGCTGCCCGGGTGCCTGACACCCAGCCAGCAGACCACTCGTGCGCGCCGCTATCAGCCCCAGGGGCCGCCCGACGGCCACGATCGAGGAGGAGCCCCGGCCAACAAGGCTGCCATCACAGGCCAAGCGAATGTGCGAACTCCCAGGACGGCTTCCTCCAACCCCACATTGCTGTCGCGGAGCTGCCCCCTCGCAGCGAATGCCCTCCACTGACCCTGCTTGGCAGGGTCTCCGAAGAACTCCTCGCCCAGCGCCGGTGGAACCTCAGCCGGTAGCGGAGTCCTCCGCCGATCGAATGTTGCTCGGATCGCCGTCGCCAGCTTTGCCCCGTCGAAATCGAACTGGCGAGACAGCACCCAGAGGTCGTAGAAATCCTTCATGCGACTGTTCAGCATGCCTAGGGCTACGATCGCCTCGAGCTTCTCCGAGACGACGCTATAGCGCGTGTACGCGCGAATCCGTGGCACTGGCAGCTCGAGCAGTGTGGGGAAATCCATCCACTCAGCCGCCGGCTCGACCGCGTCACCAAAACCGATGTCGACCTGAACGGGTACAACGGCTCCGCCGAAGTTTGCGGTCATGCGCAGGCGCACCCCACCGTACCGGTCGTCTTCGCGGATTCCCTCAGCCCTGACGGACTCTGGATCGAACACGATGGCGTCGTCGCCACCGTCCGCGCCCGCCAGTTCGCGGAACGCGGCGACCAATCGCTCGGGCGCGGCCTCCCCGAGGCCGAGGAAGTCGACGTCACGCGTGGCGCGGTGCGGGATCGCGGCCCAGGTCCCCACCAGGATAGCCCCCTTGAGGATGAATAGATCGACGGACCGACTCCTGGAAAGTCGGTAGAGCAGGCGCTCGACGCCGTAGCGGCTGAGCGTGACCTGAAAATCCTCCCGCCGGGTTCGACTGATGCGAAGCAACTGCTTGCGCAGCTCCGCAGCACGCGTGCCTGCCCTGGGCTGGCTCATACGACGGCCTCGAGATAGGGCTTCATCACGCTGAGGACCCGACACACTCGGGCGTACTCCCTCAGCTCCTCGCCCCGCTTCGGGTAGCGCCGGCGATAGTCGCGAAGTGCTTCGAGCGCGATGTCGAGACCGATCTTGTTTCGGTACTTGAAGCAATCGGCAACGGTCTTCGCGGGGCCGTAGACGCGCACGGTGACGCCTTCGACTTTGCGCGATTCGACCCCAGCCGTGAGCGCTGCCCCCGAGAAGCGCATGACGCGTACCGGCAGGTCGGTCAGCCGCGGGCGGCGGGCCTTCTCGTCGACAGCGATCCAGACCTGGTGGGGTAGCTGCGTGGTCAGGCCGTGCATCTGAAGCGCCGTGAGCAAGCAGACTGTCGCCTGCGGCACTAGCTTGAGCACGGTCGCCACGGTGTGCGCCTCAGTCGCAGGCGCGCTGGCCAGTCGGTAGACGCCCCGCGTGACCCGTTCCAGAACTCCGGCGGCGGTCAACCGGCGCAACTCTGAGCGATCGACACCGGTCGATTCGAGCTCGCGCGCGCGCAGCAGCCGACCCTTGCCCACCAGTGCGATGACCGCGCGTCGAGTGTTCCTGACCATGGTGCGCATGTTGCCCCGAAACGTCGGGGATTGTCAACAAGTCCCGACGTTTCGGGGCATTGCGGTGGACGCACCAGTGCGCCGAACGGTTATCCCACCCGTTGCGCCGATCAGCCGCTCGTTTGAGGCCCACACTCGCATCCCCTAACTTGGCCCGCATGGCTCTCACTCCTGACCCGCCGCCCGCCGGGGACTCGCACCCCGACCCCGCCACCGAGCGCCGGGCCGAACTGCGCAAGGCGCTCGACCGCCACGC
>JANMAX010000016.1:0-10946 GCA_031360075.1 bacterium | reverse complement strand
AACAGGCGCGCGGCATGGGCCGCCTCGCGCGGGCCCATGGTGTACAGGTCGCCGATCGGCAGCACCGCGACATCGGGGCGGTACAGGTCACCGATCAACTGCATGTCCATCATGGGGCCGGTGTCACCGGCGAAGTAGATCGAGGCGCCATTCTCGAGCGCGACCACGAAGCCCGCCGGCTCACCCCCATAGATGCGGCCGTCGGCGGTATCGAAGCTGCTCGAGTGGATGGCGTGCGTCATGGTGACCTTGAGCCCGTGCAGCGACGCGGTGCCGCCCTTGTTCATGCCGATGGTCTGCTCGAGGCCATGACGCTCGAAATACGAGGCGATCTCGAAGTTCGCGACGACATGGCAGCGATAGCGCTTGGCGAGCCGCATGACATCGCCGGCGTGGTCGCTGTGCGCATGCGTCACCAGGATGGCGTCGACATGCGTGATCGGCGAGTCGCCGAGCGGCACCATGGGATTGCCTTCGAGCCACGGGTCGACGAGCAGGTGCTTGCCGCGTGGGGTCACCAGATGGAACGCGCTGTGGCCGAGCCAGGTCAGCGTGAAACCCTTGTCGAAGACTTTCATTCGGTCATCCTTGCGGCAGGAGTTGACGCGGCAGGAGTTGGCGTCCGGCTCATGGAGAGCATCTAATGGGCTGCGAACCAGAGGGCTGCGAACCAGAGGGCTCCGCCCACGCGCGACTGGCCTCATTCACAGCCCCACTCCCTCCCGACGCCCGGCATCATCTCGCCCCCGGCCCTCGGCTCGTCCCGGTCAGCCCCGTCCACCGTTTCATCGTGCGCGGGTGCTCAGCGGGCAGTGGTCGCAGCAGGGATGTCGCTGACTTCTTCGAGCCGTGCAGTGAAGTGGCGGAGTACGGCGGCTTCGTAGGTGAGGCGCAGGCCTTTCAGCTTGTCGCGGTCGCGGTGAAGCTGGATGCAGGAGTCGGCCACGTAGCGCATGTGTTCGGTGGTGTAGACACGGCGTGGGATGGCGAGGCGCACGAGATCGAGTTGCGGGAAGACGTCCTTCCCAGTGGCGTCCTTGTGGCCGAACATCAGGCTGCCGACTTCGACGGCGCGGATGCCGAACTCACGGTACAGCGCCACCACGAGGGACTGGCCGGGAAACTGCGACTGCGGCAGGTGGGGCAGGAAGCGGCGCGCATCGATGTACACGGCGTGCCCGCCCACCGGGCGGACGATCGGCACGCCGGCGTGCATCAACTGCTCGCCGAGGCCCGCGACCTGGCCGATACGGAACGCCAGGTAATCCTCGTTCAGCACTTCGCGCAAGCCGCGCGCGATGGCCTCGAGGTCACGGCCGGCCAAGCCGCCGTAGGTCGGGAAGCCCTCGATCAGGATGAGCAGGTTCGTGAGCCGCTGCGTCCACTCGGCGTCGTTCAGCGCCAGGAAGCCGCCGATGTTCACGAGGCCGTCCTTCTTGGCGCTCATCGTGCATCCGTCGCCGTGCGAGAACAGTTCCTTGGCGATGTCCGCCACCGATTTGTTGGCGTAGCCGCTCTCGCGCTGCTGGATGAAGTAGCAGTTCTCGGCGAAGCGGCAGGCGTCGAAGAACAACGGCACGCCGTGCTGCTTGCACACCTCGCGTACCGCGCGGACATTCGCCATCGACACCGGCTGGCCCCCGCCCGAGTTGTTCGTGACGGTGATCATCACGAGCGGCACCTTTTCGATGCCGCGCTCGGTGATGAGACGGTCGAGCTTGGCGGGGTCCAGGTTGCCCTTGAACGAGTGCAGCGCGTTCGGGTCCAGACCTTCGTCGAT
This sequence comes from bacterium, assembly GCA_031360075.1. GTDB lineage: Bacteria > Eisenbacteria > RBG-16-71-46 > RBG-16-71-46 > RBG-16-71-46 > JAIOPA01. The sequence continues at coordinate 9,166 of JANMAX010000016.1, read as the reverse complement.
CACCAGGTCGGCGGCTTCGGCGCCTTGATGCTCGATATTGGCGCGCGTCGTGTCGAAGTGGATGTTGCTCGGCACGACGTGGCCGGCCTTCAGGATGGTCGAGAACAGCAGGTTCTCGGCGACGCGGCCCTGATGGGTCGGAATGATGTGCTCGTAGCCGAAGATGTCGCGGACGGTATCGCGAAAGTGAAAGAAGTTGCGGCTGCCGGCGTACGATTCGTCGCCCATCATCAGCCCCGCCCACTGCCAGTCGCTCATCGCCGACGTACCGCTGTCGGTAAGCAGGTCGACGTAGATCGTGTCCGCAGGCACCGCGAAGATGTTGAGCCCGGCCTCGGTGATGGCACTTTCGCGCTCTTCGCGCGTCACGCGGCGCAGCGGTTCGACGACCTTGATCCGGAACGGCTCGGCTGGAAAGCGCATAGCCGCGAGTCTAATGCGCGGCGCCGGGAGCGTCCATGCGGCAAGGCGGCTACAGGCAACCGCCCGATGATGCCGTGGCGGGTCCGGTCAGTTCTGACCGAGCATCGGCGGCGGTGCGCTCGGCGGGCTCCCGGGCCCCAGCAGCAGCATGCGTTCGCGCAGGCGCCGCGCGCGCTGCACGACGTCGTCCTCACCGAGCAACTCAAGCTTGTCGGCATCCGGCAGCCGGATCGCGGTCGCCAAGCCACCGACGATGGCGGCCAGCGAGCCCGCGGGATCGAACACCGGCGGTGCCAGCCAAACTTCGGCTCCCCACGGCGCCAGTCGCGAACGCTCCTGGAGCAGCCCCTGGCGCGCCATCTGCGCCATGGGATCGGACTCCGTGTACGGCGCGTCGGGCAGCGCCTCGATGACGTGTGCGCGATACGGGAACTCGCGGACCATGCGCCCGAAGTGGGCCCGCACGGTGCCGGTGACACGCAGTTCGTAGTGGTCGTTCGGCAGCCACTCGACATCGTCGAAGCGCGCCACGCAGCCCAGCTCGTGGAACGCCGGGCTGCCGTGATAATCCTGCTCGTAGCCCGGCGCGAGTGTGGCGAGCGCGATCAGCCGTTCGCTCGACAGTGCATCGCGCACCATGGTGCGGTAGCGCAGCTCGAACACGTGCAGGTGCATCTCGGCGCCGGGGAACAGCACGACTCCGGGCAGCGGGAACACCGGCACCGGCCGCTTGGGCGACTGATCCATGGCAGGGCAATGCCGTGCGGCGGGCGGCCGCGTGGAGTCACGCGACCGGCCCGCCACCAAGCGGCTAGTCCTCGTCGCGCAGGAACGCCAGCACTTCGGCGACGTGCCCGTCGACCTTCACCTTGGGATAGATCTGCGCGACCCGTCCGGTCTTGTCGATGATGAATGTCGTCCGCTCGATGCCCATGAACTTCTTGCCGTACAGGTTCTTCAGCTTCCAGACACCGTACGCCTTGCTGGTCGCGGCACCCGGGTCAGACAGCAGGTGGAAGCCCAGTTGGTGCTTGTGCTGGAACTTCTTGTGCGACTCCATGTCGTCCGCCGAGACGCCGTAGATCACCGCGCCGACATCGTTGAAGTCGAGCTCGAGGTCGCGGAACTGGCAGGCCTCCTTGGTGCAGCCCGGCGTGTCGTCGTTGGGGTAGAAGTACAGCACCAGCGTCTGCTTACCCTTGAACTGACGCAACGTGACCGTCTCGCCCGAAGTCGATTCGAGCGAGAAGTCCGGTGCCGGCTTGCCGATGACCGGCTGCAGCATGGCAATGGCCATGGGTCCTCCGGGAGGATCGTGGAGACGTCGTGAAGACATCGTAGAAAAATCGTGCGGGCCCCCGTCGAAGGGGCCCGGCACGAAGCGTGAGGCCGCGCGAACGCGGCGTGTGAACGAGTATTACTTGCCTGCGGGCTGCATGGCGAGCGCGCGATCGAGATTCGCGGCCACCACGTCCCAGTCCAGATTGTTGAAGAACGCGTCGATGTACTTGGCGCGCGCGCGGCCGTAATCGAACCAATAGGCGTGCTCGTAAACGTCGAGCGCCAGCACGGGCGTGGCATTCCACACCGGGAACGTGTTCTGTGCGTCGCCGATCACCGTCGTGAGCATGCCCAGATCGTGATCATACGCCAGCCACACCCAGCCGCGCGCCGCGAGGCCCGAGGCCTTGAAGTCCGCGAGCCACGCGTCGTAGGACGGGAAGTCGCGCTCGATGAGCTCCTTCAGCTTGCCGGTGGGCGCGCCACCCTTGCCGCCCAAGTGAGCGAAGTAGATCTCGTGGTTCTTCATGCCGCCGATGGCGAACGAGTAGTCGACGCGCAACGAGCGGAGATCGCTGAAGATCTGGTTCGCCGTGGTGCGATCGACGGCATCGAGCTTTTTCTGGATCTCGTTCACCTTGCCAACGTAGCCCTTGTAGAGCTCGTAGTGCTCTTCGTTCGTGCGCGCCGAGATGCCGTTGAGTTCGCGGATCGAGGCGAACGTCTTGGGGGTGAGGTCCTTCCAAGCCATGGCGATCCTCCGATGCTGACGGGGAAACGGAGCGGATGGACGGCTCCGGGATGTGTGCAGGGATGGGTTCCGGAAGGACCAGAAGGTAATCCGGGGGCTTCCGGAGCCGCAAGGTGGGATGCGGGCGCCTGCCCACGGATTCACTCGCCGGACACATCTGGGGCCTTTCCTCGGGAAAGCGGGCCCGCTCGGGGACTCCGGCGGGCGCCGGACCACCCCGGCGCGTCCTGCCCGCCGTCAGCGCCGGCCGTCAGCGCCCGCCGTCAGCGCCGGCCAGCCGCGCCGGCGGGCGCGTCCGGGTAACTCTCGGCGCGACTCACCTGTCCGGTGCGCACCGAGTCGAACAGGGCCGTGGCGCGCGGCCCACTGACCTCGCACTCGGTGTCGAATCGCCGGCAGCCGGCGAGCGTGAACCCGCAGCCACACCCGCAGCGGCGGCCGTTCGCGATGCGCAGGAACAGCGCGCGCTGGCCGGACGTGAGCGAAGCCAGCTCGAGGTCCGGAATGTCATCCACCCACTCGGACTTGCGCGTCGTGTCGATGGCGGCCAGCCTGAGCGCGCGATCGACCACCCCTTCGCTGCCGGCTCCCGGCTCGCCCGCGGCGGTCTCATCCCCGCGGGCGACGGACCCGGCAGCCGGAACACCGGCGCGCACCGGCATCTGGAAGGAGCGCCGCAGGACGACGGCCCCGAGCACGATGGCCGACAGGACGCCGAACAGGACGACGGCGTGGATGGGAGAGCGCATTGCCTGAGCCTAGTGGACGCGGTCGTGGCTTGCACGCCGGGACCGCTCGGACGGTCGGGCAGGCGTGCATACCGCCCCGCGCTCCTTTAGCATGGCCGCCGATCCCAAGCGCACACCGGAGGACCCCCCATGAGCTGGATCCCGCTGGTGCCCAGCGAGCAGGCTTCGAGCGAGCTGGCGCCTGTCTACGAGACGATCCGCGCGTATTCCAGGAGCGGCCGGCTGTCCCACCTGTGGCAGGTGTGGGGCGGCGATGCCCGGGGCCTGGGCACGCTGCACGCGCACTACCGCGAGCTGATGGGCGATCCCGCCCCGCTGTCCCCCGCCCAGGCCGAGATGATCGGCTTGGTGGTGAGCGCCACGAACGGCTGCGCATACTGCGTGTCGCACAGTGGCGCACGGCTGTCGGTGCTGGGCGGCGAAGAGCTCGCGCGTGCGCTGGCGCACGACTATCGCGACGCGAACCTGGCCGCGCGCGACCGTGTGCTGCTCGATGCGGCCGTCGCACTCACCTGCGAGCCCTGCGAACGAACCCAGGCCGACATCGAACGCATGCGTGAGTACGGCTTCGACGACGCGGCCATCCTGCGCGCCACCGAGATCGCGGCGCTCTACAACCTGGTGAACCGCATGGCATGTGCGCTGGGCGTGGAACTCGAGGATGGCGTCGAACGCTGGGAGTTCGGTGCGCAACGCTGAGCGCGAGCGCGTGAGCCGCGGGTGAACGCACCCGCGACTCACGCCGTGCGGAAGCCGCCGTGCCCTGCTACTTCTTCGCCTTCGCCGCCGCCTGCTCACGCGCCGTCCACGGCGGCGTGATGTTGTTGGAGCGCGCGTAGGCGATGGCCTGGCCCAAGTGCTCGTGCGAGTGCGAGACCATGATGAGCATGGCGGCGCGCTTGCTCATCTTCTGGCCGAAGAAGTCGAGTTGCGTGTCGAGCTCCGAGTCAGGAGTGTCGGTGATGATCTTCGCGGCGAATGCGTAGGAGTCCTTGAGCATCTGCCGGATCTTGGCCGGCTCCATCGTCTGCGAGTCGAGCTTCATGACTTCTTCCATGCTCATCGGCGGCTTGACCCCCATGAGCGACGGCAGCATGTAGTTGGCGGCCACGACGTGCAGGAACACCTGGCCGGTCGCGCGCACGTCCTTGGCCGGCTTCCACGTGTACTTGGCGTCCGGGAACGCACCCGCCAGCTCCTGCAACTTACCGCCGGCGTCCAGCATGCTCGACAGGAGCTCGCCACGCACCCCTGCCGGCGGCGTATCATCGGCACGCGCGATCGAGGACGACAACAGACCACAGGACAGCGCCAGCATTGCGAGCATCTTGCGCATCAGGACCTCCAGGGTAAGCGGGTACGGCGGTCGTGCGGGGAAGGGTGCCGCGGGCAGCGTGGTCACGGGAGTCGCGGGGTCAGTCCCAGCCGGACTCGAGCCACTCCCGCGTCTCGGACACGGCGGTGTTCCACAGCGCCGTCATGTCCGCGTCGGGGCGAACATAGCGCCCGGCGAAGTTGCCGTCACCCAGCCGTTCGCGGATGGCCTGCGGCCCGAGATGCACCCACTGGGCCCAGGGCACGGGCGGTTTCTGCGCGTCAGGCGGGTCCACCCCGTCGATGCGCGTCCACGGGAAGTTCTCCATCCACGATGCGTGCGACGCCACCGGGTCGATGGCCTGGACGTGCGCCCACACCTTGGGCGCGTTCCACCAATTGTGGAACTTCACGCGCATGCCGGGCTTGCGCGCCAGCCACTCCTGCACGAACGCACCGGCCGGTGCGTTGCCGCCGTGACCATTGACCACGAGCACGCGGCGAAAGCCGTGCCGTTCAAGCGAGTCGAGCACGTCCTCGACCACCGCGAGCAGCGTGCTGATGCGCAGCGACACGGTCCCGGGGTACGCCATGAAACTGGGCGTGATGCCGTAGGGCATCACCGGGAATACCGGCACGCCGAGCGGTGCGGCGGCCTCGCGCGCGACGCGCTCGGCGAGGATGCTGTCGGTGGCGAGACTCAGGTAAGCGTGCTGCTCGGTGCAGCCGATGGGCAGCACCGCGCGATCGTCGCGCTTCAGGTAGTCCTGGACCTGCATCCAATTCATGTCCGCGACGCGGGTGGCCATGCCGGATCCGACGTGGCGGGCCGGCCCGCCAACCCCGCCCTGCTCGGATGCACTCATGCTCGTCTCGCCTCCTCGTACGCTGCCAGCAGTCCGTTCAAGTGCAGGGCAGGCGAGAGCTCCGCCAGCGCGCGCTGGCGTGCGGCCTCGCCCCACGCGGCGGCGCGTTCCGGCTCGGCCAGCACGCGTTGCGTGGCGGCGATCAGCGCGGCGTCAGCGCCGGGCGGCACCAGCAAGCCGGTGACTTCGTGTTGCACCCGTTCGCCCACCGCACCGATGTCCGACGCCACCACCGGGCGCGCTTCGAACTGGGCTTCGGCGACCGCGTAGCCGAACGTCTCGGGGAACACGCTCGGTACCAGCACGACGTTGGCGCGCGAGCGGATGGCCGCGAGTGCCGCGGGTTCGAGCTGCCCGAGTACGCGCAGGTTGGCCGGCGCGTGCGCGCGCAACCAGGCCTCCCGCGGGCCGCCGCCCGCCACATACAGGGGCACCGGTGCGATGGCCAGCGCCACGGCTGGCAGCGTCGCGACCCCCTTCTCGTCCGACAATCGCCCGGCGAAGCATGCGAAGCGCTCGGGCAGGCCGGCCGGCGGCGCAAGCGGGTCGGGCGCATCGACGCCATGCGGCAGCACCCGGATGCGACGAGCCTCGGCACCCATGTCGACGGCCTTGTCGAGCGCGAATCGCGACGGCGCCAGGAACGTGCGCACCGGCTCGTAAGCGCCCCGGCGATCGTGGTCGTAGGCCTCGAACGCGCCAACCGCGCTCTTCAGGTGCGAGTGTTGCACGCAACCGGTCGTGACCGCGTGCCAATGCTGCCCGCCGCGGCAGCGCTCGCAGACCTGTCCGTGCGCGAACAGCAGCCGGTTCGTGCACCACGGTTTGAAGTCGTGCAGCGTCATAACCGTCGGGATGCCCGTGCGCGCCAGTTCGGCGATCACCGACGGAGTCAGGTAACGGCTCGGCGCGTGCACATGGGCGATGTCGGGGCGCCACTCGGCGAGCAGGCCTGCCAGTGCGCGCGCCGCGGGCGCCGACCACACCGCACGCGACAGTTGCGGCAGCTGCTGCCAGGCCGGCTTGCCCTCGCTGAAGTCGGCCGGGGGCGCGAAGTGCCGCTCGAACCGGCTCGGCCGGTTACGCGGATCCACGGTGGCGAAGTGCCCGACCTCGTGGCCCGCCGCTTCGAGCCAGCGGGTCTCGTCGAACACGGTGCGCTCCACGCCGCCTTTCGGCCAGTGGAACGCGTTCAGCATGAGCACCCGCATGCCGCCTCCGCCCCGTTCGCTTGGACGCTCCATGAGCCCGCCGCTCGCGCGCGCGGGGACCGCTCAGCCGCCCGAACCAGGATCGAGCGGGAACTCCACCAATGCCGTGCCGAGTCCGGGCGACGACTCGTGCTCGAGCACGCGGCCCGGCAGGTCACCCAGCAGGAACCCGCGCAGCACTTCGAGGTGGCGCAGGCCCGCGTCGGGCTGCGCCTTCTCGAGCAGCGCGGTCCCGAGTTCTGCGAGCGCGCCCCAGCGCCCTTTGCGCATCGCATCGAGGACGATGGCGTCGAGTTCGCGCGCTTCGTCGAGGTCGCGCTTCAGGTTGAAAGCGTGCAGGTTGAACGACAGCGCGCCCCCGACCACGAACGCGATGCGCTCGCGGCGCGCGTGCAGCGTGAGCCGGATGGTCTCGCCCCAGGCGCGATGTTCCTCGCGTGTGCCCTCGCACAGCGACACGGGCACCACGGGGATGCGGCGGTCGCGCACCATGAAGTGCAACGGGATGCTGACTCCGGTGTCGGCGCCGCGCCGCCCCGGAGCGGCGCGCAAGCCGGCCTTTTTCGCAGCCGCGACGATGGCACGCGCCAGCGCGGGATGCCCGATGCAGTCATAGCGCGGTTCGACGCCGAAGCCCGGCAGGTCGATGACGCTCTTGTGAGTGCGGGCGTCGTCGGCGTGAAACGGGCCGTTGCTCGTCCAGCGCGAACTCAGCGCCACGATGACCTCGGGTGCCTCGGACCCCAGCCGCTCGCCAGCGGCGGTGACCGCCTCGATCATCTCGGTGAAATCACCCCGCTGCTCGTCGATGAGCATGGTCGGGACGCTGGGCAGTAACAGGGCGCGGGTCGTGAGCATGGGGCAGCGAAAGTGAGGCAGCGGGCGCGGAGCGTCAAACCCATGCCGCATGCCTGCGGCGGCCGTCTTCCCTTGTTATCCTCGCGGTCCCGCACGGAGGATGCACGGACCATGGCCGACTGGAATGCTCGTTACGCTGAACCCGGCTGGGCGTTCGGCACCGAGCCGAACGATTTCCTGCGCCAGCAGGCACACCATCTGGCGCCGGGCGGGCGGGTGTTGTGCCTGGCCGAGGGCGAAGGGCGCAATGCGGTATGGCTCGCCGCTCAGGGACACGATGTCACGGGCATCGACACTGCCGGCATCGGTCTCGAGAAAGCGCAGCGGCTCGCGGCCGAGCGGGGCGTGGCACTGACCACGGTGGTCGCGGACATGGCCGAGTTCGTGTTCGGTGTGGCGGTCTGGGATGGCATCGTCAGCATCTTCGCGCACGTGCCACCGCACGTGCGGCAACGCGTGCACGCGCAGGTGCTCAAGGCGCTCAAACCGGGCGGGATCCTGATCCTGGAGGCCTACCGCCCGCAGCAGCTCGAACATGGCACCGGCGGGCCGCCGGACGACGCGCGCATGCTCGACCTGGAGCGCATCCGCCCCGAACTCGGCACTCTCGAATGGCTACTGGCGCGGGAGGTCGAACGCGACGTCATCGAGGGGCGCTACCACACCGGTCGTGCCAGCACCGTGCAACTGGTGGCGCGCCGGCGCTGAGCGACGGCGTCCGCCGTGGCGTCAGTGGTGGCGTCAGTGGTGGCGTCCGCCGTGGCGTCAGTGGTGGCGTCAGTGGTGGCGGATACGGAACTCGGCTGCGGCGCGCTCGGCGGCGCGCTCATTGCCCGCCCCGACCGCCACGCCACGCGACTGCGCGGCCACGAGCAGTTCGCTCGGGAGCGGGAACATGATGCGCTCCTCGATCAACTGGAACGGCTCGACACGGAAGTCACCCAGTTCACAGACGCGGGTCACACAGCCCTGCACGACGCCTTCGGGCGTGCTCGCGCCCGCGGTGAGTCCGACATCGCCCACGAGCCACTCGGCGCGAATGTCCTCGGGACCCTCGATGAGATACGCACTCGAGCCCAGTGCCGTGGCGACCTCGACCAGGCGGTTCGCGTTGCTGCTCGCGGGTGCACCCACCACCAGCACGGTGCGGCACTTGGGCGCCATCACCTTCACGGCGTTCTGGCGGTTCTGCGTGGCGTAGCAGATGTCGTCCTTCGCCGGCTCCTTCACGCTCGGATAGCGCTTCTTGAGCGCGCCCACGATGGCGGCACAGTCGTCGAGCGACAGCGTGGTCTGCGTGATGTACGCGACCTTTTCGGGATTCGGCAGTTCGAGCTGCTCGATCTCGGCGACGGACTCGCACACCACGATGGCGTCCGGCGCTTCGCCCAGCGTGCCGATGACCTCGACATGCTGGCGATGACCGATCATGACGATCGTGTAGCCGTCCTTGGCGTAACGCAGTGCTTCCAGATGCACCTTGGTCACGAGCGGGCAGGTGGCATCGAGCGCCTTCAGTCCGCGCGACCGGGCCTCTTCGCGCACCGCGGGCGACACACCGTGTGCCGAGAATATGACCACCGCGCCCGCGGGCACATCGGCAAGGTCGTCCGTGAAGATCGCACCCTTCTTGTGCAGGTCCTCGACCACGTGGCGGTTGTGCACGATCTCGTGCCGCACGTAGATGGGTGCGCCGTAGATCTCGAGCGCCAT
>JANMAX010000075.1:0-3424 GCA_031360075.1 bacterium | reverse complement strand
GCTGGCGAGCGGCACGCAGCTCTATCTGGTGAACTGCCAGGAGCAGACCGACGGCCGCGGGCCGACGGGCAAGATCCTGCCCGTGCAGCTCGGCACCAAAGTGCTCAAGTTCATCGTGGATGGCACCATCGACACGAAGGGCGACCCAAGCCGCATCCCGACGGCGTTCTTCGACCTGCCACCGGTCAACCGCGCCGAGGTCGTCACCGAGCGCACGTTCGTGTTCGACCGCACGAATGGCGGCTGGAGCGTGAACGGCAAGCAGTTCGACGAGCACGTCATCACGGCGAGTCCGCGCCAGAACACGGCCGAGATCTGGAACATCGTCAACAACTCGGGCGGCTGGATGCACCCGGTGCACATCCACTTCGAGGAGCATCAGCAGCTGTCCAAGAACGGCAAGACGCCGCCGCCGGACGAGATCGCCCGCGAAGACGTCATCTGGCTGGGCCACGGCGAGAACATCAAGATCTTCCGGCGCTTCCGTGACTTCGTGGGCCGGTATCCCACGCACTGCCACAACGTCGTGCACGAGGATCACGCCATGATGTTCATGTGGAAGATCGTGCCGTAAGGGTTTTCGCACACGGCGGGGTGCGAATGGCGGGCGCCTGGACTTCGCGGTCCCCGGCGCACGTGAGAGGAGTCCCGCTTACACCGTTCGCGTGAAGGGCTTCCACGGCTGACCTCAGGGCAGCCCATCACAGTCGCGAGGGCCACCCGCAAGGGTGGCCCTTCGTGTTCCGGTTCGTATCCAGTTGCGCGAGGCCCGGGGCCGGCCGTGTCGCGGACCACCCCGAGCGGAACTCAGTGCGCGGCCCACTCACACTCATCCGCGAAGTCCACGCTGCCGATCGGCGGACCGGGCGGGATGTCGAGTGGCGCACCCGGCGGCGCGCCCGAGGCGGTGCGCGCCAGTGCGCGGGTGAGGTCGCCCGCGAGCATGGCACGCAGCGCCCGGGCTTCCGGCTCGCCCGTGCGGGAGTCCCGCTCCAGACGCTGTGCCAGCGAACGCAGCACGGACTCGAGCTCGGCGCGCACCGCCGGCGTCTGGACGGGTGACGCCGCGGCGAGCACCAGGCGCCGCACCGACGCGGCCTGGATGGTGCGCGCGACCTCCTGCAACCGAGCGCTCGCCGGCGCGGATCCGAACACTTTCGCCACCACCGCCTCGAGCAGTTCGCCTACCCCCGGTTGCGCGGGATCGCGGCGGTGGAAGTCGCTCATGCGCGCGAGCCGTTCGGGCGGGAGCAGCACGGCCAGCGTGAGATCCGCCGCGGTGGCGGCAGCCCCGAGCGCGTCGAACGCCGGTGCGGTGCGCGCAGCCATGAATTCTCGATGCGGCGGATAGTCGGCTGCCGGCGGCGGCAGCTGTGCGAGCAGTGCATCGGGCAGGTCCAGCTCGCCCGGCTCGAGCGTCGAGAGCACCGCCGTGAGCGCCGCGCGCTGGCGGGCTGCGGGCACGGGCACTGCACCCGGCGAGCCGTCGCCGCGCACGGCATAGCTGTAATCGAGCCCGCCGATGCTCTTGGCGGCGGCTTCGAGCGCATAGCGGTGGTGGAAGTAGAGCGGCACCAGCACCTCGGCCAGCGTGCTCATGGGTGTGCCGGTCGCGATGTTCGCTTCGCCGAAGCGCGCCAGCGCCAGCCGGCGCACCTCCTGCTCGTGCTCCAGCTCCGCCACCGGGTCGCTGCCGTTGTCCCACATCGCCGCGAGCGGATGCGCCGCGCCGGCCGGCCGGGTGTCGTCATCGGACAGGTAGCGGTAGCCCTTGTCGCGGTTGTCGCGAAGGATGGCCGCCAGCGCGGCACGCTCGTCCGCTCCCGGTGCGGGCTGCGAGTAAGCGTAGCGCACCAGCTGCACGTCCCAGACACCGATACCGGTGGCATACGCGTTCGAGAAGTCGAGCGTGTGGTCGGCACGAATGCCGATCACCGGGGCCGGATAATCCATGACCGAGGCGCGGCCGGCGTAGGTGCTGGCCGCGAAGTTGTGATTGAACCCGAGCGTGTGGCCCACCTCGTGCGCCGCCAACTGGCGGATGCGCGCGAGTGAAAGTTGCACGGGATCGTCGGCGCTGCCGGAGCCGGTCTGCTGCGTGCCCGCGAGGCCCTCGAAGATCATGCGGTCCTGCCGGATGCGCAGCGAACCCAGCGTGACATGGCCCTTCAGCATCTCGCCCGTGCGAGGATCGGTGACGCCGCCACCGTAAGACCAGCCGCGCGTTGCGCGGTGCACCCACTGGATGACGTTGTACCGCACGTCGAGCGGGTCGGCGGCGGCGGGCAGCAGTTGGACCCGGAACGCATCGATGAAGCCGGCTGAATCGAACGCCTGCGCCCACCACGACGCGCCTTCGATGAGTGCGCTGCGGATCGGCTCCGGGGTGCCGGGATCGACGTAGTAGACGATGGGTTCCTTGACGCGTGAACGGGCCGCGCCGGGGTCCAGCTTCTCGAGCCGGTGGCGCACGAGCCAGCGCGTGTCGATGTCCGCGCCGATGGGCAATGCATAGTCCGCGAACAGGATGCCGGACGAGCCCGAGCGCGGGTCCCAGACGCGCGGGCGGTAGCCGCCATCCGGAAGGCGCACGAACGACTGGTGCTGCGTGAGCGTGATGGCCTGCGGCGCCGGTGCGGTGGCGCGCACCTCCGGCCCCGGCTCGTCGCCCGCGAACGTCAGTACGGCTTCGAACTCGAGGTTGTCCGGGAAGCTGCGGCAGTTCGGGACATCGAGCACGCTGCGTTCCTTGTCGAGCACGAAGCTGCCCTGAGCGGCGGCCTTGAGCGCTCGCCCCACGCCGTGCGCGTCACGCACGAGGAACGGCGTCAGGTCCACGAGCAGCCGGCCGTCCGTCGCTTCGGCCACGACCTCGCCCGCCCACAGCACGGACGTGGCGAAGGACTCGCGCACCGCGCGCGCCTCGCTGCTGTCGGTGGTCAGCGCGCGATAGCGCAGGTTGGGCTGCTCGAGCAGCACGCGCGCGCCGACACGGCGGAACACCACGACGCGCGTCTCTCCCAATTGGCCGCGATCAAGACCGACGGGGTTCGAACCAAGCCCGGTCTGGATGCCTTCCAGGTGCAGGAAGCGGCCGCACTCCTGCCGCGCCCCGGCGGGCTTCGGCAGCTCGAGCAGGAGCTTGCCCGCCATGGCATCGGCATACGTCACCAGCAGGCCCTCGCGGCGGGTCAGGGCACGCGTGCGCCCGGCCCAGGAGTCGGCAGGAACCACGGCCGCGGGGGTCGCGGCGTGCGCCGGCGCGGCACTCAGCAGGATCGCGGACAGGCACAGGAACGCGTACGCGTGACGGCGGCTCGACCGCATGGCTGGCCTCGGCGGTGGATGCTCGTGGAATGGGAACGGCAGCGCGCGAGGATAGCGGTGCTCGTTCAACCGGTCCATGAGGACCATCGACTCCATC
>JANMAX010000014.1:0-2716 GCA_031360075.1 bacterium | reverse complement strand
CCCGAAGGGAGCGTCCGGCTGGACGAGGCCGCCCCTCGTCCAGCCCGGATGCACAGACCATGAGCCGTCGAGGATCGGCCTGCTGCAACCGCCCGCAGCGAGCGGCCAGCCTGACGAGACCCCGCCTCGCCCAGACCGGATGCCCACTGACAAACCAGACGCGGTTCGGCCTACGACAAAGTGCGCGCGAGCTCCTCGATCTTGAAAGTCTCCAGGCGGTCGCCTTGCTGCAACTCATTGTAGCCGTCGAGCGTGATTCCGCACTCGAAGCCCTTCTCGACTTCCTTGGCATCGTCCTTGAAGCGCTTGAGCGCCTCGACACGGCCGGTCCACACCGTCTCCGTGCCGCGGATGACGCGGATCTTCTCGGTGCGGACGATCTTGCCCGTGGTGACCATGCAACCGGCGACGATCATGCCCTTCGAGAGCCGGAAGACCTGACGCACTTCGGCCTGGCCGACCACGACTTCCTTGAGTTCGGGCTTGAGCATGCCCTCGAGCGCCAGCTTCACGTCTTCCTGCGCCTTGTAGATGATGTCGTAGAGCCGGATCTCGACCTTCTCGCGCTCCGCCATCTCGCGGGCGCGTACGTCCGGACGGACGTGGAAGCCGACGATGATGGCATCGGACGCCGCCGCGAGCAGCACGTCGGACTCGGTGATCTGACCGACGGCGGAGCGGATGACACGCACCGCGACCTCGCTGGTCGAGAGCTTCTGCAGCGACTCGCTGAGGGCTTCGACCGAGCCGTCGACGTCGCCCTTGATGAGCATCTTGAGCTCGTTCGGACCGCCCTTGCCGAGGCTGTCGTGGAACGAGGTCAGCGAGATGGACTTGGTCGAGCGGTGTTCATGCTCGCGGTGCAGCGCGGCACGCTTGGACGCGACCTCGCGAGCCTCGTGCTCGTCCTCGGGGCTCACGAACAGGTCACCGGCGGACGGCGTGCCGTTCCAGCCCACGACTTCCGCGGGCGTCGACGGCGGCGCATCCTTGATGACCTTGCGCCGCTCGTCGTACATGGCACGGACGCGGCCGTACACCTGACCGGCGACGAACGGATCGCCAACGCGGAGCGTCCCGCTCTGCACCAGCACCGAGGCGACGACGCCGCGGCCCTGTTCGACCCGGGCCTCGAGCACCACGCCCTTGGCGCGGCGGTCGGGATCGGCCTTGAGCTCGAGCAGTTCGGACGTCAGCAGGATCATCTCGAGAAGCTGATCCATGTTCGTGCCCTTCTTCGCCGAGATCTCGATCGAAGCGTACTTGCCGCCGAACTGTTCGACGACCACACCGTGGCCCGCCAGTTCGGTCTTGATGCGGTGCGGATCGGCGGCCGGCAGATCGACCTTGTTGATGGCGACGACAATCGGCACGTTTGCGGCCTTCGCGTGATCGATGGCCTCGATGGTCTGCGGCATGACGCGGTCGTCCGCAGCAACAACCAGCACCACGATGTCCGTGACCTGGGCGCCGCGCGCACGCATGGCGGTGAATGCCTCGTGACCCGGTGTATCGAGGAACGTGATGTGCTGCCCCGAGGGCAGCGTCACCTCGTACGCACCGATATGCTGCGTGATGCCGCCGGACTCGCCGGCGACGACGTTGGTGCGCCGTACATAATCCAGTAGCGACGTCTTGCCGTGATCGACGTGGCCCATGACGGTCACGACCGGGGCGCGCGGACGCAGCTTCGTGACGTCCACGACCTCGGTGACTTCGGCGATCTCCTCCTCGAACTCCGCCACGAACTCGACCTCGAATCCGAACTCGTCCGCGACCGCGGCGATGGAATCCTTGTCGAGGCGCTTGTTGATCGTCGCCATGAGACCCATGCGCATGCAGGCCGTGATGACCTCCTGCGGGCGCACCTGCATCATGTTCGCGAGCTCGGATACGGTGATGAACTCCGGCGCGCGCAGGACCTTCGACTCCTCCGCCGGCGCGCTCGGGTCATCCTTGTCACGCCGGTGCTTGCGCCGGCCCTGCGTGGTGTCGAGGCTCGCCAGAGTCTTGCGAACGCTCTCGGCAGCCAGCTTCTCGTCGACGTTCTTCTTCTTCTTGCGGTCCCGCCGGCCGCGGCCAGGGGCTCCTGGGCCGCTGCCGAACGTCGGACGCGCTCCGCCACCCGGGGCACCGAAACCACCCGACGTCGGGCGGGCCCCCGCTCCACCGCCGGGCGAACTGAAGCCGCCTGGACGTGCGCCGGCCGAACCGCCCGGGCGTGCGCCCGCGGGACCACCGGGACGCGCACCACCTGCTCCACCGGCGTAACCGCCGGGCCGGGGCGCACCCGTACCGCCACTGAAGCCACCCGGGCGGGGTGCACCGGCGCCACCGGCATAGCCACCGGGACGCGCCGCACCGCCAGCGGGAGGACGGCTGCCGACGGGCCCACCGGGGCGCGAGCCCTGGTAACCAGCACCCGGACGGCTGCCCGCGGGCCCGAGCGGACGCGGACCACCGGAACCCGGACGGGTCTGCTGCGGAGGCGGCGTTCCGGGCGGCGGACGATAGACGACCGCAGAGGGCAGCGGCGGGGAATGCGGAATCGGAGGGGCGGGCGCGATGACCGGACCCGCGGATGCCGGCGGACCGGCCGGAGAAGCCGCGGGGCTCGCCGGGCTCGCGGGCGCATCCGGACCCGGGGCGGGCGAACTGGGCGACGCTGCTGCGGCCGCAGCCGAAGCCGCCGCGGCCGCCGCAGCGGCAGCCACGG
>JANMAX010000334.1:0-21818 GCA_031360075.1 bacterium | reverse complement strand
GGGGCATCGGTATGAGGACATCGGTATGAGGACATCAGTATGAGGACATCATGGAGATCTTGAAGGTCGACTCCGAACATCCGGACAAGCTCACGCTCGTGACCGCCGCCCAGGCGATCATGCGTGGCGGCGTCATCGCGTTCCCGACGGACACGCTCTATGGACTGGGTTGCTCGTTGTTCGACACCTTGGCGGTCGAGGTGGTGGGGCGACTCAAGCGCCGGGCACCGCAGCATGCGTTCATCTCGTTGATCCCGGAGCCCTCGCAGGCTGACGGGCTCGCGCTGTCGGTGAGTTCGGTGGCACGCCAGCTCATCAAGAACTGCTGGCCGGGTCCGCTGTCGCTGATCTTCGTGGCGGCCGAGATCGTGCCGGCGAGCGTGCGCGGGGCGGGCGGCACCATCGCGCTGCGTTGTCCCAACGACCCGCTGTCCCACGCGCTGCTGCAGCACGTCGGCGGACCGGTCGTCTCGAGCAGCGCGAACCTCTCGGGCCAGCCGCCGGCCGAGACGGCGGAGGACGTCGTCGGATACTTCGGCAACCAGCTCGATCTCGTCCTCGACGGCGGACCGCGCCGGGGCGGCGTTCCTTCGACCTTGGTGGATGTCTCCGGGCCCCGGCCGAAGCTTCTTCGACAGGGCGCGCTCGACGTGCGGGGATGGCTCGGGGACCACGACGACTTCACCCGACAGGGTGGTTGACGGCCGCGAAAGCCGCCCCCTATCCTTCGCACGCATGCCGGCTCCCGATCCCGCACTCCGAGTGCTGTTCATCTGCACCGGCAACACCTGTCGCAGCCCGATGGCGGCGCTGGCGTTGCGTGCGGAACTGGGAGACGACCTGCCCTTCATCGAGGTCTCGTCCGCCGGCACCGCGACGTCCGTGGGGCAGCTGGCGAGCGAGGGCTCGCAGCGGGTGGCGGCAGCCGACGGCTTCGACCTCTCGGATCACCGTTCGCGACCGGTGACGACCGAGTTGGTCCGGAATGCGGACTACGTCTTCGTGATGAGTCCGGGGCATCTCGCGGCGGTTGAAGCGCTCGGGGTGTCACGGGACAAGCTGCACCTGGTGAGTGACTGGCCGGATCCGGGGAATCCCGAGCTTCCGGTGTTCGATCCGTTCGGCGCCTCGATCGAGGCGTACGAGGAGTGCTGGCGGCGGTTGCGCCGACACGTGCGGCGCATCGCGCCGCATGTGCGACAGGCGTTGCGCGAGCGGCGGCCCTCGTGAACGGGTCGCGACTCTTGCGGGGGACCGCGTCATGGCGATGACCAAGAGCGACAAAATCTGGATGAACGGCCAGTTCGTGGCCTGGGACGATGCCAAGGTGCACGTGCTGTCGCACGTGCTGCACTACGGTTCGTCGGTGTTCGAGGGCATTCGCGCCTACCACACCAAGCAGGGCACCGCGATCTTCCGGCTCGCCGACCACATCGAGCGGCTGGCGTACTCGGCCAAGATCTACCGTATGAAGCTGCCCTACACGTCGGAGCAGCTGGAGCGCGTCTGCCTGGAGACCGTGGCGGTGAACCACCTGGCCGAGTGCTACATCCGGCCGCTCGTCTACCGCGGCTACTCGCACGTCGGCGTCAATCCCATCGGCACGCCGATCGAGGTCATGGTGGCGGCCTACCCGTGGGGCAAGTACCTGGGGGACGAGGCCATCACGAAGGGCGTCGCCGTGAAGATCGGCACGTGGGCTCGCATGGCCCCGAACACGCTGCCCGCGATGGCGAAAGCCGGCGGCAACTACCTGAACTCCCAGCTCCTGAAGCTCGAGGCGGTGGAGGACGGCTATGCCGAGGCCATCGCACTCGACACGAATGGTTACATCAGCGAGGGCTCGGGTGAGAACCTGTTCCTCGTGGTGAAGGGCGAACTGGTCACGCCGCCGATGCACAACAGCATCCTCGCCGGCATCACGCGCGCGAGTGTGCTGCAGCTGGCGCGTGAGCTGGGTTACACGGTGCGCGAGATGGTCCTCCCGCGCGAACTGCTCTACGTCTGCGACGAAGCGTTCTTCACCGGGACCGCGGTCGAAGTCACGCCGATCACGTCGTGTGATCACGTTCCGGTCGGCAACGGCGAGGTCGGACCGGTCACGAAGGCCATCCAGCAGGCGTTCTTCGGCATCGTGAAGGGCGACCTCCCGGACCGCCACGGCTGGCTGACGAAGGTGCCGCACACGGTCATCGCGACGGCGGGCTGAGCCGCATGCGCATCGCCATCGGCAGTGACCACGCGGGCTTCCCGCTCAAGGAGGCGGTCAAGGCGGAGCTCATCCGGCTTGGCCACGATGTCGACGACATCGGCACGGGCTCGGCGGACGTCTCCGTCGACTACCCGGATTTCAGTATCCCGGTGGGCGAGCGGGTCGCGTCCGGACGTGCCGATCGCGGGGTGGTGTTGTGCGCGACCGGCATCGGAGCGAGCATCGCCGCCAACAAGGTCGAGGGCGTGCGTGCTTCCGTGGTCACCAGCGACGACACCGCGCGGCTGACGCGCACGGACAACGATTCAAACGTCCTCGCACTTGGCGCCAAGACCGCTCCGAGTGTCGAGGCCGCGCTCGGCTGGCTCAGGGTCTGGCTCGAGACCCCGTTCGCGGCCGGCCGCCATGAACGCCGCATCGCCAAGATCAAGGATTACGAAGCCAAACATACGCGAACGCCCTGACGCCCGGGTCTCGCTCACGGACTCCGCTCGACGCGAGCGAGCATCGGCCGCTGGAGAGGTTCGCTGGAATTCCTACCGCGCCGCGGAGGTGGGCGGCGCTGAGAAACGGAGCCCGTGTGTCAGCGATCCAGCAGCAGGACCCGCAGCTGTTCGAGGCCATCGCAGCCGAGACGGTTCGGCAGCGGAGCCAGCTCGAACTGATCGCCTCGGAGAACTACGTGAGCGATGCCGTGCTCGAGGCCGCCGGTTCGGTGCTCACGAACAAGTACGCCGAAGGGCTGCCGGGCAAGCGCTACTATGGTGGCTGCGAGTGGGTCGATGTTGCCGAGAACATGGCTCGGGACCGCCTGAAGCAGCTGTTCGGCGCCGAGCACGCCAACGTCCAGCCGCACGCGGGAGCGGCCGCGAACCTGGCGGCCTACTTGGCCGTCTCGGAGCCGGGCGACACGCTGCTCGGCATGAGCCTCGCACACGGCGGTCACCTGACGCACGGCCACAGCGTGTCGGTGACGGGCAAACTGTGGAAGGCCGTGCAGTACGGAGTGAGGCTGGAGGACGGCCGCATCGACTACGACGAGGTCGAACGCCTGGCGAAGGAACACCGGCCGCGCATCCTCGTCGCGGGCGCCAGCGCCTATCCGCGTGCGATTGACTTCGCGCGCTTCGGACGCATCGCCGATGAGGTCGGGGCGTCCCTCGTCGTCGACATGGCGCATATCGCCGGACTGGTCGCAGCCGGCCTGCATCCGGACCCGGTGCCGCACGCGGCCGTGGTCACGACCACGACGCACAAGACGCTGCGCGGTCCGCGGGGCGGCGTCATCCTGTGCCGTGCCGCGCATGCGGAGAAGGTCGACAAGTCGGTGTTCCCCGGACTGCAGGGCGGACCGCTGATGCATATCATCGCCGCGAAGGCGGTGTGCTTCGGCGAGGCCCTGACCGACGGCTTCAAGGGCTACCAGCAGCGCGTCATCGAGAATGCCCGTGTGCTGGGAGAGACCCTCACCGCGCACGGATACGATCTGGTCTCGGGCGGCACCGACACGCACCTGCTGCTGCTGGACCTGCGCTCGCACCAGCTCACCGGCAAGGTCGCCGAGGAGGCGCTGCACCGGGTCGGGATCACGGTCAACAAGAATGCCGTCCCGGGAGATCCGCAGAAGCCGTGGGTCACCAGTGGGGTGCGCGTCGGTACCCCCGCGCTCACGACGCGCGGCATGGGGACGGACGAGATGAAGCGGATCGGCACATGGATCGCCAAGGTGCTCGACCAGCCGGGGGATGACGCCCTGGTCCGCGACGTGGCCGGCGAGGTCCGGGAACTGGCCCATGGCTACCCCCTGTTCTCATGGGCGGCGTTGCCGCACGCCGGGGTGCGTGCAGGCTAGAACGTCCGGGCGTGAAGATTGCAATCCCACCGGGGCGTCCGGTAGGCGCCTCGCGCGCAATTCCCCCGTTTGCGAGGGTCCGCATGGGGTCCGGGTGGCTGGCACCAAGCGTGCAGGGCGTGCAGTAGGAACCGCGGCCTCCACCACCTCGCTGAGCTACCCATCCATCGGCCCCGAGATCGCATCCATGCTCCCGCTTCCCGTGTTCCGGGTCATCTCCCGTCTGTTGCCGGACCATGCGTCCGGTCGAGCCCTGCACCGCCGGGCCCTCGCCGCTGCCTCGGCAGGCGCCCACGCGGATGCGGAGCAGTGGTTCGAAGCGGCGGTGACGCGTTACCGAACGGAACTCGCCGTCGAGCCATTGGCGAGGCTGCGTGTCCACCAGCTCATGGTGCGCACGCACGCGGGGGTCGCGGCCGGGAGCGAGTCCACCGCGATGATCGACATCGTGCGCCGTCTGAACCGCCTCGATCAGCTCGAGTCGCTCGTGGCACCGTTCGCACTGACCGATGCCCGCGGAGTGCTCGGACAGTGGCTCGAGCAATCCGCCCCCCCGCGGGTGCGCGTCGCCCCGGCAGCCCCGGTCGCCGTGGCTGCGCTCGGCGCCCTGCCCACCCCTCAGGCGGCTTGACGGTCGAACGGCCCGCCTCCAGACTCGCGGCTTATCCGTGATCAAGACAGGGCCGTCAGACCCACTTCCAGGAAGGAAGGCATGACCGTCGACCCCGCATCTGCACGGCGCATCGAACGCGCCGGCGAAACGCTGTCACGCGTGCGCGACGAAGTCGGCCGCGCCGTCGTCGGCCAAAAGGCCATGGTCGACCGGCTGCTCATCGGTCTGCTCACCGGTGGCCACGTGCTGCTCGAGGGCGTGCCCGGTCTGGCCAAGACGCTCGCCGTCTCGAGTCTGGCGAAGTCGCTGTCCCTCAAGTTCCGGCGCATCCAGTTCACCCCCGACCTGCTGCCCGCCGATCTCACCGGCACGCTCATCTACAATCCCAAGGAGGGCACGTTCTCGGCGAAGAAGGGCCCGTTGTTCTCGAACATCGTGCTCGCCGACGAGATCAATCGTGCGCCGGCCAAGGTGCAGTCCGCGCTGCTCGAGGCCATGCAGGAGAAGCAGGTCACGCTTGGCGACGACACCCACCCGCTCGAGGAGCCGTTCCTCGTGCTCGCGACCCAGAATCCGGTCGAGCAGGAGGGCACGTACCCGCTGCCCGAAGCGCAGAGTGACCGCTTCATGCTCAAGGTCAAGGTCAGCTACCCCGAGCGTGCGGAGGAGAAGGAGATCCTGCGCCGTGCCGGACTCGCTTCGATGCCGGAGCTGAAGCCACAGGCGACGCGCGAACAGGTCATGGAAGCCCGCGACGCGCTGAGTGCGGTGTATGTGGACGACAAGATCCAGGAATACGTCCTGGACCTGGTCAACGCGACGCGGCGCCCCAAGGACTTCGGGTTGTCGCTCGATCACCTCGTCACGTTCGGGGCTTCGCCACGCGCGACGTTGTTCATGGTGCGCGGCGCGCAGGGGTTCGCGCTGGTGCGCGGCCGCCCCTATGTGCTGCCCGATGACGTCAAGGCCGTCGCGCTCGACGTGCTCCGCCACCGCATCCAGGTCTCCTACGAAGCCGAGGCGGAGGGCGTGGACGGGGAGGAGATCGCGCGCCGGATCCTGGAGCAGGTGCGCGTGCCCTGATGGCGACGCAGGATCTGCTTCGCAAGGTCCGCCGCCTCGAGATCCGCAGCCGGCGCCTGGTCGAGGACCTGTTCGCGGGTGGCACCGAGAGCGTGTTCAAGGGGCGTGGCGTCGAGTTCGAGGAAGTGCGGCCCTACGTGCCCGGGGACGAAGTCCGCGACATCGACTGGAACGTCACCGCCCGGCTCGGCGAGCCGTACGTGAAACGCTTCGTCGAGGAGCGCGAACTCACGGTCATGCTGGTGGTCGATGTCTCGCGCTCGATGCTGTTCGGGACGCGCGGCCAGGAGAAACGCGAGCTGGCGGCCGAGCTGTGCGCGCTGCTCGGCTTCGCCGCGGTGCGTCAGGGCGACCGGGTCGGGCTGGCGCTGGTCTCGGACCAGGTCGAGCATTTCGTGCCACCCGGCCGCGGCCGCGTGCACCTGTTGCGCATCCTGCGCGACGTGCTCGATCACGAGTCGGCCCGCGGGACGCGTCTGGGTGCGGCCGCGCGTTTCCTGACGCGCACGCTCAAGCGCCGTTCGCTGGTGTTCTGGATCAGCGACTTCGAGGACCTGCTGGAGACGAGCGACTGGGGTGTCATGGCTGCGCGCCACGAACTCACCGCGCTCGCCGTGCGCGACCCCGCCGACGAACAGTTGCCTCGCGCCGGCTGGGTGCTGCTGGAAGATCTCGAGACCGGCAAGCGCCGGCTCGTCGACAGCGGGAGCGAGGCGCTGCGCCGGCGTTACGCCGCGGGTGCGCGCGACCGCCGCCGTGCAGCGGAAGCCGCACTGGCCAAGGCGCTGTGTCCGGTCGTCGAGGTGCGCACCGACAAGCCGTACGTGCAGTCGCTCGTGCAGTTCTTCAAGCAGCGCAAGCGCCGGGGTGTCGCTTGAACCGGGCCCTTTCCCGGACGGCGTCGCCGGCCTGTCGCGTGCGTGGCCTGGGCGTGGCCCTCATCGTGCTTACGATGTCGGGTGCCCTGCGCGTGCCGTCGCTGGCGGCGGCGAGCTCGGCACCGGCGAGCGGGAACACCGCAACGCTCACGCCGCCGCATCCGAGGGCATACGGGCAGGGGCGTGACCTGGGTTCGGGTGTTCCGATGCGTGCCAGCATCAGCCCGGCACCGGCGCGGCTCGGCCAATCGCTCACGTACCGCGGCATGGTGCTGGTCGAGCCGGACGTGAGAGTCAAGTTCGAGCCGCCCCAGAGCGCGGGCGCACTCACTTGGTCGCGCATCCGGGCCGGGCGCGAGAAAACCGGCTGGGTGCAGAACGTCAGCGTGGGCGCCGACAGTGTGTGGTTCGAGGCCCGCCTGCAGGTGTTCGAGCTGGGATTGATCCCGGTCCCCGGTCCCGTGGTGCAGATGAGTCGCATGCCCGGCACGACTCACAAGGGCACGGCGCACCTGCCCACGGTACGCGTCAGCATCCTGCCCACGATCACGGCGGCCGACAGCAACGCCGAGTTGCGAGCGCTGCACGGTCCGCTGCCGGCGCCCTGGTGGGAGCGAGTGCCATGGGTCGCGATCTTTGTCGTGCTGCTGGCGTTGCTGGTCGTGGTCGTGGCGCGACGACTGTTGCGGCGCCGCAAACCCAGACCGGTCGCGTCACCCGCGGCCGCTCCCGTGGTGGCGCGTCCGCGCATCGATGCCGCCGCCGAGGCGTTGCGTGCGCTCGCGGCGCTGCGCACGCGAGCGCTACCGCAGCAGGCCCGCTTCGGTGAGCACGCCCTGGAACTGACGGCCATCCTGCGGCGCTTCCTCGAAGCCACCGTGACGACGCCGCGTCCCGGTGATACGAGCGGGGAGTTGCTCGATCGCTTGCGTGCCTCGCGTCTGCCCGAGGATGACTACGAGCGCTTGGAGGGACTGTTGCTGTTGTGGGACCGGGTCAAGTTCGCTCGGGCGCCGCTCACGGTCGAAGAAGCGACGCGCTGCGAGGAGGCGGTCGAAGGCTATGTGCGCCGTGTGCAGCAGGCCCGGCTCGATGCCATGCAGGCCGCCAGCCGCGCCGCGGCTGCCCGCGCAGCCGCGCCGGCGGGTGGTGCTGGCACGTCCGGACGGCCGCCCGCGGGCGCTCCGCCGACCTCGCCGGAGGCCGCGTGATCCGCTTCGAGTATCCCTGGGTGTTGCTCCTGCTCGTGCTGGTGCCGGTGCTGTTGCTGTGGCGTGCGCGCCGGCCCGACACACGTCCGCCCGCGCTGCTGTGGGGCAGCGCGACGAGCCTGCCCGATCCCGGCATCATGCGCTGGCTGTGGTTGGTGGTACGTGCGTTGCCGTGGCTCGCGCTGTTGCTGGCATTGCTCGCCACGGCGAGACCGCAGCAGGGCATTCAGCAGAGTGAGGTCGACTCGCGCGGAGTCGACATCGCGCTCGCCATCGACATCTCGCCCAGCATGCGCGCCAGCGACATGGGCGGTGGCGACCGTCTCCGCGTCGCGCGCGCGACCGCGCGCGAGTTCATCAAGAGCCGTCCGCACGACCGCATCGGACTGGTGGGGTTCGCAGCCACGGCGTTCACGCAGTGCCCGCTGACTCTCGACCACGACACGCTCATGGAACTGCTGGAACAATTGGATTTCGGATTGGCCGAGGACGGCACCGCGATCGGCATGGGACTCGCCACCGCCGTGCAGCGGCTGCACGAGAGCAGGACTCCCAGTAAGATCGCGGTCCTGCTCACCGATGGCGAGAACAACCGCGGCGCGGTGGATCCGCTCACGGCCGCCGACGTCGCCCGTGCGATGGGGGTGCGCGTGTACACCGTGTTGGTCGGCCGCACCTCGATCGCGCCGGTCGAGATCGACGATCCCATCCTCGGCCGCACCACGGTCATGCAGGAAGTCAGCGTCGACGACAAGCCGCTCATCGAGATCGCGCGCCGCACCGGCGGGCGCTTCTTCCGCGCGGGGGACGCCCTGTCGCTCGCCAGCATCTACACCGAGATCGACCACATGGAGCGCGCACCGATCCGCGCCCTCGTCTACCGCGAGTATCGCGACCTCGGGCCCCTGCTGTTGGCGCTGGCCGCGGTCCTGCTGGTGCTGCACGGCTGGTCGAACGCCACGTGGGCGTTCCGGGTGCCATGAAAACGACGACGACGCCCGTGACCGCATGCACGCGTTCGAGGACCGGCTCATGACCTTCCAGCATCCCAACTGGCTGCTCTGGCTGCTGGCACTCGTGCCGCTCGCACTGCTCGAGTGGCGCGCAGTCGTGCGCGCCGAGCGCTCCGTCCAGTTGCTGCTGGGGCGCAAGCCGCTGCCCGGTCTCCTGGTGCAGTGCCTGCCGGCGGAGCGCGTTCGGGCGCTGGTGCTGCGCCTCGCCGCCATGCTGCTGCTCGGGCTCGGGGCCGCCGGGCCACAATGGGGCCGCGAGGCGGTGCGCCGCCAGTCGCAGGGTTCCGACATCGTGTATGTGGTCGACGTTTCCGCCAGCATGCAGGCGCGGGACGTCGCGCCGTCGCGCATGGAGGAGATGCGGCGCGAAGCGACCGCATTGCTGGCGCGGCTGCAGGGCAGTCGCGTCGGAGTGGTGGCGTTCGCCGGTGACGCGGTTCGGCTCTGTCCGCTCACCCTTGACCAGGCCGCCGTGCGGCTGACGCTCGAGACCATCGGGCCCGGTACGGTGAGCGAGCCGGGCAGCGATCTCGGGCGGGCGCTCAAGACCGGCCTCAAGCTCCTGCCCGGCGGCAGGCGTGACGAGCAGGCCATGGTGGTGTGGACGGACGGCGAGGACCTCGAAGGGCACGCGCGTGAGGCCATCGAGGAACTGCGCCGATCCGGGCTGCGCGTCTTCGTCGTCGGCGTCGGCACACCGGCCGGTGACGTCATCCCCATGTCCGATGTCTCGGGTGTCACGGTCGACGTCAAGCGCGACGAGAACGGCGCCGTGGTGCGCTCGCGTCTGGACGAGGGCTTGTTGCGCGAACTCGCGCGCGCGACGCGAGGCAACTACTTCGTGGCCTCCCGTGCGGGCGGCGAGTTGGTGCGGCTCGCGACGTCGCTCGGCTCGATCGCCCGTTCGCGCCGTGGCACGCGACTGGTCGAGCGGCCCGTGGCGCGCTTCCCGCTCCTGGCATTGGGTGCGAGCGGCTGTCTGCTGGCGTTCTTCGCCGCGCCGCGCCGCCGCATCGTCAAGCGCTCGGCAGCGCTCGGTGCCGGCGGGCGCGAGCAAACCCGGCGGGACGAACCGGTCCGGCCGTCGAAGTCCGGAGCTGGACCCGGATCGGGGCCGCGTGCGGGCCCCGTTTCGAACGCGGCGGGCCAGTCGTCCAGCCGGAGCCCGCGACCGCCGGCCGCCGCCGGTGTGGCGGCTTTGCTGCTGCTGTGCGGATGGCTGTGGCCCGCGATCGCGCAGGCGCAGAGTGATTGGGCGCGGGGCGATGCCGCGTTCAAGAAGCGGGACTGGGTACGCGCCGAATCGCTCTACACCCGGCGCGCCAAGGGTGGCCGCGCCCCGGCTGCGCTGCTCGCCAATCTGGCCGCGGCGCGCGCCCAGCATGCGGGCTCGGACACGCTCGTGGAACGGACGCTCTCTCATCTGTCCGCGCGCGAGGACCGCGCCGGCCAGATGTCGGGTTACAACCTCGGCACGCTGCTCGGCCGCCGTCAGGAATACGACCGCGCACTGGGCGAACTGCGCCGGGCGCTCGAGCGCAACCCGGACGATCCCGATGCGCGCTGGAACTACGAGCTGCTGAACCGCTTGCGCGAGCAGGAGCAGCAGCAGCAGAAGCCACAGCCCAACGCCCCGCAGAACGGGCCGCAGGACCCACAGCCGCAGCAGCCCGATCCGCAGGCCGGACAAGGCCCGCAGCCGGGACAGCAGCCGCCACCACAGGCCGGCAGCCAGTCGCAGTCCGAGCAGGCCGACGCCCCTGCGGCTCCGGGCATGCAGCAGCCGATGACCAAGGAGCAGGCCGAGCGCCTGCTGGGTTCGCTCGGTGACCTCGAGCGGCTCGAGAAGCAGAACCAACGCCGGTCGCGCGTGCAGCGGGAGAAGAAAGGCAAGGACTGGTGAGCGGGGTGAACGGCGGACGAGCCGACGCAGTGCGCAGCACGGCCCGTGCGGCCGGGCCGCGGCCCTCGTTGCGTATCGGCCTGCTCGTCGTGGTCGCGCTGCTGCTCACGGTGCGTCCGGTGCGCGCCGTGGTCGATCTCGCAGCGACACTCACCGCCGGGCGCATCGAGGCGGGCGGCACGGTGGGCCTGCTCGTCACCGTGAGCGACCCCAAGGGGGCGGTCAGCGATCCCCAGTTCACGATGCCGCCCGGACTCGAAGCGCTCGGCAGCGCGCGCGCGCAGCAGTTCTCGTGGGTCAACGGCAAGGCCACGAACCAGGTCACGTTCCGCTACGAGATCGGCGCGCTGCAGCCGGGCCGCTATTCGCTCGGTCCCATCCTCGTCACCGTGGGCGGCCAGACGTTCCGCAGTGGCGAGTTGTCGCTGGTGGTCGCGCCGCCGTCCGCATCCGGCGCACCGGGTGCCCCGCGGACGCGGAGCGGGCGAGGGAACCGTGGTTCGGAGCAGGTCGCCTCACTGGTGGTGACGCTCGAACCTAAACAGCCGGTGGTGGGACAGGCCTGCCGCCTGCGCGTGCAACTCATCCAGCGCGTCGACATGGCCGAGGACAGTGAGTACCGCCCACCCGCGACGCCAGGATTCTGGAGCGAATCGTGGGGTGAGGCGTCGCGCTTCGAGGCGCGTGAGGGCACTCGCCGGGTCATCGTCACCGAGCGATCCATGCGGCTCTACGCGCTGGCGCCCGGGCCCGCCGTCGTGTCACCGGCCTATGCGGTCGTGACACCCGAAGGCAGCGGACTGCTGAACCCGTTCAGCGGGCTCGTGGGCTCGGACCGGGTCGAGCTCATCAGCGACAGCCTGCGCGTTGCGGTCCGGCCGCTGCCGGGTGGCGCGCCGCAAGGCTTCGATGGTGGTGTGGGACACTTCGAACTCGATTGGCATGCGGATCGTTCGCACACCACCCAGGACCAGGCCATCACCGCGCGCCTCGACGTCCGCGGTGTGGGCAACCTGCCGCTGCTGCGCGCACCGGCATTCACGCCCGCTGACTTCGAACTGTTCGCCGCCACGGTCGAGGACAGCCTGCCCCCACCGGGTTCGCTCGGGGTGGGGCGGCGGACGTTCGTGTGGACGCTCCTGCCCAAGCGTGGCGGAAGACTCCGGGTCAGCGCCCCGAGCATGACGTGGTTCGATCCGGAAGCCTCGAAGTACGTCACCGCGACACCCGCGACGCTGGCGCTCGACGTGCTGTCCGCGCGCGGTCCAGCTGGCGGAGAGGACTCCGACGGGCTCCCGGCGGTATTCCACGCGCACCCCGTGGTGCCGGGCGGGCGCGCGGCCTGGCCGCTCGCGGCGCTGGCCGGAGGACTGCTGGCCGCACTCGGCATCGGGGCATGGCGACGTTCACAAGCTCCCGACCCCGGCGCAGCCGAGAGAGCGCGCCAGCGCGAGTGGTTGCGTGCGATCGGGCTCGCGCGCGGCCCGGATTTCTGGCGTGCGGCCGATGAGGCCGCGGGCTGGCTGCAGCAGCATGGCGACCCGGTGGTGCAACTGCGTGAGGCCATCCAGGCGGCGCGCTATGGAGGGCGCACCGATCAAGAGGGCGATGTCCGCCGCCGGCTGGTGGAGCGGCTGTCGGCTGCCATGCCGGGGCCGCCGGTCCGCTGGCCGTTGCAGGCGGCGGGTGTGCTGCTCGGGGCCTGCGGGCTCGCCACGGCGATCTTCGCGTTGCCGGAGCCGGGCCGGCCGGAGCTCGCCGAGCGAGCCAAGGTCGCTGATGCGCGCGCACGCGCGGGTCAAGTGACGCAGGCCGAGGCGGAGTGGGCGCGGCTCTGGGATGAGCACCCGGGCGCTCCCGGACTCGCAGCGCGGCTGGCGTGGGGCGCGTTGCAGCGTGACGACCCCGGGGCGGCCACGGTGTGGGTGCTGCGCGGTGAACGACAGGAAGCACGCGATCCCTCGATCCGGGTCATCGCCGCACGTGTGCGTGACGCCGGTGGGCTGGTCGGCGCGCCGGGCCGGGCGCTGCCGTTGCGCTCCACCGAGTGGGCGGTGCTCGCGTTCGCGCTCGCCGCCGCGGCAGGTGCGCTAGGGCGCCGGCGCGGACTCGGCCTTGCGGCGCTCGCCTTGGCGCTGACGGCTGGGGCGTGGTGGCCGACCGAATCCTGGTGGCGGTCGAACCAACCGCTCGCGGTGGTCCGCGGCTCGGTGGCGATCCCGCCCGGCGAGGTGACGCTCGAGGCCGGTCAGGTGGTGCGCGTGCTGCGTCGGCTCGGCGACGAGGTCGACGTGCGGGTCACGAGCGATCTGTCCGGCACGCTGCCGGCTGCGACATTGTGGCTGCTCGAACGACGATGAGCCGCGCATGATGCCGACCGGGGTGGGTATGAGGCTGGTGACCGTAGTCATGTTACTGACCTGGCCGCTGCAAGCGCTCGACGATGCCGCCCGGGCTTGGGTGTTGGCGCATCGCACGCCTGGGCTGGAGCGCGTCATGCGCGTGGTGAGCGATCGCAGTCGAGTCGTGCTGGTCGGGGGAGTGGTCCTCGGACTGGTCTCGGGTGCCTCCGGGCGCGCGTTCGTCGCCGAGGCCGTGGTGGCGTTGATCCCGGTCAATCTCGCGGTCGAGGGACTCAAGTGGTCGCTCGCCCGGCCGCGACCCGATGGCGATACGCATCGCCGGAACTCGTCCTTCCCGACCAGCCATGGGGCGAATGCCTTCACCATTGCGGCCGTGCTGGCGCGGCGCTGGCGCCGCAGCGCCGTCCCCGCATGGTTGGCTGCGCTGACCGTGGCGTTCTCGCGGATGGTGCTCGACCGGCACTGGTTCTCGGATGTGCTCGGGGCCTTGTTCCTGGCGCTCGCCGGAGCCTGGTTCGCGGCCAGCGTTGTCAAGAAGTGGCAGGGGCGAAAGGTCGCCATGCGAACGAGTTGAGTCGTGCGATTCGTGTGAAGTCTGACGATTGGCGCGGACCCGCGCTGCGGTCCGGATGCGAATCGCCCGGTGGTTCCTTCGCGCTCTCACCACGTGGTGAGGCTGCTTTTCGAACTCCCACCAAAAGACCGCACGCGGTGTGATCATCCTCTGTTACTGTGCGGGGGTCACGAGGGAGGACTTGAACACCATGGCGATCGCCGATATCTCCGCGCTCACCGACACCTCGCTCGACCTCCTCGAACTGCGGCACCGGCGCCGCGAATCCGCACTCCACCAGTTCGTGCAGTCCGCGGTGGCTCATCGCGCCGTGCGGCACGACGAGGTGCTCGAGTCCGTGTTGGTCCGGCGCGAACGTCTGGGAACCACGTCGCTGGGCCGCGGCTTCGCGGTCACGGGGGCGTGGTCGATGTGCGTGCGTCTGCCGCTTGTGCTCATCGGCGTTTCGGAGCGCGGGCTCGACTGGGAGGCGGCCGACGAGAAGCTGGTGCACTTGGCCGCACTCGTACTCACACCCGGCGAGGGCCCCGAGGAGATGCACTTCCGTCGCGTCGCCGCGGTGGTGTCCGCGCTGCGCTTGCAGCGGGTCCGCCAGCGCATCGTCGAGCGTGGTGACCTGCCGGCGCTCGCCGTGCTCCTGCGTGAGGTGCCACGATGAGTCTCGTGGCTGGCTTCCTCGAACTGCATGAGCTGGACCAATTGTTGGCGCAGGCCGCCGATCCGGCCCGCGCGGCGCGCTGGCACGAGCTGGGCTTCTCGGGTTTCAAGCCCGCCCGGGGTGCGGCACACGCCGCGCCTGCGGCGCTGGTTCGTGAGCGCGAGCGGCTGGCGGAATCGCTCGACCGGCGCTGGTTGAGCCTCTACGCGCGTTGTCTCGGGCGCTATGGCCGCGGCCTGTCCGGCATCCGGCAGCGCGTCTGCCTGGGTTGTCATCTGACGCTGCCCACTTCGGCGGCACCGCCGCCCGGCGAGGCGCATCTGCACCTGTGCGAGGGCTGCGGGCGGGTCCTGCTCTGGGAGTAGCAGGTCGAGGGCACTCCAGGGCTTGCCGAGCGGCCGGAGCACCGCTAGCCTGTATTCATACCCCGCCCGTGACCGGGCCTCCCACCGGGAGTCGAGGTTCTCGCATGAAGCTATCCCGTGCCCTTTCCGGGGCCGTTCTGGGACTCTGGCTCACGTCCACAGGTTGCACGTCGTTGCGCGAGATCCAGCGTCCGGACTACAA
The DNA here is from genome assembly GCA_031360075.1 of bacterium. GTDB lineage: Bacteria > Eisenbacteria > RBG-16-71-46 > RBG-16-71-46 > RBG-16-71-46 > JAIOPA01. The sequence goes on along the minus strand of JANMAX010000334.1, from coordinate 6,891 downwards.
CAGCCTTCCCGAGCGGAAGGGCGTTCGGATCGAGACGCGCGACGGTCTGGTCTACGACTTCGACTACGCGGCGTTCACCGGCGATTCGCTCACCGGCTACCGGCACCGCAGCGATCTCGAGGGGCCGGTCGATATGACTTCCACGTTCCGGATCGCGCTCGATGACGTCGAGCACCTCACCACGCGCCGGCTCGATTGGTACCGTACCGGGCTCGTGGGTGGCAGCGTGCTCGCCAGCGTGCTCGTCGCAGGGCTGGGTGGCCCGGCTGTGCGCCCGCCCGACACCGGTGGTGGTACGAGCGGCGGTGGCGGACGCATCAACTAGTGTTGCGTGCGAACCCGCTGCATCAACGTCCGCGGGCGCGTACGAACACGACCGCCAGCGCGATCCCGGTGGCATCCGCCGCGACATCGGTGGGGTCGAAGCCGCTGCTGCCGTGTGCGTCCCACAGCTCCTTGCCGACTCCGAGCGCGAAGGCCGCGGAAGCGGCGGCGGCGTGGCTGCGGCTCGCCACGATGAGCGCGGCCGCGAGCGTGAACGACAGCGAACCATGTTCGAGCCGGTCGGGGCGTGCGAGTCCGACCTGCCAAGCTCGCACACGCGGCGCGGGGAACTCCGTGGCCGGCCGCACGAGGCTCGAGTCCGCGGAGCGCAGCGGAGTGTCAGCCGTGCTCAAGCGCATGGTGCTCGATCCCATGCTCGGGTCTTGCCACCGCCCGCTGCGCTGCGCGCACGCGGGTGTCGCCGATCCGGCGGCTGCGAGCAGCAGGAGCGTCATGACCACGATGGTGCGCAGCACGATGGCGGTCGACGCGCTGCGCCGGCACGACGGAGGGCTGCGATGAACGCCGCCGACGGCGTGCCGGCCGGGAGTGCCGAGGACGCCCGGGCCGCGGCTGAAGCCAAGCTGCGCGCTTACGCCTGGCCCGCGGAACTGCTCGCGGCGCTCACGCGGCTGCGCGACGGCGGCCAGCAAGCGTTGCTGGTCGGCGGTTCGGTGCGCGATGTCGTGCTCGGCCGGACGCTCGATCACCGCTGGGACGTGGCCACGAGCCTGCATCCCGATCAAGTACGCGCCTGTTTCGAGCGCAGCGAGGGCATCGGCGAGCGCCATGGCACCGTGCTCGTGATCACCGACGGCTTGCTGCTGGAATGCACGACGTTCCGGCGTGAAGGGGAGTACACCGACGCACGCCGTCCGGACCAGGTGTGGTTCACCACGGACCCGCTCGAGGATCTGGCCCGCCGCGACCTGACCGCGAACGCCATGGCGTTCGACACCGCGAGCGGCACGCTGCTCGACCCGTTCGGGGGCGCGTTCGATTTGATGCAGGGGCGGTTGCGAGCGGTCGGTGAGCCGCTGGCGCGCTTCCGGGAGGACGCCCTGCGCACACTGCGCGTGGCACGCTTCGCCGCGGTGCTCGGCATGGAACTGGACCCCCGGACGCGCGACGCGCTCGCGCGGGTGAGCGACCGCATCGGCGGGCTGGCGGTGGAACGCGTGCGCGAGGAACTCGAGAAGCTCATGGCCGCGCCCCGGCCGTCGGTGGGCTACGAGATCCTGCGCGCCGCCGGGCTCCTGCCGCTGTGGCTGCCGGAGCTCGCGGCCTGCCATGGCGTGCTGCAGAACCGCTTCCATGCGCACGACGTCTACTTCCATTCGCTTTACTCCTGCGACGCGGCGCCCGCGGACAAACCCGAGGTGCGCTGGGCGGCTTTGCTGCACGATATCGGAAAACCCGGTACGCGGGGCGACCAGGCCGGCGAGGGCACGTTTCACGGGCACGAGCAGTTGGGCGCGCGGCTCGCCGATGAGTTGCTGCAGCGGTTGCGGTTCGCCAATCACAGGCGTGAGCGCATCGTGCATCTGGTGCGCGAGCACATGTTCGACTACCGCGCCGAATGGAGTGACGCCGCGGTGCGCCGGTTCGTGCGCCGGGTCGGGAGCGAACAGGTCGCCGACCTGTTCGCATTGCGCATGGCCGACACGATCGGCAGCGGTTCGCGTGCACCCGACATCGATTCGATGCGCGCGTTCGCACGCCGCATTCACGCCGTGCTGGCTTCTGCGGTGGCGTTGTCGGTACGCGATCTCGCGATCGATGGTGCCGAGGTCATGCGCCGGCTCGAGCTGCCGAGCGGGCCCGAAGTGGGACGCGTCCTGGAACAGTTGCTCGAGGAAGTGCTGGAGGACCCGGCGCTCAACACGCCCGCCGGGCTGCGCGCACGGCTCGAGGGCATGCGGCCGGCGCGCGACTAGCCGTGCCGGCCGCCAACGGCGCGGGGGTGGGACCGGTTCGCGGACCGGCCCTGGCTTCCTTGACCGCATCCGGACCCGTCCTTATCTTGCATCGCGCCTTTGCCTTCCGCCTCAGGTCCCTGGAAACCGAATCTCCATGACTGCCGACGCCACTATCCTGGCGCTGCAGCGGCCTGTTCGCCGCCAGCTCGACCAGGTCCAGAATCGCCTGAAGGGTCTGTTCAAGACCCCCATCCCGATCCTCAATGAGGTCGGTGGCCACGTGCTGGCCACGCGGGGCAAGAAGTTCCGGCCGACGCTGCTGCTGCTCACCGCCAAACTTCGCGGTCATCTGGGCGAGGACGCCGTGACGTGTGCGACGGTGGTCGAACTGGTGCATGCGGCGGCGCTCATCCACGACGATTCCGTCGACCGCAGCCATCTGCGCCGTGGCATGCCGACGGTGAATGGCTTGTGGACGGACGAGATGGCGATCATCATGGGCGACTACATGTACGCCCAGTCCATGTCGCTGCTGGTCGACAACGGCCACAACACCGCCATGAGCATCCTGGCACGGGTCGTGAGCGAGATGTCGTGTGGCGAGGCCATGGAGTTCCAGCACGCCTACGACCTCGATGTCGACGAGCCGACTTACGAGGAGTTGATTCGCGCCAAGACGGGTTCGCTCATCGGCGCCTCCACCGAGATCGGCGCCGGCCTGAACGGTGGTGCGCGGGACCACAAGCGTCGCGAGCGCTACAAGCGGTTCGGCGAGAAGGTTGGCATCGCGTTCCAGATCGTCGATGACCTGTTCGATTACCTTTCGGACTCCGACGTCACAGGCAAGCCGGTGGGCTACGACCTGGCCGAAGGGAAGGTCACGCTGCCGCTCATCGCGGCGTTGCGTCAGGCCAGCGAGGCCGACCGCAAGAAGTTGCGGGTACTCGCCGGCCGCAGGAAGTGGACGAAGGGCCAGTGGGCCGCACTCACCGCGCTCATCGAGAAGACCGGCGGCTTCCAGTACGCGCGCGAGCGCGCCGCCACCCTGGCCGAGGAGTCGCGCCAGATCCTGGCCGGTGAGCGCGCCAGCGCTGCCCGGCGCGCGTTGGACGCGGCGATCGACTATGCCATCCAGCGTGACCATTGAGTCCGCGTTGGAGGCTGTCATGACGTCACCCCGTCCCGCGAAGAAGCTCATCGGAGCAAAACTGCTCAAAGCGGCTGCCGAAGCGGCGGCCAGCAAGAAGGCCATCGACATGGTCGGCCTCGACCTGTCCGGCCTCGATGGCGTCGCCGACTACTTCCTCATCTGCTCGGGCTCGAGCGAGCCGCAGGTCAAGGCCATCGCCGAGGCCGTCGAGGACACGCTGCGTCCGCTGGGTGCCAAGCCGTGGCATGTCGAAGGTCAGGAGTTCCGGCGCTGGGTGCTGCTCGACTATGTCGACGTGGTCGTGCACGTGTTCCATGAGAAGACGCGCGAGTACTACCTGCTCGAGCGGCTGTGGGGCGATGCGCGGAGAGTGGACCTTGGTGTGGAATGAGCTGAAGTCCGGACTTGCCGGCGCGCTCGCCGCTGCCGGCATCGACGCCGGTGACCGGCTCGAGCGCATCGAACTCGCCATACCGCGTGAACGCTCGCACGGCGACTGGACCACGAACATCGCGATGATCCTCGCCAAGGCCGCGAAGCAGCCGCCGCGCGCGGTCTCGGAGGCCATCGCCAGGAACTTCACGCTTGAGGGCACGCCGTTCAGCGCCGTCGAGGTGGCGGGGCCCGGGTTCCTGAACTTCCGCTACCGTGAAGAGTGGCTGGCGGCATTGCCGGCGCGTATCCTCGCGGCGGCGGAGGCGTTCGGGCGTTCGGACGCGGGCGGCGGCGAAACGGTTCTGGTCGAATACGTCAGCGCCAATCCCACCGGGCCCATGAACATCGTGAGCGCGCGCGCCGCCGCCGTCGGCTCGGCGCTGGTGCGCCTGCTCGATGCCGCCGGTTGGCGCGCGGCGAGCGAGTTCTACGTCAACGATGCGGGCAATCAGGTCGAGCTGCTCGGCGAATCCATGGCGGCGCGGTTCGCCGAGCGGATCGGCGTGGAGCGCGTCCTACCCGAAGCCGGCTATCGCGGTGAGTACGTGAAGGAGCTGGCCGCACGATTGCCCGAAGCGGACGCGCGCGCCGCGCTCGCGCGGCCGGACGGTGCGCGCTGGTTCCGCGACCAGGCGCTGGCGCACGTCGTCGATTGGCAGCGGGGTGACCTGGCGGCCTATGGCGTGACATTCGACCGCTGGTTCCTGGAGTCCGCGCTGCATCCCGCCGCCGTCAACACCACGCGCGCCGCGCTCGAGGCGCGCGGCGTAACGTATCGCGGTGAGCATCCCGAAGGGGTCACTGAAGCGGCCGAGCAGCGCGTCAAGAGCGAGTCGGGTGCTGCGGCCGGTGGCGGGATCGCGACATGGCTGCGGACGTCGCGATACGGCGACGCCATGGACCGAGTCGTCGTGCGCTCGGACGGCCGGCCGACCTACCTGCTGCCGGACATCGCCTATCACCAGGACAAGCGCGCGCGCGGATTCCGGCGGGCGATCAACCTGTGGGGTCCCGATCACCACGCCTACATCACCACACTGACGGCGGGGCTCAAGGCGCTCGGACTGGAGGACGACTTCCTGCAGGTCCTGATCGTCCAGCAGGTCAATCTGCTGCGCGACGGTCAGGCGGTGAAGATGAGCAAGCGCGCTGGTGAGTTCGACACGCTCGCCGACCTCGTCGAGGAAGTCGGCGCGGACTGCGCCAAGTTCTTCTTCTTGATGCGCTCGTCAAGTTCACATCTCGACTTCGATCTTGGGCTCGCGAAACAGCAGAACGACGAGAATCCGGCGTTCTATGTGCAGTACGCGCATGCCCGTATCACGTCGGTGCTGCGCAAGGGCGCCGAGGCCGGGTTCGCCCCGGCGGTCGGCGATGCGACTGCGCTCCGGGATGCCGCGGAGATTGCGCTCGTGCGCCAGCTGGCGACCTGGCCCGAGGTGGTGCGCGGCGCGGCCGTGGCACGTGAACCGCACCGCATCCCGGGGTTCCTGGTCGAAACGGCAGCCGAGTTCCACCGCTTCTATCATGGCTGCCGCGTGGTTTCCGACGACGCGGCATTGTCCCGGCACCGGCTGCGCCTGTGCGCGGCAGCCGCGCAAGTCCTGCGCAACGGGCTGGCGCTCATGGGGGTCTCGGCACCCGAGCGCCTCGAGCGCCCGGCGGAGGCCAGGGCGTGAACACGGGCCCGAACGTGAGTCCCCAGCTGGATCGCCACGCGATCCCGAAGCACCCGCAGCGCATCCTCGTCGTCGGCTCGGTCGCGCTCGACAGCATCAAGACGCCTTACGGTGAGGTGACCGAGGCGCTTGGCGGATCGGCCTCGTACTTCTCGTGCTCGGCGAGCCATTACGCGCCGGTCTCGGTGGTCGCCGTGGTGGGGAAGGATTTCCCCGATCAGCACCGGCGGATTTTCGCGCAGCGCGGCATCGACCTGGGCGGTCTCGAGGCGGCCGAGGGCCGTACTTTCCGCTGGCGCGGCGAGTACATGGCGGAGCTGGGCCATGCGCACACGCTCGAGACGCAACTGAACGTCTTCGCCGACTTCCATCCCAAACTCACCGACGAGCACCGCCGCATCCCGTATGTGTTCCTGGCGAACATCGACCCCGAGCTGCAGCTCGAGGTGCTGTCGCAGATGCGCAAGCCGCGGCTCGTGCTCTCCGACACCATGAACTACTGGATCGCGCGCAAGCCGGATAAGGTGCTCGAGGTGCTGCGCAAGGTCGATGTCGCGCTCCTGAACGAGGAAGAGGCCCGCGCACTGGCGGGCGAGACGCATCTTTCGCGCGCGGCCGAGCGCCTGCTCGAACAGGGGGCGCACGCGGTCATCATCAAGAAGGGCGAACATGGCGCGCTCTACCACTCACGCGAAGAGCGCTTCCTGACACCGGCCTACCCGGTGGTAGCGCTCACCGATCCGACTGGGGCGGGTGATTCGTTTGCCGGCGGCTTCGTCGGTCTGCTGGCGCGTTACGACCGCGCCGACGGCGAGATCCTGCGCCAAGCCATGGCATGCGGCACGGCGATGGCCTCATTGGCCATCGAATCGTTCTCGCCCAGGCGGCTCGCCGAGACCACGACCACGGAGATCGAGGACCGTGTGGCCGAGCTGCATGGGCTCGTCCACTACGACCGGTTCAAGATGTTCTGATTGCAGCAGGGCGGTGGTGCGCATTTTCACGCCACTCAACTTATGCCTTCCCATGGGGTTGCGACGGTGTGCTAAGATGCCACCTGCGAACTCACCCCCCCCCTGGACCCGGAGCTGGAAGGCATTGACCATGATGGTACCCCCCCTTGCCGTGCGGGCTGAGGCCGCCATTCGTCGACTTCGTGACGTCGATGGTGTCAGCGTCCAGGCCGAAGGTGAAGAGCTCACCGAGATCCATGTGGTGAGCACCAGTGACCGGACCCCCAAGCAGATCGTCCGTGACATCCAGGCGATGTTGCGCACGGAGTTGGGGCTCGGTATCGACCATCGTATCGTCTCCGTGGCGTTGGCCCGCGCTTCCGGCGTAGCCAGCGCGCGGGCTACGCCGGCGCCCAGCGAGCCGCTGGCGC
>JANMAX010000277.1:0-5795 GCA_031360075.1 bacterium | reverse complement strand
CACGTACACCGGCACGCCGAGGTCATTGGCGGCCGCGAGCGACCAACGGCCCTCCCCCGAGTCCGAGACGCGGCCCGAGAAGCCCTCGAGCTTCTCGTCGGTCACCAGTGCCTGCGCGGTCAGGTCCAGGAGCCACGACGGGATGACACTGCCGCGACGCCACAGTTCGGCGATGTCGCCCAGCTCGAAGTCGTACTGGTAGTGCTCGGGATTCCGCAACGGCGTGGTCTCGGCATCGGTCTCCCGCCCGTGCCGGCCGGCCCCGGCATGCTCAAGGAGGTTGAAGCCCTCGGCATAGGCCGCCATCATGCCGTACTCGATGGCGTTGTGGACCATCTTCACGAAGTGCCCGGCACCATGCGGCCCGCAGTGCAGCCAGCCGTGCGACGCCGAGGAGGAACCGGGCACCCGGCCCGGCGTCGGCGGCGCCGAGGCCTCGCCGGGTGCCAGTGCCTCGAACATCGGGCGCATGCGCGCCACGATCTCGGGTTCGCCGCCGATCATGAGGCAGTAGCCGCGCTCGAGCCCGAACACACCGCCGCTCACCCCGCAGTCCAGGTAACGCACGCCGGTCTTCGCCAAACTCGCGGCGCGCGCCAGGTCGTCCTGGAACAGCGAGTTGCCACCATCGATCAGGCAATCGCCCGCGCCCAGCAGCGGCACCAGTTCAGCGATGGCCGCGTCGACGATGCCCGCGGGCACCATGAGCCAGATGTGGCGCGGGCCCTTGAGCGCCGCGACGAACGCCGCCAGAGACGTGGTGCCGACCGCGCCTTCCTTCGCGAGTGTCGCGACCGCTTCCGGCGAGCGATCGAACACCACGCAGCGGATGCCCGCGCGCATCAACCGGCGCACCATGTTCGCACCCATACGGCCCAGCCCGATCATGCCGAGTTCCAAGGCTTCCCCTCCTCCGCCTTCCTGTGCGGTACGCGCGTCACACGCTATGCTCGCGATAGTCGCGACCGGACGCTGTGGGACCATAGCATGACGTTCGCGCAGGAGCGCGGCCGCCCCGCGCTCCGCTGTGCCGGCATGAATGCCGGCCGATCCACCAGCGCCACTGGTCCAGGAGGACTGCACATGGCCGTGCCCGAAGTCGTGGTCGCCGAAGCCGCCGAGTTGGCGGAACATCTTGCGGGTTCGGTCGAACGCCATGCGGCTGCGGCGATCACCGCGCGCGGCCGCTTCGCGTTCGTGATCCCCGGCGGCTCCGCCGCCGAGAAGCTGCTGCCCCGGCTCGCCAGCGCCGCACACGACTGGACGCGCACGCACATCTTCTACAGTGACGAGCGGTTCGTCCCGCGCAGCGATCCGGCATCGAGCGCTTCGGCGTCGGCACGCCTGCTGTTCGACGCGCTCGGAGCGCGCGGACCGCACGTACACCCCATGGTGGGCAGCGCGCGCGAACCCGACGCCGCCGCACGCGACTATGCCGCCACGCTCACCACCGTGCTCGGCCCAGCTCCCGTCCCGGACCTCACCCTGCTCGGCATCGGCGAGGACGGCCATGTGGCTTCGCTATTCCCCGCGCGCGGCACGGTCGACGACAGCTCCGCGATGGTCCTGGTGGAACATGACTCCCCCAAGCCGCCGCCGACGCGGCTGACCCTGTCCCTTCCGCTGCTCGCGTCGTCCCGCCTCGTGATCATCGCGGCGTTCGGCGCCGGCAAGGCCGATCCGCTTCATGACGTGCTGCGCGACCCGGCATGCATGCTGCCTGCCGCGAAACTGCTACGTCACGCCAGCGCCGTGCAGTTCCTGCTCGACCCCGCCGCCGCGAGCCGGCTGGGCGGATAGCGCTGCTTTCCGCGCCCGGGGCTGCATCGGCTCAGCGGTGCGCTTGCACCCCAGTCGGCCACCGGGATGTGCCGGGGCGCCGGCGCCCGAGCACAGGTCGGGGCGCTACCGCACGGCGCGGCACATGCCGCCCTGTGTCACTCGGGTGCCAGTGCCTTCTTCACCATGGGCAGGAACGCGCTCAGCAACTCGATCGGCACCGGGAAGATCGTGGTGCTGTTGTTCTCGGTCGCGATCTCGGCGAGCGTCTGCAGATAGCGCAACTGCATCGCGCCGGGTTCACGCCCGATGATGGCCGCGGCTTCGGTGAGCCGCGCCGCGGCTTGGTACTCGCCCTCGGCGGCGATGATCTTGGCGCGGCGTTCGCGTTCGGCCTCGGCCTGACGGGCCATGGCGCGCTGCATCTCCTGCGGCAGGTCGACGTTCTTGACCTCGACCGTGCTGACCTTCACGCCCCACGGTTCGGTCTGGCGGTCGATGACCTGCTGCAGCGCATGGTTCAGGCGCTCGCGCTCGGACAGCAGCTCGTCGAGCTCCTGCTCACCCAGGATGCTGCGCAGCGTCGTCTGTGCGATCTGACTGGTGGCGTACAGGAAGTTCTCGACCTGCACGATGGCGCGTGACGCGTCGACGACCTTGAAGTAGATGACAGCGTTCACCTTGACCGAGACATTGTCCTTGGTGATGACGTCCTGCGACGGCACGTCCATGGTGACCGTGCGCAGCCCGACCTTGACGGCGCGCTCGATGATCGGCAGCAGGATGATGAGTCCGGGACCGCGCTCGCCCACAAGCAGCCCGAGCCGGAACACCACCAAGCGTTCGTACTCGCGCACCACCTTGACCGAGTTCCATAGCACCACGATCACGACGAATGCCGCGAACAGCACCAACGGCAATACGATGGCTTCCATATCACGCCTCCCTGGCCGCGGGCCGGACCCGCAGCGTGAGCCCCTCGACGCCGGTCACCTGGACCTCGGCGCCCACCTCCACTTGCACGTCAGCTTCAGCGTTCCAGACCTCGCCGTCCAATCGCACCCGCCCGCGCGGCCGCAGGCTGTCCACGACCAGCGCGCGGCGGCCGAGCATGGCCGCCACGCCGTTCGCCCGCGGGCGCTTGCGGGAGCGCAGCGCCGCGGCCATCAGCAGCAGGAAGAACGCCACGGTGAACGCGGACACTCCCAGCACCAGCGGCCATGCCACGCGCACCGCCGCGTCATCGAACAGGATCAGTCCGCCGATGGCCAGGGCGATCGCGCCGCCGACCGCGAGCACCCCGTGCGACTGCACCTTGACCTCGGCGAGCAGGAACCCGACCCCCGCCACGAGCAAGGCGATGCCGGCGGTACTGACGGGCAGCGCCGAGAGCGCGAGGAAAGCCAACAGCAGGAAGATCACCCCCGCCACCCCCGGCAGGATGGCGCCGGGACTCTGGAGCTCGAACAGCAATCCATAGAAGCCGAGCATGAGCAGCAAGTAGGCGATGTTCGGATCGACCAGATGGCCGAGCACGCGCTGCCGCAGGGACGGCTCCATGCGCTCGACACTCGCACCCGCGACACGGATCGCGGTGCTGTCGGCACCGCGCCGCATGAACCGGCCGTCGGCGGCAGCCAGCAACGCCGGCAGGTCGGCCGCGACCACATCGACGACCCCCAGCTCGACCGCCTCGCGATCGCTCGCCGCCACGGCCTCGCGCACGGCGCGTTCAGCCCACACGGCGTTCCGGCGGCGCTGAGACGCCACGCTGCGTGCGAACGCAGAGGCGTCGTTCGCGGCCTTTCGCGCCAGCGTCGAATCCATCGGGCCCTGCAGGCTCACCGGGGTGGCCGCCCCTATGTTCGTGCCCGGCGCCATCGCCGCGACATCGGCGGCCATGGTGACGAACACGCCGGCGGAGGCGGCATGAGCACCGCCCGGCGACACCCACACGATCACCGGCACCTTGCTCGCGAGCTCGCGCTGCACCATGTCGCGCATGCTGTGCTCGAGCCCGCCGGGTGTGTCGAGCTCCACCAGCAGCGCCGCGTACGAGCCGCGCTCGGCGCGGGCCAATGCGGTCGCCAGCACATCATCCATGATCGGCGACACCATGCCCGTCAGCTTCACCACCAGCACGCGCGGCACGGGCTCGGCGGCGTGCACGACGCTTCCGCCCCGGAACAGCACGGCGACCGCGGCGAGCAGGACCCGCCCGACCAGGCGTGACACGCGCGCGCTCATGCGCCGACCCGCGCACCCTGCTGGCGGGCCAGCGCGGCGCGCCACGCTTCGGGATACTTGAGCCCGCTGCCGGTGTCGTACAGCACGACACTCTCCGAACGCTTCACCTCACCGCTCGCCAGCAACTGGCGCAATGCGGCCAGCGTCGCTCCGCCCTCGGGGCACACGAAGCAGCCCTCGGCGCTCGACAGTTCGACCATGGCATCGAGCATGGCTTCCTCGCTCACCGCGACCGCGGTGCCGTTCGTGCTGCACACGGCATCCAGGATGAGCGTATCGGCGAATGGCGACGGCACGCGCAACCCGCTCGCCACCGTGGTGGCGTCCAGCCACGGTTCGACGTGTGCGGCGCCGGCGTCGAAGGCACGCACCACCGGCGCGCAGCCGTTCACCTGCACCGCCACCAACCTCGGAAGCTTGGGGCCGATCCAGCCCAACTCCTGCATCTCCGCGAACGCCTTCGCCATGCCGACCAGACCCGTGCCACCGCCGGTCGGGTACAGGATGACGTCCGGCAGCTCCCAGCCCAGCTGTTCGGCGATCTCGTAGCCGAGCGTCTTCTTGCCTTCCAGACGGAACGGCTCCTTGAACGTCGCGACGTTCCACCATTGCGGGGACGGCGCCCATTCCGCGATGCGCCTGCCACAGTCGGCGATGGTGCCCTTCACGAGCTGTACCTCGGCGCCGAACGCCGCCAGTTCGAGCGCGAAGGCTTCGGGTGTGTCGTCCGGGATCGCGACCCGGCACGGCAGGCCGGCGGCGGCCGCGTACGCCGCTGCCGCGCTCCCGGCGTTGCCTGCCGAGGGCAGCGCGATGCCCTTCACGCCCCACGCCAGCGCGCCGTTGACCGCCAGCGACAGCCCGCGTGCCTTGAATGACTGGGTCGGGTTCGGGCTCTCTTCCTTCATCCACAGCGTGGCCAGGCCGAGCGACTGCGCGAGGCGCGGCAATGGCAACAGCGGCGTGCCGCCTTCGCCCAGGCGCACAGCGGCGAAACTCTCGGAAAACGGCAGCACGGCGCGGTAGCGCCACAGGTCGGTGCCGAAGCGGCCGAGCGATGCGCGCGGCACCTGTTCGCGGATGCGCGCCAGGTCGTAGCGGGCCACCAGCGGGCGGCCGCAAGCGGGGCACACGGAGCGCGGTACGGACAGGTCACAGTGCGCGTGGCAGTCGAAGCACTCGAGGTGCGTGAGCGCGGGCTGGAATGGTGACGGCACTCGGTCCCCCTCACGCGAGGAACTCGCGCGGCGGGGCCGGACCTGCAGGTCCTAGTGCAGCCCCTCCGCGAGTTCGTCGCGCAGCTTGCAGTACGACGCGAAGCGCCGCTCGCCCACCTCACCGCGCTCGACGGCCATGCGCATCGCGCAGCCGGGTTCGCGGTCGTGACGGCAGTCGCCGAACCGGCAGCCCCCGACCAGGGGTGCCAGCTCCGGGTAATAATGCACCAAGTCGTCCGACTCCACCCCCCAGAGCGCGAACGCCCGCACGCCCGGGGTGTCGATGACCTCGGTGCCCATGGCCGGGCGGTACAGGATCGCAGCCGTCGTGGTGTGGCGGCCCTTGCCGGTGACTTCGTTCACGTCGCCTTCGGCGATGTCCTCGTGCGGCAGCAGCTGGTTCAGGAGGGTGCTCTTGCCGACGCCCGAGTGGCCGACGAACATGCTGCGTCCGCTCGCACAGCGTTCGCGCACGGCCTCGAGCCCGGCGCCGCTGTGCGCACAGGTCGCCAGCCCCAGGACTCCGGCGCGCGTGTACTCGGCGAGGATGCT
>JANMAX010000271.1:0-7487 GCA_031360075.1 bacterium | reverse complement strand
CGATCCCGCGGTCGACCAGGAAGTTGTCCTGCGACAGCCAGATCTCGCCGCCCCATGTGCGCGTGCCCACGACCTTGCCCAGGCCGAGCCTGCGGAAGCCCTCGGCGAACGCCTCACCGTCGGAGATCGTGGTCTCGTTGACCAGGGCGACCAGCCGGCCCTGGAACGCGAACGGCATGTTCGCGACCGGGTGCCCGGTGCGAGGCTGCCACCACATCCAGGCACGGCGCACGAGCTTGCCGAGGATCCACGCATCGATGTTGCCGCCGCGATTGCCGCGCAGGTCGATCACCAGGCCGTCGCGGTCGTAGACCGGGAAGTAGTCGCGCTGCCATTGCGCCATGTCGGGGGCACCCATGGCGCGCAAGTGCACGTAGCCGACCCGGCCCGCCGACAGCGAGTCGACGCGCAGCCGCCGCGTGTACTCCCACTCCGTGTAACGCAGGTCCGTCTCCCGTGCCGGAGGCACGGGGGTCACGATGAGCTCACGCGCCTGCTTGCCCGGCGTCTGCACGCGCAGCAGCACCTGTTTGCCCGCCTGGCCGCGCAGCAGTGCGCCCGGCTCGCTCGTCGTGAGCGCGGGCACGCCGTTCACGGCCAGCACGACATCGCCGGCGCGCACGTCCAGCTCCGGCCGCGCGAGTGGCGACATCTTGCCGGGCTCGTCCGGGTCGGTGCGGAAGATGTGCTCGATGCGCCAGCCCCCGGCGCGCTCGTCGCGCGTGAAGCGCGCACCCAGACCGGCAGGCTCGGCCTGATCGGGGCCACGGCGATGGTCGCCACCGTAAACGTACATGTGCAGCGCGGACAGCTCGCCGACCATCTGCTGGAACAGGTCGGCGAGTTCGCCGCGCGTCGTGACGCGCTCGGCGAGCGGCCGGAACTTCGTGAGCTGGCCCTGCCAGTCCACGCCGTGCATGCCGCGGTCGTAGAAGTAATCGCGCTCGAGCCGCCACGCCTCGGTGAACATCTGCCGCCATTCGACTCGCGGGTCGAACGTGAACGACCAGCCGGCGAGCGGCAGCTTGGATTTTTCGAGTTCGGCCGGGGCCTTGGCACCGGCATCGAACACGTGGATCGCGTCGCCCTTGCGAAGCATGAGCTTCTTGCCGTCGGCCGAGAGCTCGTAGCTGTCGACCGCCGCGAGTACGGTGCCGGCGCCGTCCTGCTTGCGTGCGATCTCGAGCGACATGAGCGCCGGCCGTGCGTTGACATCGGCTTCGCTCGCCAGCCAATAGAGCCGCTTGCCGTCGGTGCTGAGCGAGCGGTAGTTGCCGGCATCGGCTGGCACGTCGATCAGCCGTTCCGCGAGGCCCGCGAGGTCGATGCTCACGGGCGCTGGTGCGGTGTCCTGCTTCCCGGCCACGCCGGCGCCGCCGGGCTGGCTCGGCTTCGCCGCGCCGTCCTTGCTGCCCGCAGCCCTGGCGTCGGCATCCTTGGCGGCGCTCGGCGGCTGCAGTTCGTCGAGTTTCGCCCACGGTGAGCGGAACTGCTTCTGGAGTGCCAAGCCATACAGCTGCGTGGGACGGTCGAAGAAGGGATCCGGCTGGCGCGAGCCCCAGATGCTGCGCACGACGGTGTCGAAGTGGCGGTCGGACAGGAACCACAGCCACTTGCCGTCCGGGCTCCACGCCGGGCTCCAGCTGTCCCAGCGGTCGCTGGTCGCGACCGTCGTGGTGGCGGAGCGCGTGTCGTACACCAGGATCTGCGTGAGCAGGTTGGCCGCGGGGCGCGCGAACGCGAGCCAGCGCGAGTCCGGTGACCACGCCAGGTCGCGGATGTCATCCCATTCCTCGCTCACCGCGACGCGCTTGTGGCCGCCGCTCGCGATCTCGAGCAGCCACAGCTCCTGATCCTTGTTCGTGTGCGCGATCCACTTGCCATCTGGGGATGGCACGCCATCGATGCGCAACGTGCGGCCGTCCCTGGACAGCGGTACCGGCTCGCCGACACCGTTGGCCGGCAGTTTCCACCATTCGACTTCGCCGCTGCCATCGGACAGCGCCACGAGCGTGCGGCCGTCGGCCAGGAAGCGCGCCTGCCGCCAGCGCACCCCGGGCTCGCGCGTCGCCGACACCAGCCGGCCGTCCTCGACCGGTGCGACGAACACCTGACCGCGCGCGGTCAGCACGACACGGTCGCCGTTCGGGGACAGGTGCGCGGCGGTGACCCACTCCAGCGGATTCTGCACCCAGCGTTCGCGCGACTGGTCGAGGTCGGACGCCAGGCGCACCGGCAGCACGCGGTCGGAGTGGCCGGCGATGTCGTAGACGCGCAGGTCGGCGCCCCACTGATACACGATGCGGCCATCGGAGAGTGCGGCGCCGAGGACGTCCCAGCCCTTGTGGAACGTGTGCTGGCGGGCATCGCTGCCATCGGGCTTCACCGACCACAGGTTCATGTCGAGCGTGCGGTCGCCGACGAAGTAGAGCCGGCCCTGCCACGGCATCGGAGTGCGGCTCGCCGCGCTGTCGGCGGGCAGCAGGCGGCGCGCCTCGTCGCGGCCGCCGGACCACGTCCACAGCTGCTGCAGCGTGCCGCCACGATAGCGGCGCGTGTTGCTGATGTTGGCCTCCTGGCGCGTGAACACGAGTGTCGTGCCGTCGTAGGCGCCCTCGGCCGCCTGTGCGAGCGGCAGCACGCGGCGTGCGCCGGTCGCGGGATCGACCGCGAACAACTGTCCCGCGGGGAAGCCCGAAGCTCGGCGCGAGCTGAACAGCACTTCGCCCTGTGGCGTCCAGCCGGTGACATAGGCGCGCAGGCCGTCGAACGTCAGCCGCTTCGGCACGCCGCCGTTGATCGGCATGACGTAGGCCTCGGTCGGACCATCGTAGGTGGCCGAGAACGCCACGCTGCGGCCGTCGGGCGAGATCGCGGCGCGCGTCTCCTCGCCGAGGTGCGACGTCAGGCGCTGGGCGAGGCCGCCCTCGATGGGGACGCGCCACAGATCGCCTTCGGCGGTGAACACCACGGTGTTCGCGCGCACGGACGGAAAACGGTAATAGCCGAGCGTGCCGGGTTCGGCGGCGCGTGCCGCGACAGCTGCAACGAGCGACCAGACGATACCGGTCCAGAGCCGGGCCCAGCGGGGGGCCGTGCAGCGCGGGGGTGCGGTCATGGCGGGAGTCCTCGAGCGGGAGAGGGAGACGACTTGCGCCGGGCACTCTGGCATCGGCGGGCAGTCACGGCAACGCGCCGAACGACGGTCGCGGCCGGGCGCGGGCCCGGCGCGTTCAGCGCTTCCTGCCGGGGTTCGCCCACACCGGCTCGGTGAAGGCGCGCGCTCAACCCCATGTGCTTCCCGGCCGATGACAGGGAGAGCTTCGAGACGCGGGGCAACATTCCCTGACCCATGTGAGGCCACGATGAACGGTACCGATGACATCCGGGGAAGCGAGTACGGCGCGCTGATGCACCAGGTGCGCGAACTCGGCCGCACCTCACAGCTGTGCTGGACGGTGGCCGCAGTGGCGGCGGCCGCGCTGCTCTCGGGCGCGATCGCGGCGCGCAATCCCGGCCTGATGCTGCCGGTGGAGCTGTGCGTGGCACTCGGTTTCTACGCGACTGTGCACGCGCGCGAGCAGACCAAGCGCATCGTGGGCTACGTTCAGGAGTTCCACGAGAAGGACCGCGAGGACGCGCAGTGGTTCACCCGGCTCGCGCACCTGCACACGCTCCCCGGATTCCAGGATCGCAGTGAGTGGGTGCCGTTCGCGCTCGCGAACGCCGTCACGCTGGTCGCGGTCGTCTACAGCTGGGTGTTCGCTCATGGTGCCGCGCATGGTGAACTCATGGCCGCGGTCGCGACCATGGCCGGCATGGCGTTCTCGGTGCACTCCATGGTCGAGCACATCCAGAGCGAGCGGGTGCAGGCCGCGGCTCCGTGGGACCAGATGAGCGGCGGACTGCGCGGGGTCACGCCCGCCAAGCGGGTCACTTCCGGCCGCTGAACGCCACGACGCATCCCGACACGAAAAAGCCCGGGCAGGTGGCTCCGCCCGGGCTTCCTGCTGCTCCGTTCGCGCTGGCTCGCGCCGTCGGACTACTTCCTGGCGCGGGCGCGGAACGCGTCACGCTCCTTGCGGGCCAACGCCAACACCTCGGGCGGGATCCGGATGCCCGCCATGGCGGTCGCGAACTCCTCGGCCACCGCGCGGAACTGCGCGGCGTTCGCTGCATTCACGACATTCACCTTGAGGCCGCGCTTCTGCATCTCGGTCACGGCGGTGGTGTCCTGGCGCGGGACTTCGACCTCGAGCTTCCTCTCCATGCGGGCGCACGCCGCCTTCACGAGCGCACGGTCGGCCGCTGGCATCTTGAGCCACGCGGTCTTCGTGATCACCAGCCCGCCGACCAACGGCGCCATGCCCATACCGACCATGTTCGGCGTCTGCCGGTACCACTGCAGTGTCAGGCCGAGCAGCGGCGTGCTGGGGTAGGAGTCGATCATGCCGGTCTGCAGTCCGGTCATGATGTCGGTGGCCGCGAGCGGAATGGGGTTGAAGCCCTTGGCTTTCCAGACACTCACCATCTGGTCGTCACCCGCCCACGTGAACATCTTCGTCCTGCGCAGGCCTTCCACCGTCTCGACTGGCGCCTTCGTGAAGAAGTACACCCAGCCGCCGTGTCCCCATGACAGCAGGATGAACCCCTTGGCCTCGAGTCGCGCCTTGAGTGTCGGTTCGAGCTTGGCGAGGGTGGCGTAGAGCTCCGGATACGACGTGAAGAACATCGGCACGTTGAAGACGTTGAAGGCCGGGTCGATCGATGCCAGCCCGGCCGTGGTGACGGCCGCCGCCTGGAGCTGGCCGATGCGCATCTTGCGCACGACATCCGGTTCGTCGCCCGCGATGCCTCCCGGATAAACGCGCAGCGAGACGCGGCCCCTCGTGGTCGACTGCCAATCCGCGCCCATTTCGCGCAGTCCCTTGTCCCACACCGAGCCCTCGGGTACGAGCGTGGCAAGCTTCACCACGGTGGCCTGCGCGGCCGCGGGACGCGGCGCGAGCGGCTGGGTGAGCAGCAAGCTCGCGAGCAGCGGGAGCATGGGGGTGAAGCGGTGGGACGGGCCTGTCATCGTTTCTCCTGGGTGGTAGAGGTGTCGGGAGCGGAAACTTCTGCAGCGTCGTCGAGGAAGAACTCGTCCTGGCGCTCGAGCAGGGCCTTCGCCTTGCGCTGCAGCACGATCGTCGCGAGGCGCTGGGACGGGTGCTTGTCGGGGTCGAACGTCAGGGCGCGCTCGAGCAGCCGGCGGAACTCGGCGCGGTCCTGCTGCATCACCGACACGCTCAGGGCCAGCGTCACATAGGGCGACGGGCGCGAGTCGTGCGAGAGCTCGAGCGCGCGCGCGAAGTGCTGGCGCGCGGCGGCGGCCGAGCCGCCCATCGCGGGCGGGAGCGCATCCAGGACGATGGCGGCATCGTGGAACGCGCCGAGCTCGTAGCGTTCGTCGAGTGCGAGCCCGCGATCGACCAGCGCGCGGATGGCCGGCAGGTCGGCCAGCATCTCCGGGCGGTCCTTGCCCGCGGCGATCGCCGAGCCCCATGCCGCGGCGGTCCAGTAGAGCGCGGTCAGGTCGCGTTTCGTGAGCATGGCGGCGGCGCGGTCGGGCGCCAGCCGGAGCGAGTCGGCGATGCCCTTGTGGCGCAGCGCGAGCGCCCTCAGCCCGTAACCCTGCGCGCGCACGTAGAGCTTGAACGCGCGCTCGTGCAGCGCGGTCGCGCGCACGTAGTCCGTGTTCACGAGCAGGTCGCCCTCGGACTGCACATAGGCGTAGGAGTACTGCGTGTAGCCCTTGCACAAGGTGATCAACAGGCCCTCGTGCCCGGGAAGTGCGGCGAGCAGCGACTCCATGGTCTTCAAGCCGAACGGCAGCGCGTCGCGCACCAGTTCCGGGTCGTCGTCGGTGCCGAACGTGTCCGGGCCGGAGGTGAGCGAGTTGGCCACGCTCTTGAGCGCGAAGTGCTTGATCGAGCAGCCCGGCAGGACGAGCAGGGCCGCGACGAGCAGGGCCGCGATGAGCGTCAGGGTGACGCACGCGGCGGTCCGGGGTGCGGGCGAACGACTCTGGACACTGGGCGTCACGACACCTCCGTCGCCGCCGGCGGGAGCACGGACGGCGGCCCGGCCGTGGGCGTTGAACGACTCAAGCTAGCGTGCCGACCGGGGCCGGGGCAAGCGAGCGGTGTCACCGTCGCCGAACGGCATGGGTTCACCAGCGCATGACGCAGCCCGCCCACGCGAACCCCGCGCCGAAGGCGGCCAGGACGATGAGGTCGCCGGGCTTCACGAGCCCGGCGTCGCGCGCCTCGGTGAGCGCGATGGGGATGCTGGCGGCCGTGGTATTGCCATAACGCGCGATGTTCTGGAAGACGCGTTCCGGTGGCAGCCCGAGGCGTTCGGCCACGGCATCGCCGATGCGCTGGTTGGCCTGGTGCGGCACCACGAGAGCGACCTCATCGAGCGTGTGGCCGGCATCCCGCAGCACCTCGTGGATGACTTCGGGGAACCGCGTCGTGGCGCTCTTGAAGACCTGCCGGCCGTTCATGTGCGGGAAGTGCCGTCCCGCCGCCATCATCTCGGGTGTGATGCGGCCGGGCTCGCGCGACGTCGGCGCCTCGCACCACAACTCGCGCGCCATCGAGCCCTCGGCGTGCAGCGCCCACGACAGGATGCCGCGCGGCGCCTCGCACGGTTCCACCACGGCCGCCCCGGCGCCATCGCCGAACAGCACCGCCATGTCGCGGCCGCGCGTGGTGAGGTCCAGGGCCGTGCTCTGCACCTCGGCGCCGATCACCAGCACACAGCGGTACTTCCCCATCCGGACGAACGCATCGGCCACCGAGAGCGCGTGCAGGAAGCCGCTGCAGGCATTGCGCACGTCGAGTGCGCCGACCGTGCCGAGCCCCAGCCGGTCCTGGACGATGACGCCGTTGCCGGGAGCCATCCAGTCGGGCGTGCTGGTGGCGAAGATCACGAAGTCCACATCGGCCGTGGTGCGTCCGGCGTCGGCGAGCGCCTGGCGAGCCGCTTCGATCCCCAGGTCGCTGGAGCCGGTGTCGGCGTCGACAAAGTGGCGTTCGTGGATGCCGGTGCGCTCCACGATCCAGGCATCGTTCGTGTCCATGAGCTTCGCCAGGTCATGATTCGTGACGACGCGTGGCGGGACATGAAAGCCGAGTCCGGTGATGCGCGAGCGCAGCGACGAGGGCATGAGGGCACTCCAGAGGTGGGACCGGAGGGGAACCTCGGGATGATTCGTCAGTGCTCCGCGGTCGTCAACTGCGCGCGAGCGGTTCGAGCGGCCGGAGCCCGTCCGCCACGCGCGGCCGGTGAGGTGCCTGCGTTGCGCGCGTACGGCGTCCCGCTCAGCGCCCGATCAGCTCCAGGTAGGCCGCCACCCAGCCATCGCCCCACAGGAACGCGACCATCGCGGCAGGCCCGAGGAACGTGCCGAACGGCAGTTCGGTGCGCATGCTGCCCCGGCC
>JANMAX010000252.1:0-15081 GCA_031360075.1 bacterium | reverse complement strand
CTGCACATGGGGCCCACGCAGGCTGCCAGCGTGCGCCGTGCCGTGAAGCGAACCCCGGCGGTGGGCGCGAGCGCGGGTCTGGACTTCGAGGGGAGTGCGAGCAGCGCTCAGCGTCCGGCGAGCGAAGCAGGCCGAGGCGCTCCAGCGGCTGCCAGTCCGCCCGAGCTTCAGCACAAGACCCTGCGCTGCCACTACTGCGACCACCACGAGCTCGCACCCGACGTCTGCCCCAAGTGCCATCAGCCGTTGCTGCGTTATGCCGGTGCGGGCACGCAGCGCGCCGAGCGCGAGCTCGCGAGCGTGTTCCCGCAAGCGCGCGTGCTGCGCCTGGACCTCGACGTCGCGCGTGCGAAGGACGGGCCCGGCGAGACGCTCGCCAGGTTCGCGCGCGGCGAGGCCGACCTGCTGCTCGGCACGCAGATGATCGCCAAGGGGCTCGACTTCCCGCGCGTCACGCTCGTGGGCGTGCTCGACGCCGACGTCGCGCTGCACCTGCCCGATTTCCGTGCCGCCGAGCGCACGTTCCAGTTGCTCACTCAGGTGTCGGGCCGCGCGGGCCGCGGCAAGGTGCCGGGCGAGGTGCTGGTGCAGACGTGCACGCCCGAGCATCCCGCGATCACCGCCGTCGCCGCGGCCGACGGGCACGAGGGCGAGCGCGAGTTCCGGAAGCAGGAGCTGTCCGAACGCCGGGACGCACTCTATCCGCCGTTCACGCGGCTCGTGACGCTGCTGGCCGATGGCCCGGACGCCGCGGAGGTCGAGGCCACCGCCGGCGCGCTCGCCACGCTCGCGCGCGAACGCGCCGGCAGCGCGGACGTCAGCGTGCTGGGCCCCGCGCCACAGGCGCTCGCCCGGCTGCGCGGCCGCCACCGCTGGCACGTGCTGTTGAAGAGCACGAACGGCAAGCTGCTGCGCGACATCGCCGCCGAAGCTCTGGTGTGGGCCGATCAGCCCGGGCGCCGGAAGGTCCGCGTCATCGCGGACGTCGATCC
Organism: bacterium; assembly: GCA_031360075.1. Taxonomy (GTDB): domain Bacteria; phylum Eisenbacteria; class RBG-16-71-46; order RBG-16-71-46; family RBG-16-71-46; genus JAIOPA01. Next base: position 14,089 of record JANMAX010000252.1, on the reverse strand, counting down.
CATCGAGGTGCTCTGAAGCCGGCCGGAGATCGCACCGCGAGCGCCGCCGAGCCGTCCGCCGGTTCCGGCCCGCGCGGCCCGGAACCGGCTCATCGCAGCCATGCCACGCGTGCCACGCTGGCGCCGGCAGGCGTCACGAGCCGCATCAGGTAGACCCCCGCCGCCACCGTGCGGCCGTCGTCATCGCGGCCGTCCCAGGCGCGTGACTGCGCGCCCGCTTCGAGCATGCCGCTCGCCAGCATGCGGACGCGCCGGCCGTCGAGCGCGAACACCGCGAGTTCGGCGTGCCCGCGCGCGGCGAGCGTGAACGCCACGCGCGTGCCGGCCGCCGCCGGGTTCGGTGCCGCCGCCAGCGCCACACCGCGCGCCGGCACGGCGCCAGGCCCTGCGCCGAGCACCGGCGTCGATACCACCAGCACCAGTCGCGGCGGATCGCTGCCCTCACGGCTGTGGTAGTTCATCGGACCCGCCACCGGCGACGTGATCGCGAACGACAACACATGGTCGGGGTCGGCGTTGTAGGCGGCGGTCACTTGCCCGCCCCACGTGCCGTCGCGCGACGCCTGCGGCACGGTCACGAGCGTGCCACCCAGTGGCGGCGCGGTCGCCCAAGTGATGGCCGACTCGTTCCACGCCGTGCCGTTCACCAGTCGCGCGGCCCCGCCACCGCTGGCGAACACGCGCAGGCTCAGCTTGGCGTGCAGCACGGGCTCGCTCACAGCGCTGGCGTCGAAGCGCGCGTAGACATTCTGCGCGGCGGCCCCGGCGGCGGCCGACAGCAGCGTGTCTGCGCCCAGGTTCGTCGCGGGCGTGGCCAGGGCCACGGTGGCGTCGTCGGTGGCATCGAGCACGCGCAGGCTCACCCCCGGCTGCGCTCGCCACCACGTCGCGGCGGTGGTGTCGGTGGCGAAGAACTGCGCCAGCATGGCGGCGACCTTCTGTTCGCCCGCCGGACTCGGGTGGACGTGGTCCGACTCGAGGTCATTCAGCGTCCACACCAGACCGTCCGAACGCGGCAGCGTGCCGTTGGCCCACAGGTACGGGCCCCAGACCAGCACCGGGGCGCGTACCGGGCCCGCGGCGGGGTCGGCGTTGAGGGCGGCGGCGCCGGAGATCTGCTGTTCGATCAGCCACTTCACGGCGAAGCCCGATTCGTACGCCTGCGGTTCGGGGTTCAGGCCGCCCTGCGCGCTGTAGCCACCGTAGATGCGGCTCGAGACGTAGCACACCCGCACGTTGGGGTACTTGTCGTGCAGGTTCTGCACCACGCGCACGAGCGTGTCGCGCAGTGCCTGCGCGTGCAACGGGAAGTTGTTCGGAGGATTCGCCTCGGCCTCCTTGAGCCACGCCACCTGTATCTGTGCCGCGGTCAGCCCCATGGCGGCGACGCGTTGCGCGGCCGTGCTCCAGTAGCTGGCGGCCGGGTTCGCGAGGACCGTGGCCGTCTGCCCGCCGAGGCCCGTATCCATGAGCAGCACCCGTGCGTTCCGGCCGGTGTCACGGTCGGCGTTGCGCTCGAACGCACCGAACTCGTGCGTCGTGTTCGACATGCCGAGCGCGATCATGCCGATCCAGCCGTTGGCATCCGCCACGCCGCTGGCATCGCGCGGGACGATCCGGGCGGCAGCGGCCAGCGCGGCGGCCAGGTGCGCGGGCGGTGGAACGTTCGACCCTCCCGGGTAGAGCCCGCCCGGGAATCCGGCGTACGTGCCGGCACCCAGGTCGTTGAGCGGGACGAGCCCGGTGGATTGGGCGCGCGCAACGGCGGCACTCATGCCGACCGCCACGACCGTGAACACGATCACCGTCAGCCTGCGGCACGAGGGCATGCACGTTCCTCCGTCATGGGCTCAGCTCCACCGCCGGCCCGGGCGCGGTCCGGAGACTGAGCGCCGCGTGAGCATAGCGGAGCGGGCGAGGTCCCATGCCGGATTTCGCGCTCCATGGACGAAAAACCCCGCGCCCGGATCGCGCGGAGGGAGGGGGCACTCGACCCCCCGGTCGCGGGGTGGCGCTCGAGTCGCAGGCGCACTGTCGCAAGGCCAACGCACAGCGTGCGTTCGCGCCTCACCCGGCGGCCGGGATCCGCGCCGTCAGGCGGACGACAACGAACCGCTCAAGGCTTGACGCTATTGGAGTTGCAACCCTAGTGTCGGCCCGCCGACCGGCCTGCGCCGCCCGTAGCGAGGGTGGCATCCTTCCCGCAAAGGTATATCCCTGCCATGAGCGCTCATCCGACCCGTCACGCCACCGACACCGCCCACGCCGGCGGTGGCTCGCAGCACCTCACGTTCGACTTCATCCGCGAGCATCCGCGGGTGCGGCTCTACGTGAAGATGGCCGATGCGTCGCTGGCGGCCATCGGCTACACCGAGCACGGCGAGCGCCACGTCACGCTGGTGTCGCGCATCGCCTACAACGTCCTGAAGCGCATGGGCCGGCCCGAGCGCCAGTGCGAACTGGCGGCCATCGCCGGCATGCTGCACGACATCGGCAATGCCGTGAACCGCGATCACCATGCCCAGACCGGCGCGGTCATGGCGATGCAGTTGCTGCGCGAGTTCGGCATGCCCGACGAGGAGGTGCTGCTGGTCATCGCCGCGATCGGGAATCATCACGAGAACGACGGCGATCCCGTCAACGACATCGCCGCGGCGCTGATCCTCGCCGACAAGAGCGACGTTCACCGCACGCGTGTGCGCAACGCCGACACCATCAAATTCGACATCCATGACCGCGTGAACTACGCGGTCGAGAAGAGCTTCCTGAACGTCGACGAGGACCAGAAACACATCACGCTCGAGCTCACGCTCGATCCCGCGATGTCGCACATGATGGAGTACTTCGAGATCTTCATGACGCGCATGCTGGCGTCCCGCAAGGCAGCCATGCACCTGGGGGCGACGTTCGGCCTCGTGGTGAATGGCAATCGTCTGGTCTGACCCGGCTGTCGAGGCCAAGGAGGAGTTCCTTGAACAAGCGTACGATCGTGGCTGTCGCGTCGTCGGCGGCCCTGCTGCTCGCCGCGGGCATCGCCTCCGCGCGCAATCCCCACTGTGCTGGCGGCATCCAGTACGTCGTCCAGGGGCTCAAGGACAAGGAGCGCGGCAACACCGAAGACTACTTGCGCGAGATGAACAAGGCGGTCGACCAGCTCGTCTCGTGCGCCACGGAAGACCCGGCCGATCTGGAAGCCAGGGGCTACCTGGGCTGGGCGTATGCCGAACTCGACAGCGCCGGCCCGGCGGGCAGGGCGTTCCAGCTCGCGATCGACGGCATGATCGCCAAGGGCGACAAGAAGCGGGTCGACATCGTCATCACGAATCGCGACTCGTACTGGGCACGCGCGTTCAATGACGGCATCAAGCGCATCGGTGATGCGCAGAACGCCTGGCCCGAGTACACCAAGACGCCGTCCGATGACGAGAAGGCGCTGAAGGAAGAGGCCACCAAGAACTATGGCGCGGCCGTCCTGAGCCTGACTCGCGCCAAGCTGCTGAAGCCCGCCAGTGCGCTCACGATCCGCAACCTCGCGACCGCGTTCGCGTTCATGGGGCGCTTCGACGAGGCCGAGATCGCGCTCAAGAACGGTCTCACCGAGGCCGCCAGCGATTCCACGGTGAGCACGCTCGCCGACGCGCTCAAGCGCGTGCGCGCGAACAAGGCCGCCGCGCTGCTCGAAGACAAGAAGTACGACGCGGCGATCCGCTATTACAACGAACTGGGCAGCGAGGAGCCGAACAACTCGGACCACTTCATGGGCCTGGGCTCGGCGCTGTTCAGCCGCGCGCAGACCAAGCAGGACGCGGCCCGGCGCGCCGACTTCAAGGCCGCGGGCGAGGCCTACGCCAAGGCGTTCGCGCTCAAGGCCGCCAGCACCGACCTGGGCTTCAACGCCGCACTGGCGTACCAGAACGCCGGTGAGTTGTCGCTCGCCGAGGGCCAGTGGCGTGCCGTGCTGAAGCAGACGCCCGAGGACGCCGACGCGCTCTCGAGCCTGGGCTCGACGCTCGCCGACATGCAGAAGTTCGACGATGCCGTGAGCGTGCTGCAGCGCGCGGTGAACCTGAAGCCCGACAACAAGATCTACTTCCGCCAGTTGGGTGCGGTTTATTCCAAGGCGGGCAACAGCGCCAAGGCCACGGAGATGCTCATGGTGTACATGGCCATGAACAACGGCAGGGCCAACGGCGATGCGGTCGCGGCCGCCAAGGCGACGGCCAAGGGCGGTTCCGCCGCGGCGAACACGCTCGCCGCGCTCGGCTGCTCGCCGGATGCCGTGTTCGACTGGGAGTCCGAGGGCAACAAGCTGCAGACCTGGATGTTCACCGCCAAGAAGCAGTCGTTCACGTTCAACTCGGCCACCGGCGCACTGGTGCAGAAGTCCGACTGGTCGTCCGCGGGCGGCGGCAAGAAGTGATCGCCCGCGCCGCGAACGGGCTTTCGCGCGGCGCGTGACACGATAACGCGCGACCCCTCCTGCTCCGTGCGAGCCGGAGGGGTCGTGTGTCCGGCTGGGGCATCCCGCGCGGCCCCCCGCGGCGCCCACGAGCCATTCGTGCGCCGCACGACCGGTCAGCGCGCGCGGCTGGAGGCACGCATGAGCACGGCATCCCCGCTCGGCACCGTCGTGGTGCTGGGCTACGGCAACCAGGGCGAGGCGCACGCCCGCAACCTGCGGGACGCGGGCGAGGTCGTGCGCGTCGCCGCACGGCCGGGCCGCGGCGCCGAGGCGCGCGCGCGTGCGCACGGCTTCGACGTGCTGCCGCCGCTCGCCGCGCTGGCGGGTGCGGACACGCTGGCCGTGCTGCTGCCCGACGAAGCCGTGCCGCAGGCGTGGCCCGAACTGGCGGCGGCCGCGCGCGGTTTGCGCACGGCGGTGTTCGCGCACGGATTCAACCTGCTCTACGGCACGCTCGAATTCGCCACCGGCACGAGCGTCGTGCTGGTGTCGCCCACCGGTCCCGGCCGTGTGCTGCGCGAGTCGTATGAACGCGGCGAGGGCCTGCCGGCGTATCTGGCCGTGCACCAGCCGGGTGCTCAGGACCCGTGGGCGCTGGCGACGCACTACGCCACGTCGCTCGGCTGCGCGCGCGCCACGTTGCTGCGCACCAGCGTGCGCGAGGAGACCGAGATCGACCTGTTCGGCGAACAGTCGGTGCTGTGCGGCGGCATGAACGCACTGGTCTCGGCCGCCTACGGCACGCTCGTCGAAGCCGGCTACACGCCCGAGGTGGCCTACCTGGAGTGCGTGCACCAGCTCAAGTTCCTGGCCGACCTGCTGCATGCGCGCGGCGTGGCCGGCTTGCGTCGCGGCATCTCGGGCACCGCGCTCTACGGCGACCTGACGCGCGGCCCGCGCGTGATCAACGCGCAATCGCGCGCCGCCATGCGGGACCTGCTCGCCGAGATCCAGTCGGGCGGCTTCGCACGCGAGTGGCTGGCCGAGGTGGCCGCGGGCAAGCCCGTACTGACCCGGCTGCTGGCCGCGGCGGACGCTGACCCGGTCGAGACCGGCCGCCGCCGCGCGCTCGGGGCGGCCCCCGGTGCCGGGGGGCCGGGCGGGGGGGTGCATGGCCTCGGTGAATCGAAGTAACCCCTTGTCCATTAGCGGATTGACAGCGCGGGCGGGGAGTGGTTACCGTATTCTGAGTCCTGACTTCAGCGACCGTCCGTCCACGGTTCAAGCGGTCAGGGTCCCCAGGAGGATGTGATGACCAAGGCCGATATCGTGGACCAGATCTCCGAGCGCACGGGCCTCACCAAGAAGGATGTCGCCGAAACGGTCGACTGCTTCTTGGATGCGGTGGCGAAGGCGCTTGCCGTGGGCCACCACATCGAGATCCGAGGCTTCGGCACGTTCCGGGTGAAGGACCGCAAGGCGCGCATCGCGCGGAACCCTCGTACCGGAGATGCCGTGCCTGTTCCCCCGCGGCGCGTCCCGGTGTTCAAGGTCTCTAAAGAACTCAAGGACATGGTGTCGCAGCAGTAAGCGCACCGCTCGCGTACTCAGGCGGGCTTCTGCAGCGGCCGGGCTCGTTCGCGAGCCCGGCTGTTGTGCTCCCGGGCAGCGCTCACCGCGACACCGTGCGCGCCCACCCGCCGCCGCACCACTCCGCGCCATCAGGCGCGCCGCGCGGCACCCGGTGCGGCCGGGCCGCGCCGGGTGCCGCGCCGGCCATCAGCGCCGATTGTTGCGCAGCATGATGAGGCGCAGCAGTTGCAGCGCCGACATGGCCGCCGCGGCAACGTAGGTGAGCGCGGCCGCATCGAGCACCTTCTTGGCGCCGTCGACCTCCTGCGGCATCACCGCGCCGCTCGACGTGAGTTGCGCCAATGCGCGCTTCGAGGCGTCGAACTCCACCGGCAGCGTCACCAGGTGGAACAACACCGCGCCGGCGAAGAACACGATGCCGATGTCCATGAGCAGGCCCGAGAACGGCATGCGCGCGCCGAAGATGAGGCCGATGAAGAACAGCGGCCCCGCGGCCATGCTGGCGATGCCGACGGCCGGCGCCATGCCCGAGCGCAACTGCAGCGGGAAGTAGCCCTCGTGGTGCTGCAGCACATGGCCGACTTCGTGCGCGGCCACGGCGATGGCCGAGATGCTGCCGCCGCTGAAGTTGGATTCCGACAACCGCACGACCTTCTTGGACGGGTCGTAGTGATCGGACAGCACACCACCCACGGACTCGACGGTCACATCGCTGACGCCGTTGCGGCGCATGATGTCGCGCGCCATGTCGCGGCCGGTCATGCCATTGGCCGCGCGCACCCGCGTGAACTGGTTGAACGTGCTCTGCACCTTCCACTGCGCCCACATCGCGAACGCCATGGCGGGCAGCAACAGGAACATCGTGCGGTCGAATCCGAACATCGGCAGCATGGTGGTCGAGCCTCCGGCTTATGGAAGACGGCCCCGGGAGCGGGACCGATATACCCTCATTCGACGCGAGAGCATGCGGGCAGATGTCCGGCGTGTGCAAGACCCGCCGGCCGGCGCGGTCCCGCCGGGTCGCCGGGCGGGTCCGGCGCTCACGGTTCCCGGCGGGGCCGCGCTATAGTCCCGGCTCCACCTTGGTCCCGATCCGCCCGGAGAGCCGCCATGAACCAGCCGCCCGTCGACCTGCGCAGCGACACCGTCACCCGGCCCACCGCCGCCATGCGCCGCGCCATGGCCGAGGCCGAGGTCGGCGACGACGTTTTCGGCGACGACCCCACGGTGATCGCGCTCGAACAGCGCATCGCCAGGCTGGCCGGCAAGGAAGCGGCCCTGTTCGTGCCCAGCGGCACGATGGGCAACCAACTGGCCGTACACGTGCTGACCAAGCCCGCCGACGAGGTCCTGCTTGAGGCGCACTCCCACATCTACTTCTACGAGCAGGGCGGCATGGCCGCCAACTCCGGCGTGCTCGCGCACCCGCTGCCCGGAGAGCGCGGCGTGCTGCCCATGGACGCGCTGGTGTCCGCGCTGCGCGACGACGATGACCACGTCGCGCGCGTCACGCTGGTGTGCGCCGAGAACACGCACAACCGTGCCGGCGGTGCGGTCGTGCCGCTGGCGAAGCTGCAGGAACTCGCCGGCATGGCGCGCGCGCGTCACCTGCGCGTGCACCTGGACGGCGCGCGGCTGTGGAACGCGCATGTCGCCACGGGAGTGAGCATCGCCGACTACGCCGCCTGCGCCGACACCGTCATGATGTGCTTCTCCAAGGGGCTCGGCGCACCGGTCGGTTCGATCCTCGTCGGCACCACGCAACATGTGCGCGCCGCGCGCCGGGTGCGCAAGCGCTGGGGCGGCGGCATGCGCCAGGTCGGCATCCTGGCGGCGGCTTGCCTGCACGCGCTCGACCACCACGTGGCTCGCCTGGCCGACGACCACCGCCGCGCCAAGCGGCTGGCCGAGGGCTTCGCGGTCCCCGGTGCGACGGTGATCGCACCGGACACGAACATCGTGTTCGTGGACCTCGCCGCCCCCTTGCCAGACGCCAAGCAGACCGTCGCCGAGCTCGAACGCCGGGGGGTGCGCATGAGCGCCTATGGTCCGCGCCGGGTGCGCGCCATCGCCCATCTCGACGTCGATGATGCCGGCATGGAGCGCGCCATCTCGGCGTTCCGCGAGGTGCTGTCGGTACCAGCCGTCGGGAGCAAGTAGCAGTCCGCCGCGCTGGCGGAGCGCGGGCCGCCGACGGCGCACAGGCTTGGGTCGGGGGAGCACCCCCGCGGACCGGGGTAGTTGTTCGCCGACAGGAGATTGCCGGCCCACGGGCGCGAGTCACCGCGGTCGCAAGTCGTTGGGGCGGGGTGTGGACGAGGCGCGAACGTGCGTGCTAACTTACGGCCGCTTCGAACGGTACCGCTTTCACGCCTTCGCCAGAGGACCACGAGTGACCCACGGGCGACCATCTGACGGCCGCGCAGGCACTTTGTTCCTGGTGGCGACGCCGATCGGCAATCTCGAGGACATCTCCGCGCGCGCGTTGCGAGTGCTGCGCGAGGTGAGTCTCGTGGCGGCCGAGGACACACGCCATACGCGACGGCTCCTCATGCACTTCGGGATCCCCGCGCAGATCGTGAGCCTGCACGAGCACAACGAACGCGCCCGCGCGGCGTCGCTCGTCGAGCGCGTCCAGGCGGGCGAGGATGTGGCCCTGGTGACGGATGCCGGCTCGCCGGGCATCGCCGATCCGGGGTATCCGGTCGTGCGTGCGGCGGTGGCGGCGGGGGTGCGGGTCGAAAGCATCCCGGGGGCCAGCGCGGTCATCACGGCGCTGCAAGTGTCGGGGCTGCCGACGGATGCATTCATGTTCGCGGGGTTCCTGCCGCCCAAGGGCTCGGCGCGGCGGCGGCGGCTCGAGGAGTTGTCGGTGCTGCGCGAAACCGTGGTGGTGTTCGAATCGCCGCATCGCATCGAGGCCTGCCTCAGCGACCTCGAGACGGTGTGGGGCGAGCGTCCGATCGCGCTGGCGCGCGAACTGACGAAGCTGCACGAGCAGGTGTTGCGCGGCAGTGCGCGCGAGGTACGCGCGGCGTTGCGCGCCGAGTGGAAGCGAGGCGAGATGGTGCTGGTGCTGGGAGGGCGGACGCGCGCCGAACTCGGGCGCGAACGGCAGGCCGAGGCGCAGGAGTGAGCGCGCCGGAGGCGATCGCAAGGGGCCCGGAGGGCGGTGTGAGCGGGTACAAGGAAGTCCTCAAGAAGCTCGCGCACTCGCTGCTCGATCCATTCGTGCGGCTGTTGCTGAGCATCGGCTTCAGCGCCGATCACCTCACCGTCTTCGGCTTCATGCTGTGCCTGGCGTCCGGCCTGCAGTTCGCCACCGGGCGCTTCCGTGCCGCGGCATTGCTGGCGCTGCTGTCGGGGTTGTGCGACATCCTCGATGGTCAGCTCGCGCGGCAATCGGGCAAGGTGACGCGCTTCGGCGCGTTCCTGGACTCGACGCTCGACCGCATCGCCGAAGCCGCGATGTTCGTGGGCATCGCGTGGTATTACGCCGCGCAGTTGGTCGACATGGCCGCGAACCCCGAGCGCGTGCTGACGAATCTGCAGCACGGCCTGGAGCCCGTCACGTTCCTCGTCATCGCCATGATGGCGATACTCGCGCTGGTAGGCTCGTTCATGGTGTCGTACACGCGCTCCCGGGCGGAAGGTCTCGGGCTCGAGTGCAAGGTGGGCTGGTTCGAGCGGCCGGAGCGCATGGTGCTGCTCATCATCGCGGGCTTCTTCGGTCTCGGTCCGGTCATCCCGGGTGCGTTGGTCGTGCTCGTGATCTTCTCCTTCGCCACCGCCATCCAGCGGATGGCTCATGTCTATAAAATCACCCGCGAAGCGGGTCCTGATTCCTCGGAGGGTTGATCGTCATGGCCAAGGTGCGTGTCGCGATCATCGGCGTGGGCAACTGCGCCTCATCGTTCGTGCAGGGGCTCCACTATTATCGTAACGCCAAGGCCACCGACCGCGTGCCGGGTCTGATGCACGTCAACCTGGGCGGTTATCACATCAACGACGTCGAGATCTCGGCGGCCATCGACGTCGACATCAACAAGGTCGGCAAGGACGTCTCCGACGCCATCTTCGAATGGCCCAACAACACGGTGGCGTTCGCGAAGGTCCCGAAGCTGGGCGTCAAGGTGCAGCGCGGCATGACGCACGACGGCCTCGGCAAGTACCTGTCGCAGATCATCAAGAAGGCCCCCGGCCCGACGGTCGACATCGTCAAGCTCCTGAAGGACACCAAGACGGACGTCGTCGTGAACTACCTGCCGGTGGGCTCCGAAGAGGCCACGAAGTGGTACGTCGAGCAGGTGCTCGAGGCCGGCTGCGCGTTCGTGAACTGCATTCCGGTGTTCATCGCGCGTGAGCCGTACTGGCAGCAGCGCTTCGAGAAGAAGGGCCTGCCGGTCATCGGCGACGACATCAAGTCGCAGGTCGGCGCCACCATCACGCACCGCGTGCTCGCCAATCTGTTCGTCGACCGCGGCGTGCGCATCGACCGCACCTACCAGCTGAACTTCGGCGGCAACACCGACTTCATGAACATGCTCGAGCGGGAGCGCCTGGAGTCCAAGAAGATCAGCAAGACGTCGGCGGTCACGAGCAACATCCCCTACGACCTTCCGGCCGAGGACGTGCACGTGGGCCCGAGTGATTACGTGCCGTGGCTGAAGGACCGCAAGTGGTGCCATATCCGCATGGAAGGCACGACGTTCGGCGATGTGCCGCTGAACCTCGAGATGAAGCTCGAGGTCTGGGACTCGCCCAACTCGGCCGGCATCGTCATCGACGCCGTGCGCTGTGCCAAGCTGGGTCTCGACCATGGACTGAAGGGCGCGCTCATCGCGCCGTCGGCGTACTTCAAGAAGTCGCCGCCGGTGCAGATCCCGGACGACACCGCCCGCGATCTGGTCGAGCAGTACATCAAGAATCCCAGGGCGGTCGAGAAGCAGATGCGCATCAACCCGCCGATCCTGAAGCGCGAAGCCCCGCCCACCGGGCGGCCGGCGCGGGCGACGGCTGCGAACAAGCTCATGCAGGCGGCGGCGCCGAAGCTGGCGAATCCCGGGGGGTCGAAAGCCAGGGTCGCGAAGGCCAAGGTGTCGAAGGCGACGGTGTCGAAGGCCAAGGTGTCGAAACCCAAGGTGTCGAAGGCGGTGTCGAAGGCCAGAGTGGCGAGATCCTCGCCGTCGGCGAACGGTCACCCGAACGGCAATGGTCACGTCGCGGCACTGACTCCGGCGAAGCTCGCGAAGCTGCCGGCCCCGAAGCCCGCCAAGCGCCGCGCCCCGGCGCGCGCGCGCTGAGTCCCGTCATGCCCGGGCTCTTCGTCACCTTCGAAGGCGGCGAAGGCTCGGGCAAGAGCACCCAGGTCACCCGTCTCGCCGCGCACCTGAAGACGAGCGGCCTGGCGCCACTCGTCACGCGCGAGCCCGGGGGCACGCCGCTCGCGGAGCGCATCCGCGAACTGCTGCTGGATCCCGCGCAGGCGCCCGGGGCGCTGACCGAAGCGCTGCTCATGGAAGCCGCGCGCGCCGAACTCGTGAGCACCGCCATCCGCCCCGCGCTGGCCGCCGGCCGGGTGGTGCTGTGCGATCGCTACGGCGATTCCACGCTGGCCTACCAGGGCGCCGGCCGCGGACTCGATGCCGCACTGCTGACGGCATGGAACCAGGCGGCCACGGGCGGGCTGGTTCCCGACCTCACGCTGTTGTTCGACGTCCCGCCCGAACTCGGGCTCCAGCGCCGCGGCGCTGCCGCCGGCACGCCCAACCGGCTCGACCTCGAGTCCGAGGCATTCCACCGCCGCGTGCGCGAACGCTATCTCGAACTGGCCCGCAACGAGCCCGGCCGCTTCGTCGTGCTCGATGCGGCGCAGTCGCCGGACGCGCTCGAGGGCCAGGTCTGGGCCACCGTCGCGGCCCGGCTTCCGGCGACCCCGGCACGCGGCTGAGCGTGCTGCGTGCCGACCGCCGCTGCACCCGTCGTGCCCCGATCCGCGTGCGTCGTGCGCCGGCCGGGGTGCGTACGACGCATGCTATAGTCCAGCCGCTCGGCTGAGCCTGACGCGCGCTCAGGCCGCCCACTCCCACTCCTTCGCCCGGTTGTGCATTCCCTCCCCGGAGGTCCCGTGGTCCGTCGTCGTGTCCTGCTCGGTGCCGTGCTCGGCGCGCTGTTCGCGCTCGGTTGGTGGGCCGGCGGCAGCCATGCGGCGCGCGGTCTCTACTCCGGGCTCGACCTGTTCGTCGAGGTGCTCGAGACCGTGAAGGGCAACTATGTCGATCCGGTCGACACGGGCAAGCTCGTCACCGGCGCGATGCGCGGGGTGGCGCGCGGACTCGATCCATGGTCACGCTATCTGGACCCCGAGGAATTCCGTGCGGTGAAGGGCACCATCCAGGGCGCGTTCGACGGCATCGGCGCCTCGGTCGACCAACGGGGCGGCTGGCCGGTGGTGATCGCCCCCATCGAGGGTTCGCCGGCGTGGGACGCCGGGCTGCTGCCCGGGGACCTCATCACCACGATCGACGGCCACTCCATGTTCGGGATGTCGCCGGACGAAGTCAGCGGCAGGCTGCGCGGGCCGGCGGGCACGACGGTGGTGCTCACCATCGCGCGGGACGATGCCGAGCGCGACCTCAAGCTGCAGCGCCGGCGCGTCACCGTGAAGAACGTGCCGTACGCGTTCGTCGCCGCACCCGGCGTGGGCTACCTGCGCCTGGCGCACTTCTCGGCGCATGCCGCGCTCGATGTGGCCGCCGCGGTCGACACGTTGCGGGCCGCGGGCGCTCGCGCGCTCGTGCTGGACCTGCGCGGCAATCCCGGCGGCACCATCGACGAAGCGGTCGGTATCGCCAGCCAGTTCCTGCCTCCGGGCGGGCGCGTCACGAGCACCGTCGGCCGCGCCAGCGGCGTGAGCCGCGACTACGACGCCAGGGCGGCGCGCAGCGAACTGCACTGGCCGCTCGCGGTGCTGGTGGATGGCACAGTGCCTCGGCCTCCGAGATCGTGGCCGGCGCGCTGCAGGACCACGACCGCGCCGTGCTGGTGGGCGACACGACGTTCGGCAAGGGCGTGGCGCAGCAGATCTATCCGCTGCGCACTTCGCTCGGCGCGCTGCAGCTCACCGTGTCGCGCTACCTCACACCGAGCGGGCGCTCGATCCATCGCGAACGGCTCATGGCCCACTTCGACGACGAGGAGGCAGATCCGCTGCCGGGCGAAGCGCCGCGCGATTCCGGCTCCGCGAGCCGCACGTTCCGCACTGACGGCGGCCGCGTGGTGCGCGGTGGTCGCGGCCTGGCGCCCGACCTGCGTGTCCCGGCCGACAGCGGCGCCACGCGGTTGCGCCTGAACGCGAAGCATCCGGGCGGTGCCGCCGGCGCCGCGCGCGAGGCCCTGGCCCGCGATCCGGTGTTCCAGCGTGCGCTCGAGGTCCTGAAGCGCGCCAGCGACGCGCGCGGTGTGTTCGCGGCCGCGGGACTCAAGCCTCCTGCTGCCGGAGGCGCTCGTCGATAGCATGCCAATCGCCTATTTGTGTGACTTCGACGGCACCGTGTCGCCGCGCGACATCGGCGCAGCGTTCGCTGAAGCGTTCTCCAGCGGTGGCGAAGCCGCGCGTGTCCCCGAACTGGCATCGTGGCTGGCCGGCACCACGGGGCATCGCGAATTGACGCGCGCGCAGTGCGCCACGCTGCGCGCCAGCGAGGGGCAAGCGCTCGAATTCGCGCGCGCCTTCCGACTCGATCCGCGGTTCGCGCCGTTCGCCCGCGAGGCGCTCGGGCGCGGGGACGCCGTCATGATCGTGAGCGAGGGCTTCGACTTCTATGTGCGCGACCATCTGGGGCGCGAGGGTCTGGGAGAGCTGCCATGGGCCGCGAACCGGCTGGTGTTCAAGCACGACGGCACGGTCCAGCCGGAGTTCCCGTTCGCCGACCCGGCGTGCGAGGACTGCGGCAATTGCAAGGCGCAGCATGTCCGCCGCTACCGCAGTCGCGGCTACCACACCGTGCTGGTCGGCGACGGCACCAGCGACCGCCACGGCGCGCTCGCGGCCGATGCCGTGCTGGCGCGCGCCGCGTTGCTCGAGTGGTGTCG
>JANMAX010000247.1:0-2981 GCA_031360075.1 bacterium | reverse complement strand
TCGACACCTCGCGCGCCGGCAGCATGACCACGCGCTTCGTGGGCCGCAAGTTCGACTCGCACTTCATGTGGGCGGGTCTGCGCAACGCCAGCAACCAGATCACCACGGTCATCGACTCGGTGTTCTGGTTCGGCAAGTCGGCCGTGACACGCACCGCGACGTTCCGGGGCAGCGCCTTGAGCGAAGGCAGCGCGAACTTCTACCGGCACTGGGGCAAGAACGCGTTCGGCCAGCCCAACCCGGCCACGAACTTCTTCAGCTCGTCCGGACTCGACTGGTTCGACCTCACGTACTGGCGCCGCTTCAATGCGGCCGGGGACTACGTGCGCTTCAACTCGGCCGACGCCGCGGGCGACATCCAGATTCACATGGACAACTTCGGCAGCGACTCGGTGCGGGTCTACGACGTCACCAACCCCGAGCAGCCCGTGCGCATCGCCATCGACCCCGCGCATGTCACGGCCGGCGCCACGCTGTCGCTGGACTTCCAGGACGTCGTCACGAGCGGCCGGCGCGAATACGTCGCCGCCTCGCAACTGATCCCGGCCGATGCAGCGGTCGGACCCAAGTCGCCGCCGCCCTCGGCCTACGGCCGCGTGACGCGGCGCAACCTGTACGCCAACCTGTCCGGCGACTACCTGCTCGTGTATCCCGAGGCGTTCGCGTCGGTGACCGGGGCGCTCGCCACGCTGCGGCGCTCGCAGGGCCTGTCGGTGATCGAAGCGCCCATCGAGAGCATCTACGATGAGTTCGGCGACGGCCGGCATTCGGCGCACGCCCTGCAGCGCTTCGCCAGGTACGCCTACAACCGCTGGAGCACGCGCTTCCTGCTCATGGCGGGCAACGGCACGCTCGATCCCAAGAACGCCCGGCTCACGTCGGCCACCGACTGGATCCCCGTGCTGCCGTCGCCCGGCCCGGTCGGCACCGGCGAGGGGCTCGAGATCATCCCGAGCGACAACCGCTACGGGTTCATCACCGGCGCGGACGACCCGATCTCGGGCCTCGACTCCAACCGCGTCGTGCCCGAGCTCATGGTGGGCCGGCTCACCGCCAACAACCTCACCGACCTCACGAACACGATCGCCAAGATCATCGGCTACGAGGATCTGTCCAAGCCCGACGCGTGGCGGCGCAACGTGCTGCTGAACGCCGACGATGCGTTCTCGGGCGACACGTTCTTCGGCGGCGGCAGCGCCACCAGTGGCTACTGCCATCGCTCCTACGAAGAGCTGTTCGTGGGGCTCAACAACACCATGCAGCGCTTCATCCAGAGCGACTCGGGTGTGGCGGGCATGAACGTCGAGCAGTTCAACCTGCGCTCGTACATCCTGAACGCGAACATCACGTTCGACCCGGTGAACGGCGACACCTGCCGCGTCAGCCGCGACGACACGCGCCAGAGCACGCACGCCGGCGTCACGCCGATCCTGCTGGGCAAGCTCAACTCGGGCCAGTTCATGTGGAACTACCAGGGCCACGCGAACGAGTACCTGCTGACGCACGAGGACATGTACCTGGGCGGCGGCAAGCAGGACGCGCTGCGCCTGCAGAACGACGACAAGCCGTTCTTCTTCACGGCGTTCTCGTGCCACGCCAACATGTTCGCGCGACCCGAGACCGAGGGCCGCAGCTTCCCGGGCTCGTGCATCGGCTCGGACCTGATCGCGCTGCCCAACGGCCGCGGCGCCATCGGCAGCTGGGCGTCGGCGTCCTTCGAGGTCGTGCCCCGCAATGACCGCGACCACGTCAACGTGGAACTCATCCGCAGCATGTTCGTGTTCCCGCCGCGCGACGAGTTCCTGGGCGCGGACGACCGCGGCTCCCGCGTGGTCCTGGGTGAAGTCATCCTGTCGGCGTTGTTCCGCTACCTCGGCACCACCCAGACGTACCAGCCCGAACGCGGGCTCTCGATCAGCTACACGCTGCTGGGCGATCCGGCGACGCGCATGAGCATCGGGCGGCCGTTCAACCTGATCACGGCGAACGGCGGCCCCGTGCCCAGCGCTGCGCCGCTGCGCCTGCACAGCGCGGGCAACACGCTGCGTCTCGATGCCGACCTGGTCTCGAACGTCCGGCTCGACAGCCTGGCGCTGTACCAGAACACCGGCTCGGGCGACGTCGCGGTCGCGCTCTCCGACTACAGCGTGACGCCGGCGTTCCCCGACACGGCAAACGGCGGGACGTTCGGCGGCCGGCACTTCCGCATCGTGTACACGACGCAGCCCCTGGCCCGCAACATCGACTACATCGTCATGGTGAAGGACCGCAACGGCCTGGTGCAGCGCAACACCGTCACGCTGCGCCTGGATGTCCTGCTGCGTTCGGGCGGCACGCCGATCAACGACAACGACGAGGTCTCGCCGAGTGCCGCGCTGTCGCTGCTGCTGCTGTCGCCGCGGCCGGTCGCCAGCCCGCTCACCGAGCTCACGCTGACGGTGAACGGCCAGCCGCAGGCGTTCACGGCCTCACCGGTGGCGAGTGACACCACCAGCACCGGGGCGCACTCGCAGCGCGAATGGGTCCTGTCGTGGGCGCATCCTAACTACGCGATCGACAACTACGATGTGCAGTTGTCCGTGCAGGGTGGCGGCAGCGTGACACGCCGCTTCCGGGTCACCGGGGCCTCGGGCCAGCTCGCGGTGCGCGACCTGATCCCGTTCCCGAACCCGTTCGACAACAGCGGCACGAACTTCTCGTTCACGTTGCTGGGCGGCGAGGACGCCGACGTGAAGGTGCACGTGTTCACCACCAGCGGGCGCTCGATCTACACGAATGTCGTGCGCGGCCTGACGCCCGGCTATCACCAGTTCGCGTGGGACGGCAAGGACGCCGAGGGCGATGAACTGGCGAACGGTGTCTATTTCTTCCGCCTGAGCGCGACCACGACGAGCGGTTCGTCCACGCAGCAGCTCGGCCGTCTGGTGAAACTGCGCCGACCCCGGCGTATCGTGGAACCCGTCATCCCATAGGTGGTGCAC
>JANMAX010000243.1:0-4942 GCA_031360075.1 bacterium | reverse complement strand
GCGCCGCGCTGCCGGCCGGCGCGAACTCGCCACCCTCCCAGCGAGCCTGCGCCAGTGCCAGCCAAGCGGCCGGCGGCGCCGCATCCGCGGCCGCCAGCGCCTCGAGTGCGGCACGCGCGCCGGCGGCGTCGCCGCTGGCGGCCAGCGCGCGCGAGCGTTCGAGCAGGGCCCGATTGCGCACGGCAACCTGCGAAGTGGTGTACTCGGCCGTGAGTGAGGCCGCGATGCCGTCCGCACCGGCGGCGCGAAGTTCCGCGAATACCGCTGCTGCCCCGAGCGAGTCCGTGCCCTCGAGCCGCGAGCGGGCGCGCACGGCAAGGATGATCGCGCGCGGCCACTCCTCGAGCAGCCCGAGCGCAGGCGGCAGGACCGGACGGCTGAGCTCGGTCATCACCTCGGGGGAATGACCGGCCTGCCGCCGGCTGACCTCGATCAGGTCTCGCGGCGCGCGATACTCCACGGTGGGCCGGTCATCCGTGTCCAGGGGAACGCCGCGCATGCCGGCACGCAGCATGGCCGCGGGCCCGACGTACATCGCCGCGAGTTCATCCGCGCTCGAGAGTCGCGCCTCCGTGAGCGAGCGTTGCG
The DNA here is from genome assembly GCA_031360075.1 of bacterium. Lineage (GTDB taxonomy): Bacteria > Eisenbacteria > RBG-16-71-46 > RBG-16-71-46 > RBG-16-71-46 > JAIOPA01. The sequence goes on along the minus strand of JANMAX010000243.1, from coordinate 4,354 downwards.
CTCCAGCCGAGGCCAACCGCGCGCGCGACAGTCGCCGGCCCGGCGGAACCGCCAACATGATCAAGTCGGAAGAGCGCCAGACGCAGAACATCTGCGACTCCGGGAACACCTCCATGAACGACGCCAGCAAACTGTGGAACGTCGCAGGAGACAGCTCATAGAGCTGCAGCCATTGGCAGAACACACCCTCGGGCTCGAGCCGCGCCCGGACGCGTCGATAGAACTCGACCGTGAAGAGGTTGTTGACGCCCGCGATCCATGGATTGGTCGGCTCCGAGATGATGAGTCCATAGCGTTCGCCGCCATGGGCCAGCCGCGTGCGGGCATCCTCGACGTGGAGCCGGACGCGGGCGTCATCCAATGGGTCATGGCCCGGCTCATGGAACAGGCGCGAGCCCGCGACCACCGCGGCCTCGAGTTCGACGATGTCGGTGCGTCCAGCCCCGCCCGCGAGTGCCGCGGCCGCGGTATAGCCGGAGCCGTGTCCGACGATCAACGTGCGTGCACCGGAGTCCGCGAGCACGGCGGGTAGGAGCCCGAGCAGCACCTGCGTCGTCATGTCCCCGGTGCTGGCGTCGATCTTGCCGCCAACCCGCATCCAGCGCCGCTTGCCCTCGAGATCGGTCGCGACGAGCACCGAGGCGTTGATCCCCTCGCGGTAATAGAGCACGCGCTGAGCAGCCGCCACCTGTCGCGTCGGATCACCCGTCCCGCCGGCACTCTGGAAAGCTGCGAGCAGGTTCTGGGCGTGGAACGGCCGATAGGTACCGAGTGACATGAGCACCGGATCCCACGGCTTGAGCGACACGGCCGACGCCCCGCCTGCCACCATGAGCAACCCCACGACCGCCCATACACGTGCCGACGGCCGGCGCACCCCCGGGAGCAGCAGCGCGGCAAGTCCGGCGCTGCCCGAGAGCGCCGTGGCCACGAGGACCACACCCTGCACTCCGAGCCACGGCAACAGCAGGAAACCCGTGGTGAGCGTGCCGGCGATCGTGCCCAGCGTGTTGAGCGCGTAGGCATGCCCGGTCGCCGCGCTGCCGTCCCCATCCTGCAGCAGGCGCGTCGTGAGTGGGAACAGGGCGCCGAGCAGCGCGCAGGGCACGAGCACGACCGGCACCACCAGCCCCAACTGGGCCACGAACAGCCCACTCCACGACGCCCCTGCGCGCTCACCCAGCGTGAGCATGGCTTGCGGGAGCGCGGGCGCCGCATGCAGCCCGAGCAATGTGGTGATCACGACGGCGAACTGCAGGAACGCGAACCCGGCCGGGCGGGCCATGCGTTCGAGCCCGCGGGCGATGAGCGCACTGCCGAGCGCGATGCCCAGGAGATAGACCCCGAGAACGGCGGCGAAGGAGTACACCGAGGAGCCGAGCACGAGACCGTAGAGCCGGAACCACGCCAACTGCAGCGCCATTGCGGCGAAGCCACTGAGCGCGAACGCCACGCCGAGCATGGCGCGCGCCGGCGGCGGCAGCAGTGCGGGTGGTCGCTCGCGCGGGACCGCGGCGACTGCTCCCGCCGCACCACCGCGCCCGGACCACCACGCCACGACGGCAGCGACTGCATTCAGGCCACCCGCGACCACTGTCGTACCGGTGAGTCCCAACTGCGGCATGAGCACGAACCCGGCGAGCAGCGAACCCGCCACCGCGCCGCACGTGTTGATGGCATAGAGCGCGGCAAGCCCGATGCCGACACGACCGCGCTCGACGCGCGCGACCAATACCGGGAGCGTCGCGCCCATGAGGGCCGCAGGCGGTACGAGCACGACGAACAGCAGCACCACGCGTGCGACTGCGAACGGCGCTCCCTCGCCGCCGGTGGCCCGGTAGATGTGGCCGACAGGTCCGTCGAGCGCGCGCAGTAGCGGCAGGATGGCGACGCCAAGCCCGCCGACGCCGAGTTCGAGGAGCGCATATCGCCGAAGCGGCTCACCCGAGCGGACGAGCGGAGGACCCAGGTAGCGTGCGCCGAGCGCGAGGCCACCCAGGAATGCCGCGGCAACCGTCGCCACGGAGTGCAGTGAACTCCCGAGCAGGTAGCTGATCTGCTTGCTCCACGCCACCTCGTAGATAAGCCCGGCGGCGCCCGAGAGCAGGAAACACCAGCCCGCCCACCACGGCCATGGTGCGCGACTGCGTTGCGACAGATCGGTGCGCCCACCGCGGTCCGGCGTCTGGCTCATGCGCCCACCACCCGCACGGTGATGCCCCACGGGTCGTCGGCCTCGAACGCTGCTCCGGCCGGCCGAATCCGCACGCCGGTTGCGACCAGCCGGTCCGCGACCGCATTCCGATCCGGCGCGTCCGGCACGATCAGTGTCCAGGACTCGAGCCCGGCATCGCCAACGCCGGCGACGGGTTGGCCGGCGGCCCAGATGTTGAGCCCGACGTGATGGTGATAGCCGCCAGCCGACACGAACAGCGCGCCCGGGAACAACGCGGTGGCGAGGCCGAAGCCCAGCCCGTCCATGTGGAACCGCCGAGCCACACCGAGGTCGCGCGCATAGAAATGCAGATGGCCCATCACGGTGCCGTTCGGTATCCCCTGCCAAGGCCGACCGAGTCCTTCGGCCAGCACCGCAGCCGAATCCAGTGGATCGGAAGCACCGACCACCTGCTCCTGCCGATAACTCCAACTGGCGCGTGGCCGGTCCGCGTAGATCTCGACCGTGATGCCATCGGGGTCGGTCAGGTAGATCGCCTCGCTGAACAGATGATCCGCTGCGCCGAATGGCTCGCCGATGGTGCGCAAGTGGCGGAGGAAGCCGCCGAGGTCCGCGCGTGTCGGCAGGAGCAGCGCGTAATGGTAGAGCCCGATGAGCCCGCGCTCGGGTACCGCACGCACCCCCGGGCGCTCGCAGAGTTCCACCAGGACCAGGCCGCTCACGGTTCCGAAGCACCACCGGCCGCCATCGGCGGGCAGCGCGACCAGTCCCAGCACACGGTCCAGCCAGGCCGCCGTACGGGCGACGTCCGCGATGCGCAGCCGAACCGGACCCAGGGAGATGTCGTCGGGCAACAGGGCGTTCAGGCAAGCCTCCCGCTTGAGGACGTTCGCCGGGGCCGGGGGCCCGGCGGACCGGTGCGATTGAAGCCAGGACGCGGTGAGGATACTGTCGCGACCCCACCCCGACCAACCCTCGGCCGGTCCCCAGCCTCCCGGAGACGCTCATGCGCAAGACCCCGCCGCTGCTCGTGATCCTGTTGCTCGCTGTCGCGGGCGTGTGTGTGTTCCTGTTCGTGCAGAATCGTCAAACCGGCCAGGACTTGCGCGAGCTCCAGAAGCAGAGCGAGGCGACGAACTCCCGATACGATCAGGCGCTCGATGACATCGGGACGATCCAGGACAGTCTCGATGCCATCGTGCTGACCACCGACGCGAGGGGCATGAAGTCGTCCTCGCTCAGCGCCGAGCGCCGCTTGTCCCCGAATCGAGGGGATGCAGCGCTCGAACGCGCCTCGGAACTGCGTGCCGGCATCCAGCGCGCGCGCGACCACATCCGCGAGTTGGAACAACGGCTCGGCAACAGTGGCGCCAAGGTCTCGGGACTCGAGCGCATGCTCAACCGGCTGAAGCAGGATCTCGCGGCCAAGGAACTTCAGGTCGCCCGGCTCACGGGCCAGGTCGACTCGCTCCAGACGAGCGTCGCCGGGCTCGCCGCGACGGTCGAACAGAATGCCGCACGGATCAGTGAGCAGGATGCCACGCTCGAGGAGCGCCGGCGCGAACTCGGCACGATCTATTACGTCGTGGGCACGCGCCGTGAGTTGCTGAAGGCGGGCATCGTCGTGGCCCAAGGGGGGCTTTTCGGATTCGGCAAGACGCTCCAGCCCGTGCCGGAGGTCAACGAAGCACGCTTCCAGGCCATCGACACCGACCAGCAGAGCAGCATCGCCATCGCCGCCCGGCGTCCGCGGGTGCTCACGGCGCAGCCCACGAGCAGCTTCCGGTTCGAAGCCGTGGATGGTCAGTTCGCGCTACGCATCCTGGACGTGCGCGCGTTCCGCACCGTGCGACGGCTGGTGGTCGTGACCGACTGAGCGCGGAGTGAAGTCGATCGGTGCCCGCGGCTGGACTCGCGGCCCGTCTGGCGCCGGCGGCTTCCTGGAGCCCGACTCGGTGGCTCGGTCGCCGCCCGTACTCGATGCCGCTGCCGTCTGCGATTCTCGCGACCCGATCTACTCGTCGACCGCCATCGAGATGAGCGCATGGACCGGCAACGGCGCCAGCTTCTCGCGCCCCCCGAGTCCAAGCAACTCGATGACGAACAGCACCGCCACGACCTCGGCGTTCAGCTTGTGCACGAGCTGGGTCGTGGCGAGCGCGGTGCCGCCGGTGGCGA
>JANMAX010000194.1:0-1507 GCA_031360075.1 bacterium | reverse complement strand
ATGCACCGGCGGGTGGGCCGAGAGCCCGGCCGGCACAGTGCCGCCAGGCTCATGGCATGAGCGGCGTGTATGTGAAGTGGGGAAACATTACCCCATCCGCACGCATTCCCCCTGCAGCACCAGATGCAGCCAGCGCTCGAGCACTGGGCGGCCGGTCGCGCGTTCGAGTGCGTCGGCGTAGGCCGTCAGCTGCCCGCCGTATCCTGCGGCAGCCGCGCGCGCGGCTTCCGGCCCGCCGCCAAGACACTTGTGGTCGATCAGCACGAGCCCGCCGGCGGTTTCGAGCACCAGGTCGGCGTAACCGTGCTGCACGCTGCCGTCGGGCAAGCGGCGGTGGAGCGGCCACTCGCGTCGCCATGTGGCGTCCGGCCAGCGGCGCTGTACCCAGTCGCGCAGTTGGTCACCGGCGCGCACGACATCCGACGCATGCAGCACCCGGCCTGCGCCGTGCGCCTCGAGCAACGCCGCCGCCAGCCCCACGCGCTCGTCGTTCGGCAACCCGGCCGCGTCGGCTGCGAAGAACGCGTGACAGGCGTCGCCGATCGCGATGCCGTCGGCGCCGGGGGTCACGACCAGCGCGGTGCCGAGCGTATCGGGTGCCGACAGCACGCCGGCCCCCGGCAGTTTGGATGGGTTGACGAACGCCGCCGCGAATCCGCGCGGTCCGCGCGCGTCGTAGCCCTGACCGGGCTGGATCGGCGCCCGCGATGCGTCCACCGGGGCGGGGCTGCGAAGCCTGGCCTGGAACTCGTGCCCGGCCCAGTTCGTCGTGCCGTCGACTCCGGGCTCGGCCAGCAGCGGCACACCGTCCATCGCGGTGATGGCCTCGAATCCGCTCTCGAGCAGCTTGCCGGCGCGGCTCGCCAGTACGACCCGGTCTCGTGCGCGCGTCCAACCCACGTACAACAGGCGCAGGCTCTCGTTCGCGTCGCGCACCTGCACGTCCTGGTGTTCCGCGCCGTTGCGCACGGCAGCGTGGATCTGGGTGCTGCCGCGCCCGGTGCTCGGACTGCTGAACGGATTCGGACGCGCGACATGCGCGTCGGGCCAGTAGCGGATCCAGCGCCCGGCGAGCGGCTGTTCGAACGAGAATTCCGTCGCGCCGCTCATCACGTGCACCCCGAACGCGCTGGGTTCGCGAGAGCGATCGATGGCATAGAGGATCGTCACCGGCCATTCGAGTCCCTTGGCACCATGCAACGTGCTGACCGTGACCGCGTCCTGCCCACCGGGAGTGGCCTGCATGTCGCGCTCGGCATTGGCCAGTTCCACGAGATGCGCCACCAGTCCGGCCACGGTCGGGGTCTCGCGCTCGGCCGTGCACTGATCGGAATAGCGCAATGCGAGCGAGCGCAATGTGTCGAGGTTCGCCAGCCGCTGCACGTCCGCACCCCAGCGCAGGCAGAGCTCACGAGCACCGACGGCCTCGAGCGCGGCATCGAATGCCGCCAATACGCCAGCGGTGGGCTGGGCGCGGCGTGCGTCAGCCAATCTCACGACTTCCGGC
>JANMAX010000178.1:0-5916 GCA_031360075.1 bacterium | reverse complement strand
GTGGGCCGGCAACGTGCGCGAGTTGCAGAACTACATCGAGCGGCTGATGGCGATGACTCCGGGCAAGGTGCTGCGGCCGGATCCCCTGCCCCACGACCTGCAGAAGCGCTCGCGTGCGTCGGGCCGGCTGGATCGCACGAGGACGCTGCGCGAGATGGTGGCCGAACTCGAGCGCCAGCAGGTGCAGGCAGCGCTCGAGCGGCACGCCGGCAACCAGAGCCAAGCGGCCCGTGAGCTCGGCCTCACCGAGCAGTCCCTGCGCTATCGCCTGCGTCGCTATGCGCTTCCGGTGAAGCGCCGTTTTCAGCGAGTGCGCTGAAATCAGCGAATAGTCGTTTTGCGCTTTTATCCGATTGATACCAATGGATTTAGTGCTTCACAAGCTGAGGCACACTCGCCGATTTCGGCGAAAATGGTCGATGCGATGCCGGCGCGAACGGGCCGTCGCCAAACGCCTTACCTGTTGCATGACAACAGATTGCGAGTGCGCAGCGCGCTTTGCACGATACTGGCACGCCTCTGGCGACATGGACTGCTCGGGACCACAGCTCCGACCACTCCTGCCTGGAGGGCATCATGTCTCGTACCGGTACCGCAGCGCTACTCTTCTCGATCGGCTTCTCCCTGTTCCTTACCGCCGCTGCGTCGGCGCAGGTTCCGACCTCGTTCGGAGGCGGATCGCTGCTCGGCAACAAGCCCCAGGAAGATATCGCGGTGGCCCCGGCGCCGGCCGTCTCCCCGCTCGGCAGCCTGTTCACCGGCGATGCCCTGTCGCTGCGCCGCTGGTTTCTCGAGTTCCCGGCGCGGCCCGTCGCGCGCCCCTCCGCGGTCCGCTCCACGCCGGCACAGCGCAGCCTGGTGAAGCGCGATCGGGTCTGGGTCCAGTAATCACCATGACGGGCGGCCGGAGGGAGCGCGGGGTGGTACAGGGGGTGCCCTCCGCCTCCCTCCTGAGGCTGAACCGGCACGCACTCCCGAACATCCTCGTGGTGGGTGGCGCGCCCTGCGAGCGCGCCACCGCCGCGCGGACGCTGCATGGGCAGAGCCGGCTGCACGCGCGCGCTTTCTGCGCCATGAGTGCCACGGCTGACCCGGCTGGCATCGAGCGCGCGCTGCTGAGTTGGTTGGGACACGACCCCGGTGCAGCCGCACCGGACTGTGAGCGCGGCACGTTGTTCATCGACGACGTGGCCCATCTGCCGGTGCATGTCCAGCGCCTGCTGCAACTGCTCGCCCGCCGTCTCGAAGACACGCCGGTGGACGCGCGTCTCGGTCCGGGTCCGGCACGACTCGCAGCCGGCTGTGCGATGGAACCCGCCGAGGAGGTTTCGCATGGGCGGCTGCTCGCGGGACTGCACGACAGCCTCGAGAAACTCTGCATCCACCTCGGCATCCTGCCCCGGTCGGTCGCGGCGATCGGGGCGAGGGGAGCTGCCCCAGCTTCTGAGGGCAGCGCGCCACGGGATCGGGGGAGAAGCGCATAGCCGATGACTACGGGGGCTCGGAGTGCTACTTTCTGCTAGGCGGTCGAGGCAGCGGTCATCACCACGTCGGGCCGGGCGGGGTACGGTTGTGCATACCATGTGCACGCACCGGCACCGACTTTCATCCCAGGGCCACGAACAGCCCGGCAAGGCGCTTTCCGCATGTGTGATCGAGGCGGTTCCGAAGCGGGCCGGCGATTCCACTCCCTCGCGCAGTCGAGTCCGCACTGCGCTGGCCGTCGCGGCGTGACCCCGTGCCAGCCCGCGCACGGAAATCGCGACAGCATGCGGCGGAGCCCGCGGTGAGCGCACACCGTGTCCTCCTCGGGGTGCTGGCCGGGGCGCCACGAGCACCACTCGTCGCCATGCTCGTGTCGCTTGGCTACGAGGTCACGCTCGCTGACGATAGCGCTGAACTGCTCGAGCATGCACGCGTGCGCGAGCCCCAGTGGGTGCTCACCGATCATGCGTTCCTCGATGCCGCCACGGGGGATCTGCTCGCGGATCTCCGCGTGCGCTTCCCCGGCACTCCACTCATGGTGCTGCCACGGGGCACCCCGGCCGACCGGCGCGGTCTCGACCCCGGGCCGGACGCGGAACTCACGCTGCCCTCCGAGCTCATGGGGCTCATGGGCGCGGTCGATCGCCTGCTCGGCCCGACGCGTCCGGCGCCCGCGACGAACACCAGCCCGCGCAAGCGTCCGCACCTCGACCCGTTCGTCGGGCAGAGCCCCGAGATCCGCCGGCTCGCCGAGGAGGCACTCAAGGCGCTGGCCTCCGAGAGCCCGATCCTGATCGAGGGCGAGACCGGAACGGGCAAGGGCGTGCTGGCCTCCTGGCTCCACCGTCACGGGCCGCGAGCACACGAAGGGTTCGTCGACCTCAACTGTGCCGGCATCTCACGCGAACTCATGGACTCGGAACTGTTCGGTCATGAGAAGGGCGCGTTCACGGGCGCGGTGACGAGCAAGCCCGGCCTGCTCGAGGTGGCCGACAAGGGCACGCTGTTCCTCGACGAGGTCGGCGACATGGACCTGCCGATCCAGGCCAAACTCCTGAAGGTCATCGAAGAGAAGCGCTTCCGCCGGGTCGGTGAGACCCGCGAGCGCCATACGGACGTCCGCATCATCGCCGCCACTCACCATGACCTGCACCAGCGTGTGCAGGACGGGCTGTTCCGGCGCGACCTCTACTTCCGGATCTGCGTGCTGCCGATGCGCATGCCGGCGCTGCGGAACCGCACCCAGGACATCCCCGCGCTCGCGCGGCGCATCCTCGCGCAACTCGCGGTCGAACTGGGGCGCTCCGAACCGGTGCTGTCGCCCGCGGCCGGGGACGCGCTCCAGTCCTATCCGTGGCCGGGGAACCTGCGCGACCTGCGCAATGGGCTCGAGCGTGCGCTGCTCAGTTGCGAAGGTGGCGTCATCGAGCGCGAGCACCTGCGGTTCGATGCACATGGTGCGCTCGGATCCCGTGGCCCCATGGAGCCCGCCCCGGGGGCAGACGCGCCGACCCGCTTCAAGCTCGGCGCGACCGGCACGCTGCAGGAGATGGAGCGCGCGATCATCCTGAGCGTGCTGGAAGAAGTCGGCAACAACAAGGAACTCGCCTCCAAGCGTCTGGGTATCCCGCGCAGCACGTTCTACCAGAAGCTGGCCGCGATGGGGATCACGCGGCGCTGAACGCGCCGCACTCGCGGGGCCGCCGTGAGGCCGTGCGCAGGGGCCCTGGCTAAATCAGGCGCGGCCTGCACGCCCGCTTCACTGGTCGCGCTGAGTGCTTGACCGCGGTCAGTCGGGCTGCCAGCCTCGCGCCCACGTGCCCATCCCACTGAGTGCCATCCGCGAGGCCGCTGTGCGCCTCGAGCCCTACCTTCATCGCACACCGGTCTTCAGTTCGCGCACGCTCGGCGAACGTGCCGGCGTCCGGTTGTGGCTCAAGGCCGAGAGCCTGCAGAAGACCGGGTCGTTCAAGCCGCGCGGCGCGCTCAACGTGGTGCTCGCTCTGGCGCCCGAGCGCCGGGCGCGCGGACTGGTGACCGTGTCCGCCGGCAACCACGCGCAGGCCGTGGCCTGGGCCGCGAACGTCGTGGGGGTGCCGTGCACCGTGGTGATGCCGGCCGACGCGCCCCGTTCCAAAGCCGATGCGGTACGCGGCTACGGCGCGACGATTGTGCCACACGCCGACCGCGCGACGCTGTTCGACCGCTTGCGCGAGGAAGAAGCGCGCACGGGCGCGGCGTTCGTGCATCCATTCGACGATCCGATGGGGCTGGCGGGTGCGGGCACCGTCGGGCTCGAGATCCTCGAACAGGTGCCCGAACTTGACGCCGTGCTCGTGGCGATCGGCGGTGGCGGGCTCATGGCCGGCGTGGCGTGTGCGGTCAAGGCGCTGCGCCCGCAGTGCCGGGTCATCGGCGTCGAACTGGCGGATGGCCCGGGCATGACGCCGGCGCTCGCCGCGGGCAAGCCCGTCCCGGTCGCGCGCCCGCGCTCGCTCGCCGATGGTCTGACGCCACCGTTCGTGGGTGCCCTGCCGCTCGAAGCCGCGCGCCGTCACGTCGACGACATCGTGCTCGTGCACGAGGAGGACATCGCGCTGGGCATGCGTGCGCTGTACGAGCGTGCCAAGCTCGTCGCGGAAGGCTCGGGTGCGGCGGCGACCGGTGCGCTGCTCGCGGGCCGGGTGAAACTCGCGCCGGGCAGCCGCGTGCTTGCGATCGTGTCCGGCGGCAACGTCGACCCGGAGCGCTTCTGCGCGCTCTACGACCCGTCGGAACGCACCCCGTGAAAGTCCTGTTCCTGAACGAGCGCGAGGTCCACGCGCTGCTCGAGTTGCGCGCCACCACAACGCTCATGCGCGAAGCACTCGCCACGCTGTCGCGCGGCGATGCGGTGCAGCCGTTGCGCAGCATGGTGGGCCTGCCCGACGGCAGCGGCATCCTCGGGCTGATGCCCGGCTACCTGGGCTCCCCGCAGGCATTCGGGCTCAAGGTGGTGAGTGTGATGCCGCGCAATCACGGCACGGCGTACGACTCGCATCAGGGCGTCGTCATGCTGTTCGGCATCGAGCACGGTGAACCGCTCGCCATCCTCGATGCCACCGCCATCACCGCGGTGCGCACCGCGGCGGTCTCGGCCGCGGCCACCGATGCGCTGGCGTTGCGTGACGCCGGCGACCTGGCGCTGATTGGTTCGGGCACGCAGGCGCGCACGCATCTGGCCGCCATGGCCACCGTGCGCACGTTGCGCCGCGTGCGGGTATGGAGCCGGACGCACGCGAACGCCGAGCGGTTCGCGCGCGACGAGGGCGCGCGTCATGGCGTGCCCATCGAGGTCAGCGCATCCGCCGAGGAAGCCGTGCGCGGCGCGGACCTCGTGTGCACGACGACATCGGCGCGCGAGCCGGTGGTGCTGGGCCGCTGGCTCGCGGACGGCGTGCACATCAACGCCGTCGGCGCCTGCTTCGCGGCGAACCGCGAACTCGATGGTGCCGCGGTCGCGCGTGCGCGGCTGTTCACCGACCGGCGCGAGTCCTGTCTGGCGGAGGCCGGCGATTTCCGGCTGGCACGTGCCGAGGGCGCCATCGTGGACAGTCACCTGCTCGGCGAACTCGGCGACGTCTTCCTGGGTCGCGTCCCCGGCCGTCTGGCTCCTGGGGACGTCACGCTGTTCGAGTCGCTCGGGCTCGCGGTGGAGGACCTGGCGTGTGCGCACTTCCTGCTGCAGCGCGCCCGCGAGCGCGCTGCGGGCACCTGGCTCGAGTGGGGTGGACCGCCGTCGGCCGGGTCGCAGCCGCCGGCATGACGCAACCGTTCGCGGACGCCGGCCCGTCGCTTGCCGCACTGCGCGCGGCGCATGAACGCGCCGCTGTTCACGCCTTGCGCACCCCGCTCGTGCGGCTGCCGGCGCGCCCCGGTGAGCGCGAGATCTGGCTCAAGCTCGAGACCCTGCAACCCATCGGTTCATTCAAGATCCGCGGAGCGGCGAATGCGCTGGCCGGGGTGCCCGCCGCGGCCCTGGAGGGCGGCGTGTTCACGGCGAGCGCCGGCAACATGGCGCAGGGTGTGGCATGGGTGGCTCGCTCGCTCGGGATTCCGTGCACGGTGATCGCGCCCGACAGCGCGCCGGCCGCCAAGCTCGACGCAGTCGCACGGCTTGGCGCGAGCGTCGTGCGGCTGCCGTTCGCGCGCTGGTGGCAAGTGCTCGAGGAGCGCCGGTTCGAGGGTGTGGACGGTTGGTTCGTGCACCCCGTGAGCGATGAAGCGGTCATCGCCGGCAACGCCGGGGTCGGGCTCGAATTGCTCGAGGACCTGCCCACGGCCGCGGCTGTGCTCGTGCCGTTCGGCGGTGGCGGGCTGGCATGCGGGATCGCGGCTGCAGTCCAGGCCGCGGGCGGGCGCCCCCCGGGGTAAGCCGGGGTGGGGGGCCCC
>JANMAX010000048.1:0-7019 GCA_031360075.1 bacterium | reverse complement strand
GCCTGCGACTGAATTGGCAAGGCTGCAGCACCTTGCGCCTGGTCAGGCGGCAGCGACGAGTTCGTTCGAGCTTGGCATCCCGCGCCCGAATCCATTCACGTCCAGGGTCACGATGGGAGTCAAGGCACCACGGTCTGCACGCGTCGGTGTCGATGTCTTCGACACGCAGGGCAGACGTGTTCGACGACTCATGAATGAACAGCGCGAAGCAGGGGAGTTCGTGATCGAGTGGGATGGACTGGACGATCGCAGGTCGCCAGCGCGACCGGGCGTCTATCTCGTTCGGATGCGTGTGGGCACCTTCGTCGCGAATCGACGGATCACTCTCTTGCACAACTGAAGTCCAGGCTCGGGTGGGAAGGTCAGAATCGGTGCGGGCTTCGCGCCCGCGCCGATTCTGCTGCCCGCGCTTGACAGCCCCCCGGGCCCTACCTACCTTCGCTCGTCGCCCGGGGTCCGAGTCCCTGCCAGTGCAGAGGAACCAACCCGGCAAGTCGTTGTGGCGGTGTCGGCTCAGTTGAACCGGGCCTCACCTGGAACGCCACAGCTCGCATCGCCAGGGTAGCTCAGTGGTAGAGCAGGGGACTCATAAGCCCTTGGTCGGGAGTTCAACTCTCCCTCCTGGCACCATGTCCGGGTGTCGGGGCCTCATCGCCCCGACCGCCCATCCCGGTGCAACGCCACACCGCGCCCGCGGTCGGCGGCCCGGCCGCTCCCGCGGAGGTCCCCGTGCAGCCGCCAGCGTCACGCTTGCGCCGGCTCGAGCCGGTCGTGCGCCGGGCGTTGCGCGGGCCGTGCCGTCTGCCGCCGGGTTCCACACTGTTGGTAGCGGTCTCGGGTGGCGCCGACTCGACCGCGCTGCTCGTGGCACTGGCGTCGCTGGCGCGCGAGTTCGGGCTCACGCTGCACGCCGCGCACCTGCACCACGGCCTGCGCGGGCGCGAAGCCGACGGCGATCGCACGTTCGTGCGCGCGCTGTGCGAGCGGCTGCGCGTGCCGCTCAGCGACATGCGCATCGATGCGCGATCGCGCATGAAGGCGCTCGGGCTCAGCGGCGAGGCGGGTCTGCGCACGCTGCGGCGCGGCTGGCTGCTGCGCGTGGCGCGTCGCGTGCGCGCGACCGCCATCGCGACCGCGCACACCGCTGACGACCAGTTGGAGACGATGCTGCTGCGGCTCGCACGCGGCACCGGGCTCACCGGTGCGGCCGGCATGCGCGCGCGCCACGGCGCGTTCGTGAAGCCCCTGCTGCAAGCCACGCGGCACGACATCGAGCGCGATCTTGCCCAGCACGGTATCGCGTGGCGCGACGACGCCAGCAATGCCACGCTCGACTACGCGCGCAATCGCGTGCGGCACGAAGTCGTGCCCGCGCTGCTGGCGGCGGTGCTCGAGCCGGGATCGCGAGACACGCCGCGCGCAGGCCGTTCGGCGCAGCGGCCATCGAGCGCGGCTCGGCCGGCCGGCGGGACGGCTCGCCGGGCCGAGCCGTCTCCCGAACGCGCCGCCCCCGAGCGCCGCGCCGCCTTGGCGCGCCGCGCCAGCGCGCTCGCCACCGAGCTGGCCGAAGCCGAGCGCGTGCTCGCGCGCGCCGCGGCCCGTGCGCTCGATCGTGCGCTGCTCGCGAGCGCGGAGGGCCCGGCGTTCCGGCTGGCGGTGATCGGCAGGCTCGCCTTGCCGCTTCAGCGGCTGGCGTTCCGCCGGGCGTGGCGTCTGCTGGGTCCGGCCGGAGCGGACGCCCCGGGGCTCACTTCGGGCCATCTGGAGCCCGTGCTGCGGGCATTGAAGGCGGGCTCAGTGGCGTTCCGTGCGCCGCTGCCGGGGGGCTGGCAGGCGGTCGCCAGCCGTGGCGCGCTCCGGTTCGTGGCGGCATCCCGAGGGCCCGGCCACACGGCCGGGGTATCCCGGCGCGTTGGCGCGCCCGATGCTAGACTGCGGAGCAGGCCTACCCGCGCCCGATAGCGTCCGGCTGGAGGACGTTTCGCGCGCGCTGGCCTTCGACGACGGACGATCACGACAGCCCGCACGCCGCCGAAGCCGGCGCCCCGACAGGAGCCTCCATGTCTGACTCCCGCCCCAGCGTCCAGACCGACCCGACGATTCGCGTACTGTTCACCCCCGCGCAAATCCACGAGCGCGTGCGCGAGATGGGGTTGCAGCTGGCCAAGGATCTGGCGGGCAAGTCACCGCTGTTCGTGGGCGTGCTCAAGGGCGCCTGCATGTTCCAGATGGACCTGGCCCGTGCCACACCGCTCGATCTCGAGATGGACTTCCTCGCGGTCGCCAGCTACGGGGCGGGCACGGTGTCGAGTGGCAGCGTCGAGCTGATCATGGATCTGAGGACGGATATCACCGGCCGTCACGTTGTGCTTTGTGAAGGAGTAGTGGATTCCGGGCGGAGCGTTCAGTTCATTCTCGATCTCCTCGAATCTCGCGGCGCCGCCTGCATCCAAGTGGCGACGCTGCTCGACAAGGCCCCGTGCCGGAAGATCCCGGTACCGGTGGACTACAAGGGATGGACGATCGGGGATGAATTCGTCATCGGTTACGGCATGGATGCCGCCGAGCGCTACCGCAATCTGCCCTACGTGGGCGTTCTCGAGGAGGCGTAGAAGCGTGAACATCTTCCACAAGGGCGGTGACAACGACGACCGTCGGCGCAACGACAAGAGCGGCGGCAGCCGCGGTCCGCAGCTGCCCTCGCCTCCCGGCCGGCCGTTCCGCACCGTGGCGTTCTGGGCGCTGTTGCTGCTGCTGGCGCTGGTCGCGTACCGCATGTACGCGGGCAACCTGCTGACCACGCAGCGCATCGACATCCCCTACACGCGCTTCGTGCAGGAGCTCGAGAAGGGCAACATCGAGCGTGCGACGTTCATCGAAGAGACGCGCACCGTGCTGGGCGAACTGCATGCCGAGGCCAACGAGACGGTGGCCGGCCGCGCGGTGAGCATCAAGTCGTTCAAGACGAACTTCCTGGGCGACGGCGCCCTGCTGGCCGACAAGGCTCGGCAGGCGAACCCGAACGCGCAGATCATGGTGCAGGCGCCCGGCATCAACTGGCTCTCGGTGCTGTTCACGTGGCTGCCGCTGCTGCTGTTCCTGGTCGCATGGATGTTCATGCTGCGCCAGATGCAGGGCGGTGGTTCCGCGGCCATGCGCTTCGGCAAGAGCAAGGCGAAGGTGCTCATGGAGTCGCAGACGCGCGTCACGTTCAAGGACGTCGCCGGCTGCGACGAGGCCAAGCAGGAACTCCAGGAGATCATCGAGTTCCTGAAGGAGCCGCTCAAGTTCCAGCGCCTTGGTGGCCGCATTCCCAAGGGCGCGCTGCTGCTCGGCCCTCCCGGCTCGGGCAAGACGCTGCTCGCACGGGCCGTGGCTGGCGAAGCCGGTGTGCCGTTCTTCAGCATGTCGGGCTCGGACTTCGTCGAGATGTTCGTCGGCGTGGGCGCCTCGCGCGTCCGTGACCTGTTCGAACAGGGCAAGCGCAACGCGCCATGCATCTTGTTCATCGACGAGATCGACGCGGTCGGCCGGCACCGTGGCGCAGGCCTGGGCGGTGGTCATGACGAGCGCGAGCAGACGCTGAACCAGTTGCTGGTCGAGATGGACGGCTTCGAGTCCAACGAAGGCGTCATCATGATAGCGGCCACGAACCGCCCCGACGTGCTGGATCCGGCGCTCATGCGTCCAGGCCGCTTCGACCGCCAGATCGTCGTGGACTGGCCGGACGTGCGCGGCCGTGAAGGCATCCTGAAGGTGCACACGCGCAAGCTGCCGTTGGGCGAAGATGTGGACTTGAAGCTCATCGCGCGCGAGACGCCCGGCATGTCGGGCGCGGACCTCGCGAACATCGCGAACGAAGCCGCTCTGCTGGCCGCCCGGCGCAATCACAAGAAGATCTCACTGCGCGACTTCGCCGATGCGAAGGACAAGGTCACGCTCGGGCTCGAACGCCGCAGCCTGGTGATGACCGAGATCGAGCGCAAGACCACCGCGTACCACGAGGCCGGCCACGCACTGGTGGCGTGGCTGATTCCGGGCTCCGACCCGGTTTCCAAGATCACCATCATCCCGCGCGGTCGCGCGCTGGGCATCACGGCGTACACCCCGTCGGAAGAGCGTCACAACCATTCCAAGAAGCAACTGGAAGACCGGCTGTGCCACGCCATGGGTGGGCGTGCGGCGGAGTTACTGGTGTTCGAACACCTCACCACCGGTGCGGCTGGCGATCTCGAACAGTCCACGTCGATCGCGCGCAGCATGGTCACGCGCTTCGGAATGAGCGACAAGCTCGGGCCGCTGACATTCGGCAAGCGCGAGGACATGGTGTTCCTGGGCAAGGAGATCACCAGTTCCAAGGACTACAGCGAGCAGACGGCGCTGATCATCGACACCGAGGTGCGCGAGATCGTCGAGCGTGCCCATGCCAAGGCGCTGGTGCTATTGAAGGACAATCTCGAAAAACTGCACCTGCTGGCCAACACGCTGCTCGAGCGCGAGACCATCGATGGTGACCAGATGGATCGCGTGCTGCGCGGCGAGATCCTGGGCCCGCCGCCACGGTACGCGGACCTCGACGCACCGCCGCCGAGCGCTTCGGCGCCGGTGACGCGTGCTGAAGAGGGCGGCCCTGGCGAGGCCTTCGGCGAACCGAGCCCGCGACCCGCGTAGCTCGTTTCACCAAGACGTCTCCGAAGGCCCCCGGGACCGATCCCGAGGGCCTTCGGCTTTTTCCCATGGGCGCTCGAAGCGGGCAGAACCGGCCTTGTTCGCCGTTGACTCATTCCTGAGCGAGTGAATTGCCCACACGTGTTGTATGTGGGCAGTTCACCGTCCCCGGTGGCGGTGAAGTGGGCAGAACCGGCCATGTGGGCGGTTCATTCGCCCGGGGAGAGTGCAGCGGGCAAGCGCCTGCTGACCCTCTGGGAGTCCCTGTTCACCGCCGACGCCCAGAAGTTCGCCCTGACTGCCCGGGTGGTGCCTCGCCGAAGGGGGCGGAACTGCCCGCTGGTGGCCCCAAGTCCGGCGTTCGTGCGCTAGGGTACATGGAAATGTCGATTGTCGGAGCCATCTGAAACTTTCCGACCTTCCGAGGCGTCTAATAGTACGTCATCCCCGAGCGAGGATGGCACGACGCGGAACCGAAGGAGAGAGCGGCGCCGCGCGAGTACCTCCAAGGCACGGCAGCGGGAAAGGCAAGGCCCGCCGCCGGACAAGAGCGCCCGACACGACCTCCTGTCGGGCGCTCAGCCTTTTGAAGCCCCCGGCACTGCACAGGCCGGGCAATCCCGTGGCGCGCGACGCAGCCTGCGCTCTCGTGCGCGGCGCTGACGTTGGCGATCCGACACGCCGCGGACTTGGGGTCCACTCGATTCGTTCGCAATTGGAACTGCCGTGGACCTACCATGGGCATGGGCACCCCCGGCCCGGCGCCAGGCGGCAACGCGTGGCTCGACTCTGACCCCCTCGCTCCTGGGAGCCTCGGATCACGCCATGTCACCACTTCGAAGTGTTCGACTCGTGAGCGTGCTCTGCGCGCTCGGACTGTTACTTTTGCTTCCGGGGTGCACGACCGCCCCCAAGCCCTTTCTGTTCCGAGAAGCTTCCGACTTCCTTGGCGTATGGGGCACCTCGCCGACCGATGTCCACGTGGTGGGAAGTGTCTTCGGCTCGGAGGGCCACAGAACGGGCATGATCCTGCACTTCGATGGCCGGCGATGGACGCCGACGCGGATCGTGAACAATGCCTTTCTGACGGGCATCTGGGGGACCGCGGCCAGCGATCACATCGCCGTCGGGTTCCTGTTCGATGGATCGGGGAGGATGCTGCACCGTAAGCTTGAATCTGGCGAGTGGAACACGACCACGCATGTGAGTAGAACCGAATTGCGCGGCGTCTGGGGCAGTTCGCCGACCAATGTGTATGCGGTCGGGAACAGTCAGTACGGCAGTAGGGGCACGATCGAGCACTTCGACGGCAACAGCTGGAGCACACAGAACGACACGCTGATGGCGTTCGGGGTCTGGGGCAGCTCGGCGAACGACGTGTTCGCGGTCGGCGAGAACATCGTGCACTTCGATGGAGCCCAGTGGAGCACCCAGCACGTCAACGGATTCCTTGTGGGCGTCTGGGGCACAGCCGCCAACGACGTGTTCGCGGTCGGGAGCGGCGGCAGGATCCTGCACCATGACGGCGCGACGTGGACCGCACAGCCCAGTGGCACGACGGCGACTCTCTTCAACATCTGGGGCACGTCGGCTAACGATGTGTACGCGGTTGGGGACGCCGGGGCGATCCTGCACTACGACGGGACCCGCTGGGCCAGCATGGCCAGCAACACCACCAACGCCCTCCACGGCATCTGGGGCAGCTCCGCGCACGACATCTATGCTGTCGGCTACGAAGGCACGATCATGCACTATGACGGCCAACGCTGGAGAGCCGTGGACTGGAAAGCCCCGGCCGACTGGACCAAGAAGTTCTGAAGCGGGCTCGTCCCCTGGTGACGGGCCACTGCTGCACCCGCAGGCCGGCGTCCAGCTATTGACCGACGCCGAAGCAATGCAACAGACGGTCGGCAGCTCAACCGCGGGAACAACCGCCGGGTCCTCTCCTTGGCCGTTGCATTCTTTCTGCAGGGCTCAATGGCAAGAATTCGATTGACAGCTTTGCCGGGGCGCACAGGCCTCACCGCGAGGCTCGTTTGCCGGCCGCGTTGCAGACGTCGTAGCACGGTCGCGCATCGGCTCGCGCGATGTGCACCCGCACAATTGTCGTCGAGCCCCGCGTTGTGCGCCGTGCGCGCAATGGTCGCAGCCCAGAATGCGCATGATAGGGTTGGCGCTCGCCCCCGCGACTGAGCCCCCGTTGCGGAGTGTTGTCATGATGGACATGAAGGCCATCGCATCTGCCTCGTTGCCGGCAGCCGCCGGCTCGGCCTCGTCGAACGCATATGACCTGCGAGCCTGCGTGCTCAAGTCCCGCCGCGTGTCCAAGCTCTCGGCGGCGGCGCTGCTGA
>JANMAX010000127.1:0-5646 GCA_031360075.1 bacterium | reverse complement strand
CGTGGCCGATGTGGCCGACGTGGCGCGCGATTCCGAGGTCCAGGGCGTCGTGGTCTCGGCCTCGGCGGTGAGCCATTACCCGCTGGCCAAGGCACTGCTCGAGGCGGGCAAGGACGTCTACGTCGAGAAGCCGCTGACGCTCGAGGTCCCGCACGCGGAGGAACTCTGCCGCCTCGCCAAGCAGCATGGCCGCGTGCTCATGGTCGGGCACCTGCTGCTGTATCACCCCGGCGTGCAGTACCTGAAGAAGATGGTCACCGGGGGAGAGCTCGGCGAGTTGTTCTACATCTATTGCCAGCGCGTCAACCTCGGCAAGGTGCGCAAGGACGAGAACGCGCTCTGGAGCTTCGCGCCGCACGATCTGTCCGTGATCCTGCATCTCATGGATCAGGAACCGGTCGATGTCGCCGCGCGTGGCGCCGCGTTCCTGCAGCCCGGCGTGGAAGACGTCGTGTTCGTGGACCTGCGCTTCCCCGGCGGCCAGACCGCGCACGTGCACGTCTCGTGGCTCGACCCGCACAAATTGCGCAAGTTCACGGTCGTCGGCAGCCAGAAGATGGTGGTGTTCGACGACATGGAGGCGAGCGAGAAGATCAAGGTGTACGACAAGGCGGTGGAGCGTTCGGGACAGGTGGTGTCGTACGGCGACGCACTCACGGTGCGCAGCGGTGACATCCTGATCCCGAAGATCTCGCTGCAGGAACCGCTCCGGCTCGAGTGCCTGCACTTCGTCGAGTGCGTGCGCGAGCGCAAGCGCCCGCTCACCGACGGACTCGGCGGCCTGCGCGTGGTCAAGGTGCTGGACGCCGCGCAGCGCTCGCTCAAGTCCGGCGGTCAGCCGGTCGCAATCGAGCCGCTACCGCTGGAGGTCGCGTGACCAGCGTCGTGCATGCCACCGCGAGGCTCGGCGCCGGTGTGACCATGGGCGAGTTCTGCGTCATCGGCGCGAATGTCACGCTCGGCGAAGGCTGCAAGCTCGGGAACCACGTCGTCATCCATGCCGACACGGTCGTGGGCTCGAACGTGCGCATCGACGACCACGCCTCGCTCGGCAAGCTGCCCATGAAGGCGGCGAACTCCGCGACCACCAAGGAACAGGAACTGCCGCCGCTCACCATCGGCGATGTCAGCATCGTCGGCACCGGCGTCGTGCTGTACCGCGGTGCCGCCATCGACGGCAAGGTGCTCATGGCCGACCTGAGCACGGTGCGCGAGAACGTCACGGTCGGGCGCGGCACCATCGTCGGCCGCGGCGTGACGATCGAGAATTTCTGCAGCGTCGGCCGCTACTGCAAACTGGAGAGCGAGTGCTACCTGTGCGCGTACTCCACGCTCGAGGACCGCGTCTTCGTGGCCCCCGGCGTGGTGACGTCGAACGACAACTTCGTCGGCCGTACGCAGGAGCGCTTCAAGCACTTCAAGGGCGTGACCGTGAAGAAGGGCGGGCGCATCGGGGCTGGCAGCGTGACGCTGCCGGGCGTGACCATCCACGAGGACGGTCTGGTCGCCGCCGGCTCCACCGTGACGCGTGATGTCCCGGCCCGCACCATCGTGATGGGCAAGCCCGCGAAGGTCTGGCGGGACGTGCCCGTGGAACAACTGCTCGAGAACCAGGGCTGGGTGGACGCTTAGGTCCACCGGCCGCACGCCGGGGCTGCCCGGAGAGAGAGTCCGAGGATGTCGACGAACACCACGATCAAAGTGCCGTTGCTGGACCTGCGTGCGCAGTACGACACCATCCGCGCCGAGGTCGATGACGCCGTGCGCCGCGTCATGGAGAGTTGCCACTTCATCGGCGGCCCGGAGATCACCGCATTCGAGGAGGAGATCGCGCGCTACTCGCAAACGCCGCACGCGGTGGCCTGCGCATCCGGTACGGACGCGCTGCTCATCGCGATGTGGGCGCTCGGGATCGGCCCCGGCGATGAGGTCCTCTCGCCGGCGTATTCGTTCTTCGCCACCGCCGGCACGATCTCCAATAACGGCGCGACGCCGGTGTTCGTCGATGTCGACCCGCGGACGTACAACCTGGACCCGCACCGGCTCGAAGCCGCGATCACGCCGCGCACGAAGGCCGTGGTGGCGGTGTCGCTGTATGGCCAGTGCTGCGACCTGCCTGCCCTGAAGGCCATCTGTGACAAGCACCAGCTCTACCTGATCGAGGATGCCGCGCAGTCGATCGGTTCGGAGTGGGAGGGCAAGCGCTCGGGCTCGCAATGCGACTTCGGGACGTTCTCGTTCTTCCCGTCCAAGAACCTCGGCGGGGCCGGCGACGGCGGCATGATCGTGACCGGCAACGCGGAGCTGGCCGAGAAGGCCCGGCTGCTGTGCAATCATGGCGCCAAACCCAAATACCACCACTCGCTCGTGGGCACGAACTCGCGCCTCGACGCACTGCAGGCCGCGATCCTGCGCGTCAAACTGAAGCACCTGGACCGCTGGAGCGAGAAGCGCGCGAAGAACGCCGCGCTCTACAACGCCCTGTTCGAGGGGTCGCGTGTCGGCCGGCCCTATCACGACCCGCGCACGCGTCACATCTACAACCAGTACATCATCCGCGTGCCGAAGCGCGACGAGCTCAAGAAGCTGCTCGGCGAAAAGAGTATCGGCTGCGAAATTTACTACCCGGTGCCGCTGCACCTGCAGAAGTGCTTCGCGCACCTGGGCTACAAGAGTGGTGACATGCCGCACTCGGAGGCCGCCGCGCTCGAGACGATCGCGCTGCCCATCTATCCCGAGCTGACCGAAGAGCAGATCCGGCACGTCGCCCAGACCGTCCGCGAGTTCGTGGACCAAGCCTAGAGATTCGAACTCGCGGGGGCCGAGAAGCCCCCGCCACACAAAACACACGGCACCCCGGGACGAGCCTGAGACGCCCGCCCGGGGACGGCAGCACCAGCACAGCGGGGCCGGAGGCCCCGCTCCGCGACATCCAACGTCACAGAACCGCATCGTCCACCCGCCCTGTCCGGCGCTGCGGTTCCGGTGGTCTCCAGCAGACCGCGCTACCGGCCCCCTCCGGTGACGCGCGATACGGTCCCATGGCCGAATCGAACCGGGAACGCCTGCGCGTGCTCCTGCGCCGGGCCGAGGAAGTGCGCGGGTTGTCCCAAGGACACGGGACGCCTGCCATCGGCGCGCTCGATGAGCCCGAGGCGCTGATGACCGTGCTGGGCCATCTCGTCGACGACCTCGAGTTGTCCCATCGCCGCCTCATCGAAACGCACGTCCAGCTGGTGTCGTTGCGCGAAGTCGCGAGCTCGCTCGCCGGCACGCGTGATGCCGCTGAAGCCACGCGCCTGGTGGCGCGCTACCTGCGCGGCGTGCTCGACTTCGACCAGGTCGGCCTGCTGCTCGTCGACCGCACCCGCGGCGTGCTCACCGGGACGTGGGCACACGGCGACACGCTGACACCCATCGAAGTCCCGCTCGTGGGCTCGGGTGGCGCGATCCCGCGTACGCTGTGGCACGACCGCTCGGTGCAGCACCATGACCCCGCCCGTCATCCCGCGCTCGTGCTCCCGGGCGGCCATCCGCTGGCGCGCGTGTTCGCGGACCAGTCGTGGTTCGCGTGCGTGCCGCTGGAGCCCGCCACCGGGCCGCACGGGCATGCGCCGCACCCGGACTGCCAGCACTGCATCGTCGGGCGCGCCCCGCTGGCGCCGCCTCCCGGCTGCGACCCCGCCGAATGGCGCTCGACGCAGGAGGACGGCCAGCAGCGCTGTGCATCGTGCGCGCACCTGCCGCTCCTGGGCGTGCTCGTGGCCGCCCGCGGCCCGGATGCCGCGACTCCGCCAGCGGGCGAACAGGCTCGTCTCGAATCCGTGGCGTTCGCCCTGGCCCCGATGGTCGAGAACACGCGGCTCGTGCATGACCTGGCGCGCAACCAGCGTTTCCTGGCCAACGTGCTCGACTCCATGCCGAGCGCGCTGGTGGCGTTCGGGCGCGAGGGGGACACGCTGAGCCTGAATCGCACCGCACAGGACCTGCTCGGCCTGCCCGAGGACGCCGCCCGCGGCCTGTCCGTGGCCGAGTTGTGCGGCGAGGAGTGCGAGGCGCACATCCTGCAGACGCTCGCCTCCGGCCAGCCGGTGGTGAGGCTGGAGACCCAATTGCGCACGCCGGCGGGCACGCCGCTGCCGGTGCGGCTCACGACCTCGCGGCTGCGCGACGAGAACGGCCATGCCTATGGCGCGATCGCGACGTTCCTTGACCTGACACCGCTCAAGGCTGCCGAGGAACGCGCGCGCCAGATGGACCAGCTCGCCGCGCTCGGACGCTTCACGTCGAGCGTGGCGCACGAAATCCGCAATCCACTGACCGGCATCGGCATGGGTGTGCGACGGCTGTCGAAGGTGGTGGCGTCGCAGCCGGCCGAGGCCGAGAACGTCGAGTTCGTGCTCCACGAGATCCGCCGCCTGGACCGCATCGTCCAGGATCTGTTCGACGTCACGCACCCGCGCAAGCTGAACCTGAGCCCCAAGCCGCTCGAGGACACGCTCAAGCGCGCCGAACAGTCGGTGGCCGGCGCGCTCGAGGAGCGCGGCGTGCGCGTCACCCGCGACTTCGCCCCCGGGCTGCCGCCGGTGCCCCACGACGCCGACCAGATGCAGCAGGTGTTCATCAACCTGCTCAAGAACGCCGCCGAGGCCTCGCCGGCCGGCAGCCGCCTCCGGGTGGGGTTGAGCCAGACGCCCGGCAGTACCGGAATCGTCCAGGTGACTTTCAGCGATGAAGGTTCTGGGATCGATGCCGAGACTCTCAAGACGTTGTTCGAACCATTTTTCACGACCAAGCCCAAGGGCACGGGACTCGGGCTCTACATCACACAAGCCATCGTCAAGCGTCACGGCGGCAACCTCACGGTACACAGTGAGCCCGGCCACGGCGCCACGTTCACCGTCGAGTTGCCGCTGGATTCGCAGGGAGGTATGAGATGAGCAAAGCCAACATCCTCGTGGTCGAGGATCAGGATTCCATCCGCCACTTCGTCGTCAAGGCGCTCGAGGACGAAGGACACGTCGTGCGCGGCGTGGAATCCGTCCGCGAGGCCCGGGTCGCACTTGAACGCGACATGCCCGACCTGGCCTTCCTCGACCTCAAGCTGCCCGACGGCAGCGGGCTCGATCTGCTGCGCGAGATCAAGCGCATCCAACCCGAAGTCGCGGTCGTGCTGATGACCGCGTTCGGCGAGCTGGAGACCGCGGTCGAGGCCATGAGCGCTGGAGCGTTCTGGTTCGTCAAGAAGCCATTCCAGCACGAGGAACTGGTCGCGCTCGCCGCCCGCGCACTCGAGTCCCAGAAGCTGTGGCTGGAGCTGCGCCGGCTGCGCAGCCAGGCGTTCGCCGACGAGGACTTCCTGCACTCGGCCAGCCCCGCCATGCAGGACGCGTACACGATCGCCGAGCAGGTGGCGCGCGGCGACACCACCACCGTGCTGATCGAGGGCGAGAGCGGCACCGGCAAGGAGTACTTCGCGAACCTGATCCACAAGATGAGCGGCCGGCACGCCCAGCCGTTCGTCGAGATCAACAGCGCCGCGATCCCGAGCGAACTGCTCGAGAGCGAGCTGTTCGGCCACGAGAAGGGCGCCTTCACCGACGCCCGCGCCCAGAAACAGGGGCTGATGGAGCTGGCGAGCGGCGG
>JANMAX010000105.1:0-20211 GCA_031360075.1 bacterium | reverse complement strand
ATCGACTCATGCAAGCCCGCCTCGAGGCGCCCTAGAGCCAGCACTCGGATGACCCGACCCTGCAGGTCATGCAGTGTGAGTCGTGTGTCGCCGCCGCGCACAAGCGTGAACTCCGCATTCAGCGTGCCGCGCGCGGGATTGGGACGCGGTGCCAGCAGCGCGCCGGCTGATGGAACAAGCGGTGGCGCATCGACGGCACTTGTGATCGTGAGGCTGCCCGGCGTGACGTCGCAACTCGGGGCGCCCTCATTGAAGCGCAGCGTCGAGAACGTCAGCGGCATCACCGTGCCTGGCAGCGCGCTGCCCTTGACCGTGATCATCACGGTGCACATGCGCGGCGAAGCGCTCACGACTGTGGTCAGCCCGGCGGCTGCACCCGCCGCGAGTGAAGCGGTGGTATTCACGAACGGAGGTCCCCAGAAATTCAAGAACCCGACGGTGATCAACGACGACGAAGCGACGACCGCGGGGTTCAGTGGCATCGTGAAGTCCATCGCCACGATGCCGAAGCCGTTGGGACCCGGGGTGACGTCGAGCGGCACGGCCACCGTGGAGCCCGGCGCGGCCACCAGTGCGGGCAGCGTGATGTGCAGGTCGGCGGCTTGGGCGTGCCATGGCTGCAATACCAGCGCGAGCCACAGCGCGGCAGCTACGGCTGCGAGTGGGTGGGTCAGGCGCATGGCGGCGGGCTCCTACGGGGTGAGCGCGAACTTGCGCGTGAGCGATCGGCCTTGGGATTCGAGGTGGCAGAAGTAGAGCCCTGCCGCCTGTGTGCGAGCGGCGCCATCCCGGCCATCCCACGTGAACTCGTGGGGGCCCGCGCCGAGTGGCCCGTCGTGCAACTGGCGAACCAAGCGGCCGTCGAGTGCGTAGACGCCCAGGCGCACGCTCCCCGAGGTGCGCGCCAGTGACAACCGCATGGCACCGCGTGTTCGCATGGGGTTGGGTTCGCACGGCTGCAGGCTGAACCGCGCCTCCGCCGGGCCGCCGGCATCAGCCGTGTTGCGGACCTGGATGGCGCCCGAGGTCACCAGCGCGCGCGGCTCACCTTCGTTGAACACCAGCGTGGTCACGGTGAGCGGGATGTTCGTGCCCAGCGTGGCGCCGGGGGACAGGTCGAACTCGATGGTGTGGATCTCGGTGCCGCTGTTGCCAAGCGGTGTCGCGCCGGCACCCGCGATGGTGATGCGCGGAGTGGCGGCCAGGGTCACGACCCCGCTCGGTTGCCATGGCCCCGCGAGCCCGGAGTTGTGTGCGCGTGCTGCGGTGACCGCGGTGCCGGTCCATTGCACCGTGTACTGGAGGGAGTAGATCCCGAGCGCGCCCACGGTGCGGTCAGCGACGAGCGGCACGCGCACCGTGGCGCCCGGCGGTGCCTGCACGCTGCCCAGCGTCGCGGCGAAATCGTAGACGTGCAGCGCGGTCGTCAAGTCGAGTGCGCCCAGCGCGTCCTGGGCGCGCACCTGAGTGTCGCCGCCCGTGAGCGCCGTGAGCAGCCCGCTGTTCGTGATGCTGGCGCGCGCCGGCTCGAGCACGCTCCAGGCGATGGGCGGCGTCGGGGTCGGCGCCCCGGTGACGGTGTACTGCTGCGTCTGGCCGGCGAGCAACGTCACCTGATCGGGCGAGATGTTCAGCGTGCCCACCCCCGTCACGGTGATCGAACCGTTCGTCGTGACAGCGGGCAGGGTCTCGTTGAACAGCGCCGAGATCACTGCCAGCGTCGACGTGCCGGTGAGCGTGGCGGACGCGCTGAACGTCAACTGACACAGTGTGCCCACGCCCGTGAGGTCATGGTTCCCGGCAAAGTCCACGACCAGCGTGCCGGGCGTGGGGATCCCGAAGCCCATCGGGCCGAATCCGCTGAGCAGCGTGCCGGCCGGTGTCGTGACCGCAGTGGGCGTGAGCAGGCTGGCGTTGTAGGTGAGCGTGATCTGCCCGGCGCGAACGCCGAGGCCATTGAGCGTCGTGGTCACGAGCGGCACGCTCACCTCCAGACCCTGCACGACGGTGGCACTGTTGACGAAGACACGCATGCCACGCACTTCGATGAGGCCGTCGGTGGTGTCGCGCCGCGCGGCCGCATCGACCGCGTACACGCGAACATTGCCCGGCGCGACGCCAGTGAGCAGGCCGGCGGCCGAGATGGTCGCGATGCTGGGGTCGGTGGTGGCCCAAGCGACCGGGTTCGTGACCGTGCCCGACGCCGAGAACTGCAGCGTCGCACCGCGATGCAAGGTGCCCGTGCTGGGGTTCACCGAGATCTGCGGCGTCGGATTCACCGTGATGGTGCCGGCGGTCGTGGTGTCGTTGGGCCCGCCCTCGTTGAACGTGAAGTTCACCCACGCGAGCGACGTCGCGCTGCCGCCCAGCAGTGCCGGGTTGATCGTGAAGCGCACGAAGACCAGCGGGCCGGCTCCCGAGAGTGGCGTGACGCCGGCGTCACTCACCGACAGCCGAGCCTGTGACGCATTCACCTGCTGAACCGAGAACTGCGCTGCGCCCCAGGCCGCGGCGCCCGTGAGCGCGCCTGCCTCGAGCACGGCGGTGGGTGTGACGATGGCGGGATTGAAGTTGAGCTCGAACTGCAATGCCCTTACGGAGTCCACGGGGAGCGTGCTGGTGTTGATCGCCACATCGACGGTGGCGCCGGCCAGCCCGCTGACACTGGCGGCGCTCACCTGTACGGCTTGCGCCGGGGGCGCCAGCATCCCCGCGAGCAGTATCGCGGCGAAGCCGGCAAGGGTGCGAGGGACGCGAGACAAGGCGCGCATATCGGGCTCCTGTCCGCGCGTCAGCGCACGACGGTGAGGCGTCGGGTGGCCTGCCAGCGGCCGGCACTGGCACGGATGAAGTACAGCCCGGCACGAGCAGGCAGTCCGCGCGCATCACTCAGGTCCCACGCCAGCGTGTGGATACCTGCTGCGAGCGGGGCATCGTGCAGCGTGCGCACGACGCGGCCCGCGATGTCGACCACTTGCACGCGCACATTCACCCCTTGCTCGGCCGCGCTGATCGCCAGTTGCATGGCCGCCGTCTGGTTGGCGGGGTTTGGACTCGGGGCTGCCATCGCGCTGGCCGAAGGCAGGCGTGGTGTGGTCTCGACGCGCACCTCGTTGACCCGGGCTTCCGCCAGGACCAGATCCGGACCGCCGTCCCTGGTCGTGAAGTGCAGCACGGCCACGGTGCCCTGCGGCATGGCGTCCATGGCGGCCAGGGCCACCCGGCTCACGCCGTCCGTGGTGTGCTCGGCGTGCAGGGTGCCCTCGACGGCCGGGGTCATGCCGCTCAGTCCGGCCGCGTGCGCGCCCTGCAGTTTCAACTCGATGGCGTGCAGCGGAGCGTTGCCGGTCGCGACGAGCGCCACATCCCAGCCGCCCGAAGTGCGCTCCGGCGTGCCGAGTGACAACCCGAACGTGCCGGCCTGCACCATGCGGTGCCAGGCCAGCGCCATCGTGCCCTCCGGAGTCGCTGGCCGCAGGCCGTTGGCCGCGGCCGGGAACGCGCGGATCACGCCGGCCGCGTAGCGCAGGATGAACGTCGCATCGAGCGCCGAGACGCCGCCGGCACCCGTGACGTCGGCCACCAGTGTCTGGAGCGGAGTCAGCACGATGCTCGAGACCACTGCCTGCAGCACCAGCGATGCGTCGAACGCCAGCACCTGGCCGTTCAGGCTGACATCACCGAGCAGCGGGTTCTGGATACCGCTCGCCGCGAAGGGGAGGTAATCGACGTTATTGCTGACCTTGTCGCCGAGCCCGTCATTTTTAGCCAGCGCGCACAGGTCAACTGTCGCAGACGCGTCACCGGGGCCGTTCGCAGCGCCCCACCAGTTGCCCTCCGCGCTCACGCAGAACGAGTTGCCGGTGTTGCTGATAGCGAAGTTCGTGTTGCCGAACAGACTGGAGCCGCGCACCACGGGGTTGCTCGCGCCCTCGACCGTGATGCCCACGGCGTTGAACGCGAACAGGCACGAGTCGACGCTCGGCGAGGAATTCACGCAGCGCAGTGCACCCTGGGTGGTGCCCGAACCGCCATAGCGGAAAGCCGTGTTCCTGAACCGGACTTGCGGGTCGATGGCGGTGCCCTCGATGGTGACGTAGCTCCAGTCGCCTGCCGCTGGGGCGGTGAGCCCGCCATCATTGTTCGTGTCACCGCCATAAAAGTCATCGCGATAGGACGTGAACACCACGAGGCTGTCGGTGCGGCCCTCGCACTGGATGGCGCGCTGCACCACCAGACTGCCGCCGCCCGTGGATTTGACGATGACGCCGGGCTGCATGCTGAGCGCGGCGCCCAGGCCGATGGTCATGGTGCTCTGCAACAGGTACGGCATGTTGTTGCGGCCCGAGACCGCCCGGATCTTCCACAGCACGTCCTGCGCGATCGACTCGGCGATCAGGCCGAGTGCGGTGTACGTGTTGCCGAGGAACTGCACGTTGTTGAACGCCGGTTCGCTCACCAGCGACAACTGCACCGGCACATTCGTGGACGAGTCGAATTGGCAGTTCGTGAACACCGGCGTCGAGTTGCCCTCAATGCTCACCGCGGCGCCCGAAGTGCTGGTGATGATGGAGTTGGACATCGACTGGCCCGAGTTCGTGAAGCGCAGGGCCGAGCCGCCGAACCCGCCGAAGCGAAGCCTGCAGTAAGCCATTACGGTGGCGACATCGTTCGAGATCCCGGTGAAGGCGATATTGCTCCACTGGCCCGGGGCGGGTGCAGTGAGCACCCCGTCGGAGCGCGTGTCCTGTCCGAACGCGTCGTCGGCGCTCGAGGTGAATACGATCAGGCTGTCGGGTTTGCCGCTCGCCACCAGGGCGCCATCAATCGTGATGGTATTGCCGAACGGCTCAGAGAAGACGCGTCCCAGCTTGATGACGACCCCGGGGTCGATCGTCCACTTGGCTCCGAAGGCGATGCTGATGTTGCCCTCGGGGATGTACTGGATGTTGTTGTATGTGCCCAGTGTACGCACAGGGGTGCGGACGTCCTGTGCGATGGTCTCGCCGAGCAGTCCGAGCGCGGTGTACTGGTTATTGCCCAGCGTGATGTTGGTGTATGTGGGGTTCGACACCAGTGACTGGGTGATCGGTAGCAGCGTGCAGTTGAGGATGACCGTGGAATCGAGATGCGCGCTGGAGTTGCCGGAGAACGTGAACGCCGTGCCGTTTTGGAAGAACTCGAGACGTGCCAGCGTCGGGTTGGAGCTGATCGCGAACACGACGCCGGCTGCCTGATTGGTGCTGCCGAACTGGAACAGGATATTGCGCAGCGTGCACGCGGCATCGACCGCCGTGTCGTTGAACTGGATGTACCCCCAGTCGCCAGCCTGCGGCGTGCTGGGGTCGTTCGGTGTGGTGTCACCGCCATAGATCGGGTTGTCATCGCGGCGTGACGTGAACACGACGCGTCCAGTCGTGGCGTTGCTGCCGACGCAGTTGAGAGCGCCGTTCACGTTGAATGTCACGAACGAAGATGACGGCTTGATCACCACTTGCGGCTGGATCGTGAGCGTGACGCCCGGCGAAACCGTGATGGTACCGGTGGGTAGGTACGCGAATGTCGGGGAGCCCACGCCGGGGCGAAACTTGAGCGTAGCGTTCTGCGACATGGTCTCAGCCATGAGCGCCAGGGCATTGAAGCCGTTGGTGGAATAGGTGTTCGTGGTCGCGATGGTGGGATCGGACTGCACGCTCATCACGATCGGGGCCGAGGCGCAGTTGTTGATGTCACAATCGGCGATGAGCGGTGCCGCGTCGCCGTCGATGCGGATGCCGTAGGCGGCTTTGGAGACCACGCAGAATGTGATCGCGGGCGCCGCGCTCGTGATCCAGAGTCCCGGGTTGTAGCCGTCAAATGGGCCGTTCGAGGCATATGTGACGCGGCAATTGTCGAGCTTGCTGACGGCATCGTTCGTCGTGGCCGTGAAGCGGATGTAACTCCAGTTGGCCTGTGCGGGTGCGGCGATGGCGCCGTCGCCGTTGGTGTCGGCGGGATTGCCGTACAGGTCGTCGCGTTCGGACGTGAACACGATGGGCTGCGCCGGCGTGCCGTCGGCCACCAGTCCACCGTCGATGATGAACCCCCCGCCGCCCAGTTGGTTCTTGACGACGACGCCCGGCGCGATTGTGAGGATCGCCGGGCTCAGCATGTGCAGTGGGCCGTTCATGACGTAGTACGTGATGTTCGTGAACCCGCCCAGGGTGCGCGCGATGATGCTCGAGTTCACAGCGATGTCCTCACCCTGCAGACCGAGTGCCGTGATGGCGTTGGCCGTGAACGTGACACCGGTGAATGTGGGATTTGCGGAAACCGACATCAGCACGGGCGTGGAAGAACAATTGTTGATGGCGACGTTCGTGATTGCCGGGTTCGAGGTGCCGAACAGGGCCAGGCCATGCGCCGCCTCGCTCAGCACGCTGTTCTGGACGATGACGGACTGGTTCGTCATCTCGATCATCCCCAAAGACGCCGAGTTCGAGCCGAAGCGCATGCGACAGCGCGAAATCGAGCCCGTGGCGCCGGCCGCGAACACGATGCGGCCCCAATCGCCGCGCGCAGGGGCGACAATCGAGCCGTTGTTGTCGGTGTCGCTCGGCGACCCGAAGTTGTCGTCGTGGATCGACGTGAACGTGATGGTGTCGCCTGCCGCCGCGGTGCCGTTCATGGTCAACGCGCCCTGGACGGTGATGATGAAAGCGCCTGTGGGCTTGAGGACCACGCCCGGACTGACGGTGAGGCTGCCAAACGGCGAGATCGTCAGACTGCCGAGCAGTACGTAGGTGACGTTGCCGATGGTGTTGCCGCCGATGCTGGCACCGCGCTTGGGCAATGCGGCCGCCGAGGCGAGAGTTCCGCCACGCAGTCCGATGGCGTCGTATTGGTTGTTGGCACTCGAGAACACGAGGCTCGAGAACACCGGATTAGCGGTGAGGTCGATGACGATGGGCGTCTGGGTGCTGGCCTCGATGCTGGTGTTGACGAGTGTCGGGGAGGAGTTGCCCTGACAGTCGACACCATAGAACGAGCGCCGGATCACGCAGTTCGTGATGCTGTGTGACGAGTTGTCGAACGACAGCGCGCCGTTGCTGCCGGCGCCCGCATAGCGGACGTCGCAGAACGTCAACTGGCTGTTGTCCGGACTGGCATCGGCGAAGCGCAGGTAGAACCAGTCGGACGGGTTCGGCAGCGTCGTATTGCCATTGGCGTTCGTGTCCCCGGCGCGGTTGTTGTCATCATGGATCGAGGTGAACACGATCGAGTCCACGACCGTGCCAATCGCCGTGAGTGTGCCGTTGATGGTCAGTGACCGGCTCGGGTCGAACTTGACCACCACTCCCGGCTGGATCGTGAGTGTGATCCCGGCATTGACAGCCATCGAGTTGCGCACCCAGAACGTCGTGCCCACCACGGTTCCTGTGGGACCCCATGTCGTGCTGACCGAGACGTTCGTGGTGATCTGGACGATCTGGGCCGACGTGGGGAACGCGAACAGTAGGGTGAATACGAACGTCAGGAGCGTGCGCATACAGTACCTCCGGGGGAGGAGTGCAGTGGCAGGACGCAGCCAGAGTCCCACTATCACCGCGCATCCGAAAGGGTGAATCCGCTGGGGTGACCACCGGAGCATGTGCCCGCACCCGGACGCCAGCGGTGCTGGTATCCCTGTGTTCTCAGCAGGCGAACAGCGGTCTGGCCTGTCCGTCTCGCTCGGCCGGTGCCGCTGGCATGGACGGCAGGGTGCAGGGGTGCTGTCGCGCCGTCCCGGTTGGCTTCCGCCGGCTCCGGGGAGTGCCGTGCGCTCGGCCTGCTCCAGCGTGCGCCAGGACGTCGCGGCGCACGCGTGTCACTTCAGCCTGCTCCGCGCTTCCGCCCGCCTGCCGATGGCAGTGATGAGCCCCGAGAACACGATCTGGTGCACCGGATAGAGCGCATGCCAGTAGAGGACACCGAACAGCCCGCGTGGTTCGAACACCGCCGTCTGCATGAGCCGTGAGCGGCCGGGGCCGTCGGGGAGGACGTCGAACACCAGCCAGGCGCGGCCCGGCACCTTCATCTCGGCGCGCAGCCGAAGGCTCCTGCCCGGCTCCACCGATTCGACCCGCCAGAAGTCGAGCGCGTCTCCGGCGCGCAGTTCGTCAGGGTGCCGGCGGCCGCGGCGCATGCCCACACCACCCATGAGCCGGTCGAGCCCACCCCGTATGCGCCACAGGATTGTCGAGTGGAACCAGCCGCGCTTGCCACCCAGCCCGGTGAACACCTCATACACGCGCATGGCATCGGTTTGCACGTGCAGTGTCCGGCGCTCGAACACTCGTCCCTCGCGCTGCTCCAACGAGACACCGCCGTCGCGGGGGCTGGCGGGGAACGACCCCGCCCAGTCGGTCTCGACTTCGCCGTGTTCGACGAGCTCCAACGCCAGCCGCACCGCTTCCAGGTAAGGCGTCGCTGCGATGCCGAACAGACGGGTCGCGGTGTCGTCGGTGACCACCACCTCGGTGCGCATGCCCTCCACGAGCGTGCGCGCGTATGCCTTGGGGATGGGCGTGACGAAGTCCACCCAATAGGACGACAGCCGCGGCGTGAGCACGGGGACCGGCACCAGCCAGCGCGTCAGGCCGCGCGTGCGCGCGTAGCCGAGCATCATGTCGCCGTACGTCAGCACTTCGGGGCCGCCGATTTCGAACAGGCGCCCGATGGCTTCTGGGTTGCCGAGGGCCGCAAGCAAGTAGGCGAGCACGTCGCGTACCGCGATCGGCTGGCAGCGTGTGCTCACCCAGCGCGGCGTGATCATCACTGGGACGCGCTCGGTGAGGTAGCGGATCATCTCGAACGACAAGCTGCCGGAGCCCACGATGACCGCGGCACGGAACTCGGTGACCGCCACCCCGCTTGCACGCAGCGCTTCGCCCGTCTCGTGACGGCTGCGCAGGTGGGGCGAGAGCTCCTTGCGAGTCTCGCCGAGACCGCCCAGATAGATGACCTGCCGGACGCCAGCCTTCACCGCCGCCGCCCCGAACGCAGCGGCGGCATCGCGGTCGCGTTGCTCGAACCCGTGCTCACCCGCGGCCAGCGAGTGGATGAGATAGTACGCCGCATCCATGCCGGCCAGCGCGCGATCGAGCGACTCCGGCTCGTGTGCGTCGCCGGCCACCACTTCGGCGCCGGGCCACGGCCGTCCGGCGAGACGCGCCGGGTCGCGCGCCATGCAACGCACGTGGTGGCCTGCGGCGAGCAGGCGGGGGACGAGGCGGCCACCGATATACCCGCTGGCACCTGTGACGAGCACGTTCATGGTGGTGCAGTCTGACACCGGCCACGGGCGGTGGCGAGTGAAGCGCCCGTCCGCACTTCCCAGCCATGACCCCGGCGGCCCTGGCGCGCCTCATGTGCCGTGTCGCGCTGGCATGGGAGCGTCCCTGGCGCTGGACCAGGGCCGCCGCCGTCCGTCGAACGCGGCCCGTCCGGTGCGTGCGGCGCACGCGGTCGGCATCGCGGGAGTCGGCGATGACTCTGGGTTCCATCCAGAGATTGCTGGACGAGCATTTCGAGATGTGGGCGATCGCGCGGCCGTTGCTGGACCTGATCGACGGTCACTTCACCATGCAAACGCAGGTGCTGTTCCGCATGAGCCGCATGCTCCAGGACGCGGCCTGCCTACGCGCGATCGCGGAGCGGATGGATCAGCCGGACGCGGACTCCGGACCGGCAGCAGGGCAACTGTCACGCGCCGCCGCGAACCATGACCGACGGGGTTAAGCCGCTTCCGAGTCCCTCAGCTGGGCGAGCGCCACGCCCGCGAACGTCAAAAGGCCCGCGATCAATCGGTCGGGGTCGAGTTCGATACGGGTGTCCTCGTTGGCCGCGAGTTCGCCTTCGACGAACTGGAACGTGCCGTCACGCCACAGCAATACCTCGCACAGGATCTGCCGTTGTGAGGTGGCAAGCGCGTCACGCACCTGATCCTCGGTGACCGAACCACTCTCGACCAGGATGCGGCCGATGCGCTTGCCGGGATCGTCCGCCTGCAGCGCGAGTGCAAGTGCGACGACTTCCTGGCGCACCGCACCATGACGCACCAGGATCTCGCCGAGTTGCAGCCGGCTGCCGCTGGACGTGCAGAACACGGTACCGCCGCGTTCGATGAAGAGATTGACGCGCTGATTCGAGCGGATGAACTCGAGTCGTCCGGTGACGCGTGCGTCCTGCAGCAGTCGGATCAGGTGGAGCGGGCTGAACGTTTCGAGTCGCCCCGCCATCTTCGTGTTCGACATGGCCATGCCCTCCCGGGGGGTGGGCCCCGCAATGCGAGTATCGGCACCTACCCTGTCGCATCCTGACATGAAATCGAGCCGTGTCATGGATGCATCCAGTCCTGTGCTGCGGGTTGCATGACGCGAGCGTGCCCGCGTGGTGCGTGTCGGAACAGGTTCCACTCACCGGTCCCAGCGCTCCCTGCTCGTGGGGGCTCCGCGTGGCTCCGCAACCCCCTGCATGAGCCCTGACCGCTGGACCTCCGCGGTCGTGTATGCTCACGAATCGGTATGTTGCCAGCGGATCGGAGGGCGGGTGGAAGATTCCTGTGGACCCGGAAGCGGGAGTCCTCGTCGCGACTCTGGTGCGCCGCCGGACTGTCCGATCTCACCGCAACAACCCCGCGTGCTGGCCCGGTGAGCTTCGCCTCGCACCGTTCGATCCGGGTCTTCACCGGGTTCGTGCTCGCCGTGATCCTGACGGTGGGGCTTTATGTCCGGCATCGCATCGCGAGCCCATTCATCTTCGATGCGCCCCCGCCGCAGGTGGTCGCCGATTCCCCCGACGTGGACGCCGGCGTGACCCCCTCTGTGATCGAAGCGGTGGTCCGTTACAATCTTGCGCCAGCACTTGATTCGCTCGAAGCCGCCGTGCCGCGCGTGTATGGGGACATCGAACAGCGCCTGCCCGTCAGCAGCAATGTCCGAGCCAGCTATGGCTTCGCGGTGCGTCGCTCGCCGTTCGCGGTTCATGTCAGCGGGCAGACGCTGGCCATCTCCGCCGTCGTCGAGTACTCCGCGCACGTCTGGTACCGACCACCCATCGGTCCCGAGTTGAGCGCGGGTTGTGGCACTGGAAACGAGCCGCGGCCGCGTGTGCGAGCGACGCTGGTCTCGACTGCCCGGCTGACACCGGAATGGCAGTTGCTCACCGCGACACGCGTGTCACGGTTGGAACCGTACAGCAACCAAGCGCGCGACCGCTGCCGTTTGACGATGTTGCGCATCGATGTCACCGACCGCGTGATCGCATCGACGCGGCAGATGCTGGAGCGGAAACTCGTGCGCTTCGATCGTGCGGCTGCGCAATGGCCCGTGCGCGACCGGTTCGAGCGGCTATGGTCCCAACTGCAGCGCCGCATCAAGCTGACCCAGGGTGTCTACCTGGAGGTCAACCCCTATGCTGCACAGATCGGTGAACTGAGCGCGGTGGGCGATACGGTGACCACGCGGCTCCGGTTGATCGCCGCCCCCCGCATCGTGACCAATGCCATCCGCGAACCCAAGCGCCCGTTGCCGCCGCTGCGCGTGGGCGGGCCCCCGCTCGCGGCCGGAGCTGGCTCGAGCGCGCATGTCACGGTGGAGGGCACGTTCAGCTACCCGGTGGCGAGCGCACTGCTGCGCCGGGCGCTCGTCGGTCGTACCATCACTCAGGATCGTCGCCAGATCCGCATCAGCGATGTGAAGCTTTCGGGCATTGGCGGCGGGCGCGTGGCACTGGGCGTGACGTTGTCCGGCCGTGTGCGAGGGAGGTTGTACTTCACGGGCACGCCTCATCTCGACGTGGCGAGCGGCCAGATGAGCATTCCGGACCTGGACTTCGATATCGGCACCGAACAGGTGCTGGTGCAGGGGTTCGCCTGGCTCCGCGGGGTGGACATCCGCGACTTCCTGCGCGAGCGCGCACGGCTGCCCGATTCGGAGGTCATCGGCAAGTTGCGCGGACTGGCGCAGCACGGCATCAACCGTTCGCTGGCGTCCGGCGTGACGCTGAGCGGCACGATCCACGACGCGCGTGGCACGAGTGTGCGCGCCACCGTGAAGGAGATCGCGCTGCGCGCGGTGGCCGACGCCGAGTTCGAACTCGAGATCGATCGCGGCCCCCGTATCCCCAAGCAGGGCACGAGGCGCTTGAGCGGGCGCCGCTAGGAACTTCGCACTCCGAAGGACCCGGCTCGATTGGCGGTGCGCACCTCCGGCGTGCCGGGCCAGTAGCTCTTACAAATGAGGACGCCCCGGTCTACACCGACCGCTCCGATCCACCCCTGCCTGGCCACCCCGCATCACCCACTATCGCTTGTGTCCACAAGGTGTTGCGTCGAGTTTGTCAGCTTGGTTGGTCGCTGGCCTTGAACTTGCTACTGACAATATGGGGCCCCTGCCCGGGTGACGGGTGGTGGGAGTCGTCGTGTGCCCACGCCCGAGGACGACCCGCCGATAGCGGACTGCTCCAACGCCGGAGATCGCCAAGCCATGAGCCCAGCCCCACCGAAGCAGGACCGTCCGCTGCCCAAAGCCGCCACCGGCATCGAGGGCCTGGACGAGATCACCGGGGGCGGACTGCCGCGCGGCAGACCCACACTGCTCAGTGGTCGTGCGGGTTGTGGCAAGACTCTGTTCGCGATGGAGTTCCTGGTCCGCGGCGCGACCCGGATGGGTGAGCCGGGCGTGTTCATGGCGTTCGAGGAGACCGCTGAGGAACTGGCGCAGAACGTCGCCTCCCTGGGCTTCGATCTGAACGACCTGGTCGAGCGCAAACTGTTGCTGATCGACTACGTCCACGTCGAACGCAGTGAGATCGAGGAGACCGGCGAATACGATCTCGAGGGCCTGTTCATACGGCTCGCGCACGCCATCGAGACGATCGGCGCGAAGCGCGTCGTGCTCGACACCATCGAGACGCTGTTCGGCGGGTTCTCCAACGCTGCCATCCTGCGCTCCGAACTGCGCCGGTTGTTCCGCTGGCTCAAGGACAAGGGCGTCACCGCGGTGATCACGGGCGAGCGCGGCGACAGCGCGCTGACTCGTCATGGCCTCGAGGAATACGTCTCCGACTGCGTCATCGTGCTGGACCATCGGGTCACCGAGCAGCTCTCGACGCGCCGGCTGCGCATCGTCAAGTACCGCGGCACGGCTCACGGCACGAACGAGTACCCGTTCCTGATCGATGCGGATGGCATCTCGGTGCTGCCCATCACTTCGCTCGGACTGCGGCACGAAGCGCTCGAGGAACGCATCACCACAGGTGTCCCGGGGCTCGATGCCATGCTCGGGGGCGCCGGGGTCTACCGCGGCAGCAGCGTGCTGGTCTCGGGAACCGCGGGCAGTGGCAAGACCAGTCTCGCGGCGCACTTCGCCGATGCCACCTGCCGGCGTGGCGAGCGCTGCCTGTACTTCGCGTTCGAGGAATCCGAGAGCCAGCTGGTGCGCAACATGCGCTCCATCGGGCTCGACCTGATGCCCTGGCTCAAAGCAGGCATGCTGCGGCTGCACGCCACGCGGCCCACGACGTACGGCCTCGAGACGCACTTGGCCGCGCTGCACAAATTAGTCAGCGAGTTCGAGCCGCGCGTGGTCATCGTCGACCCCATCACCAACTTCCTCAAGGCCGGGACCCCGGCCGAAGCCGAAGGGATGCTCACACGTCTCATCGACTTCCTGAAGGCCCGTCAGATCACGGCCGTGTTCACGAGCCTGACGCTCGGCGGAGGTGTTCAGGAGGAGGGCGAAGTGGGCGTCTCCTCGCTCGCCGACACCTGGCTGCTGGTGCGTGACGTCGAGCTGGGTGGCGAGCGCAACCGCGCCATGTATGTCCTGAAGTCGCGTGGCATGGCGCACTCCAACCAGATCCGCGAGTTCCTGCTGACGGACCGCGGCGTCGAACTCCGGGACGTCTATGTGGGCTCGGAGGGCGTGCTCACGGGCTCCATGCGGCTGGCCCAGGAGGCGCGTGAGCAGGCTGCAGTACGCAATCGTCAAGAGGAGATCGAGCGCCGCCAGCGTGACCTGCAACGCAAGCGCGAGGCGTTGGATGCCGGGATCAGCACGCAGCGCTCACGCTTCGCGGCGGAGGAAGAAGAGCTCGAACTGCTCATCGGCCAGGAGCAGGCTGCCGCGGGTCGCGCCGCGGAGGGGTTGGAGAAACTGGCGCATAGCCGCAAGGCGAATCCGCCAGCCCACAGCGTGAGCAACAGTTCGCGCAAGCACCCGACTCCAGGGGGGCGCAAGTGAACGCTGACGGGCCGGAACCCGAATCCTTGGGAACCCTGAAGGGCGCTGACGACGCGGATTCGACCGTCTGGGAGCTGAGGCTGTACGTCGCCGGCAAGACGGCCCGGTCCGTGGCCGCGCTCGAGAACCTCACCAAGCTGTGCGAGGACCATCTGCCCGGCAAGTACCGGATCGAAGTGGTCGACCTCCTGCTCCATCCGCTGCTGGCCAAGGGGGATCAGATCGTCGCGATCCCGACCCTGGTGAGGAAGCTGCCACCCCCGATCCGCAAGGTGATCGGCGACCTCTCCGACCTGGAGCGTACGCTCGTCGGGCTGCAACTCCGGCCGGCCAGATCATAGCCGCGACCCCATCATGAATTGGCGACAGCCGCCGGCCGAACCGAGGACTCCTATCGCATGACACCGCCCCAGGCGCGTCCATGAGTACCCCCACCATCGAGCAACTGCAGCAGGAGAACCAGCGGCTGCGAGACCTGCTCGCGGAGGCCGAGGACACGCTCCGCGCGCTCCGTGCGGGCGAAGTCGACGCCGTGCTCGTGGCCAGGGACCGCGAACAGGTGTTCACGCTGGATCCCGCGGACAAGCCTTATCGGCTGATGGTCGATCAGACGCCCCAGGCCGCCGCAACCTTCACGACCGACGGCGTCATCGTGCACGGCAATCTTCACTTCGAACGGTTGCTCGGGCGGTCGCTTGACGAGTTGGTGGGCAAACCGATCTACGACTTCCTGGCCGGCGAAAGTCGGGCCGAATTCGAGGCGATGGTACCAGACGTGCACGCCGCCGAGGTCCAGATCGAAGTCACCCTGCGGCGGGCTGATGGCGCGCTCCTGCCGGTGTATCTCGGCATCAGCGCGCGGCGCGAAGGCGCGCTCGGCACGTGCCTCGTGGTCATGGACCTGACCGAACAGAAGCACTATGCCGAACTGCGGCAGGCGCAGGACGCGTTGCGCGAAGCGGACCGGCGCAAGAACGAGTTCGTCGCCATCCTCGCGCACGAGTTGCGCAATCCGCTGGGCCCGATCCGCAACGCCGCCCGCATCCTGAAGCTCAAGGGGCCCCAGTTGCCGGACCTCAAGAGCCCCATCGATATGATCGAGCGGCAGACGGAGCAGCTGGCACGGCTGCTGGACGATCTGCTGGATGTCTCGCGCATCACCCGCGGTGCGCTCGAGATCCGCCCGGAACGTTTGGCCATCTCGACCGTCGTGGATGCCTCGTTGGAGGCCAGCCATGAAGAGTTGCATGATCGCGGTATCCGCCTGCTGCTCCACATGCCGGCGCAGCCTGTCGAACTGCTGGCGGACCGTGCGCGGCTGATCCAGTTGCTCTGCAACCTCCTCTCGAACGCGGCCAAGTACACTCCGACGGGGGGCCAGATCGAGCTGACGGTCGCGGCTCGTGGCGGCACCATGACGCTGTCCGTCAAGGACAACGGCATCGGTATCCCGAGCGACAAGCTCACGGAGATCTTCGAACTGTTCGCGCAAGTGGAGCGCCCGGGTGGGCGGGCAGGCGGGCTCGGCATCGGCCTGACGCTCGTCCGCCAGATCGCGATTCTGCATGGCGGGAGCATCGAGGCCCGCAGCGCCGGGATCGGGCATGGCAGCGAGTTCATCCTGACCCTGCCCGTCGTGACGGCTTCGACGGCGGGTCCGGTCGCGCTCGCGGCACCGGGTCCCGCCGCGGCGCCGCGCCGCATCCTGGTGGTGGACGACAATCGTGACGCCGCCGAGAGCCTGACGGTGCTCCTGCAGATCGCGGGGCACGAGGTCGAGTTCGTCCTGGACGGCGAGGCCGCCATCGAGCTCGCTGAGCAGACGCGGCCTGAGGTGGTGTTCCTGGATCTCGGAATGCCAATCGTCAACGGCTACGAAGTGGCCCGGCGCATTCGCGCGCTGCCATGGGGCAAGCGCACCCATTTGGTGGCGCTCTCGGGCTGGGGCCAGGCCGAAGAGAGGATGCGCACCAAGGCAGCCGGCTTCCACTCCCATCTCGTCAAGCCGGTCGCTCCAGAGGCCATCAGCCGGTTGCTCGAATCGCTGAGCGCCCAGCCCGGTGACGCCGTCTCGACCTGAGCGCGGCTGCAGCGGTGGGCACGCCGCCGGCGGCGCTCACGCAGTGCGGGGCGGAGGCTCCGTGATCACGGTCCGTCGGCACCGGCCGCCGCTGGCGGGGCCTTGGCGGCAGCGGGCGGCTCGGTACCCGCGAGCCCCGTACGCCGGCGGCGTTCGGGGAACACCACTTTGCCCGCCGCAACCGCGTGGATGGCCCTCACCACCGCGTCGGAGGCATGGCCCTTTGAGACGAAGCCCCAAGCACCCGCATCGATGATCTGCTCGATGAATTCCGGATCGTCATAGCCGCTATAGAAGATGGTCCTGAGGCCGGGGAACTCCGGCGTGATCCCGACCAGGGCGGTGAGCGGGTCGATGCCCGGCATCCTGGCGTCCAGGATCATGACATCCGGGCGGAGCGCACGGATCTCCTCCGCCAGTCGATCGGCCGAGTGCAGGCGTCCGACGCACTCCAGCTGCGGATCGACGCCGATGACGTAGCTGAGTATGTCGGTGATATCCGGATGATCGTCGACGACCAGGACCCGGATCGGCTGGGGGGGCATGTCAGGAGCCCGCGATGTCGGCGCCGGCAGGCGCTGCCAGCGCGGCGACGGCCGCGATCAGTGCCGCCGGCTCGACCGGCTTGCCGACGTGCAGGTTGAAGCCCGCGCTCAACGCGCGCTCGCGATCGGCTGCCGCCGTGTATGCGGTAAGTGCGATGGCAGGCACTCGGCCGCCTCGTCCGGGGGGCAGTTCGCGAATGCTGCGCATGAGTTGGTAGCCGTCTCCTCCGGGCATGGCGACGTCGCTCACCAGCACGTCGGGCCGCTGTTGCCGGACCGCCTCGAGGGCCTCCGCGGCGGAAGCCACGGCGACGACTTCGGCGCCGGCCTCCTCGAGCACGCGCCGCACCGGCTCGCGGGCGTCGGGCTCATCATCGACGACCAGTACCATGACGCCACGGAGCGACCCCGGCGGTGCCGCGATCGCGCTGGCTGGCGACACGGAGTGATGGTTCGGGCTCACGACTGACCGGAGCGGGAGCGTGAGCGTGAACGTCGCGCCCTGGCCCCTGCCGGGGCTCCTGGCCTCGATGCTGCCGGCGTGCATCTGCATGATCTGCCAGGCGATGGTCAGGCCCAGCCCCAAGCCGCCGTGACCGCGGCTGATTTCGGACTCGGCCTGGCGGAATGGCTCGAAGATGTGCGGGAGCGCTTCGGCGCTGATGCCTTCGCCGCTGTCCGCGACGAGCAGTTCGACCCGGGATGGCGTATGACGGAGCGTGATACGGATCGTGCCGCCCGCGGGCGTGAACTTGAGCGCATTGGTGAGCAGATTCCCGAGCACCTGTTGCATCCGGCCGGGATCGGCGGAAACGGGTGACGACCCGGGCGTGAACTCGCGCTCGAGGCGGATGTTCTTCTCGGCCAGCGCAGGCTCGGCTGTCGCGAGAGCAGCTTCGACCGAATCGCACAGATCGATATCCTGCAACTCGAGCGAGGCCTTGCCGGCGCCGATGCGGTGAGCGTCAAGCAGGTCGCTGATCAGATCGATCTGCACTTTGCTGTTGCGGTCTATGACGTCGAGGCCCCGCTCAAGATCGGCTTCGCTGCGACCCGGGCGCTGCAGGATCTGCAGCCAGCCTCGAATCGCGTTCAGGGGCGAACGCAGCTCGTGTGCCAGGACGGCGAGGAACTGACCCTTCTCGATGTCGATCGCCGCCAGCTCCTCGGCGCGCTTGGCCAGATCCAGCTCGAGCTGGCGCGCCAGTGCCTCGCTGTGTTTGCGCGCGGTGATATCCCGAACATTGCACTGGATGATCGTGTCCTCGGCCTCGCGGTAGAGATTGCTGACCAGCTCGACTTCACGGCGCAGTCCTGTCTTGGTTTCGAGCGGCAGGTCGTCGTAGCGGAGGAAGCCGTCGTCCTGGAGCGCCCGAAATGCCGCCTGGCTCGAGGCTTCGTCCTTGAGCAGGCCGATCTCGAACAGTTCCCTGCCCAGCAACTCCTCGTGCGTGTAGCCGAGCAGTTCGGTCATGAACGGATTGGCGTCGATGATCCTGCGCGTCGCCGGGTCCATGATCAGGACGCCGTCCTTGGCCGCCTCGAACAGCCGGCGATAGCGCAGCTCAGAGCGCCGGAGCGCGATCTGGAAATGCAGCAGTTCCGTGATGTCCTGCAGCCCGACGAGGATGCCGGGGGGCAGGCCGGCCGCGTCACCCAGCGGGTGGGCGCTGAGCAATAGCGTGCGCCGGCCGATGGTCTCGAACTCCTGCGTCACCTCGAAGCTGTAGAAGGAGCTTCGCATGGGCAGGACCGTTTCGAGCCGCTGGCGAAGTTCGGAGATCTTCCACTGCCCGTTTCCCAGTTCGAACAGGGAGCGCCCTTCGGTGTCCGTGCGGCTGACCTTGAAGGTCGTGTAGAACGCCTCGTTCGCCGTACGAACGCTCAAATCGGCATTCAAGATGAGCAGCGGGTCACGCACCGAGCCCACGATGGATTCCGCATAGTCGCGTGCGGTGACGATGGCCTGCTCGGCCTGCTTCAACTGGTCGATGTCCATGAGCATCAGCACGGCGCCATCGATCTTGTTGTCGAGCGTCATGTAGGGCCGGATGCGCAGGGAGTACCAGCGTGCCTGCTTGTCCTGGATCTCGCGCTCGCGGATGCTGACGGTATCGATCGCTTGGGTCAGCAACACGTCGAGTTCAGGGACCTCGAGGTTCATGCGGATGTCGGTGAGCGGCCTCCCGATGTCGGTCGGGATGACGTTCAGCAGTTGCTCCGCCATCGGGCTGTAGCGCCGGATGCGCAGGTCCCGCCCAACGATGACGATGGCCGTCTGGATGCTGCTGATGAGATTGGTGAGG
Organism: bacterium; assembly: GCA_031360075.1. Taxonomy (GTDB): domain Bacteria; phylum Eisenbacteria; class RBG-16-71-46; order RBG-16-71-46; family RBG-16-71-46; genus JAIOPA01. The sequence continues at coordinate 1,016 of JANMAX010000105.1, read as the reverse complement.
TCGCTGTTGAGCTGGCCCGTCTCGAAGATGCGATTGCCAAGCTCGTCATTGACCGTGCTCAGTTCCTCGTTGCTGGATTGGATCTCTTCCTTCGAAGTCTCGAGTTCTTCGTTGATGCTCTGGAGTTCCTCGTTGGCCGATTGCACTTCCTCGTTGGCCGATTGCAGCTCTTCATTGGCGGCGTCCTGCTGCTCGATGAGCGACTGCAGGTATTCGCGCGTGCTGGCGAGCTCGTGCTCGAGGCGCGTGACACTCGCCTCGGAGGTTTCGCTCGTTGCCCGCGGGCCGGACTTGGGCCCCGGTCTGGCCCCGCCCCTCGGCCGGGCCGCAACGGGAGAGGCTTCAGGCATGCTGACGTCTTCGAAGATGACCATGAACGCCATCTCGGATGGCGCACTGCCACGCAGCGGCACGACCTCGAGGTTGAGCCGCTTCAGGGCGTCGTTCGATTTGAACTTCAGGCCCTCGTCACGTACCGGGACGAGTCCGCGTTTCGCGGTCTGCATCAGCGCCTGCAAGGGCACCAGCAGGCCCTCGCGAGCCATCTTGAGCAGGTTCAAGCTGGCCTTGCCCTGTGCCGGGGCCAGGTAGGGCTCCGTGTTGCCACGGAACTGCAGGATCTCGAGCTCGGTGTTCACGAGCACACTGGGCGGCGCGAAGCGGGACAGCAGCAGCCGGTCCGCCTCGCGATGGAGCTCCGAGCCGGCATAGCCGGATCGCAACGGCGCCACATCGCCGTTGTGCCCGTCCGGGCCCTCGCTGGCGGCGGCCGGGGCTGCAACGGCGCGCGAACGCGGGACCGGCAGCCCGACCGGCAGTCGCACCGGCCCGGACCGTCTCGCGAAGATCTTGTGCTTGCTGTCCTCGGTCTCGAACAGGCCGCGGAACGGCCCCACCGACTCCGACGCCCCGAGCACGAGGTGGCCCTCGGGTTTGAGCGCGTAATGGAGCAACGGGATGATCTTCTGCTGGAGCGTCGGCTCCATGTAGATGAGCAGGTTCCGGCAGGTGATGAG